>NZ_JABUEI010000012.1:0-124707 GCF_019836145.1 Rhodococcus sp. BP-241 | reverse complement strand
GGTGGGGACGGGTCCGGGGCACACCGTGACGGCGTCACATGCGAAGGCCGAAGGTGTCGACGGGCAACTGGTGTTGTTCGGCGACGCCGTCGACACCACTGCTGCGCCTGTACCACCGACGCGGACGTGGCGGCCGCTGAAAGCCCCGCTGTCGGAGGCTACGGTGCGGCGATTCCATAGCAAGGTCGTCGCGACTCCGGGGTGCCACTACTTCACCGGAGCGGTGTCGAACCCGGACGGGTACGGCCGCTTCACCTTCACCGACGGCGACACCCCGCGGACCTTGTCAGCGCACAGGGTCGCGCTTCTCCTCGCGCACGGCGACCTGGGTGACGGTGTCGTCGGTGAGCACGACTGCGACGAGACGTTGTGTGTGCGTGCCGCCGACGGGCACCTCAAACTCGGGACGCAATCGTCGAACCTGGCACATGCCGTCGCCGTCGGCCGGCACCTCGGGCCGACGCCGGCAGGTGGTGATCCGCGCGGCCGCTACGGTCGAGCGGTCGCGATACGAGACGCGCTGCGCCGCGGCTACGACGAGCAGCGACTGCGGGCCGCGCTCGCCGGCCACAGCGTTGACACACAGTCGCCACCGACGTTGTTCTGACATCGGACCGAACACCGGACACGATGTCGGTGCCTCGCTGTAGACACACAACACATCAGGCCCCTTCGGTGCGACACCGAATCGGTGAGGGCAGTCCCGCCGCGAAAAGACATTTCCTTGACGCTCACCTCGCTTCTCACCGACGACGTCGACCCGCCCCCCCGTCGCCTTCGCCGGCCTCCTCATCTGGTACGTCCGCTACCTCAACGAAAATGACGCCGGGTGGAAGGGATTCGTCGCGAACATTCTCACCGTCATCGGAAGCGCAGCGTTCCTCATAGCCCTTGCGGTCGTGTTCTCCGCCGTCATCGCCGCGGTCCTCACGCTCGTCGCTGTGGTGGTGTTCATGCTGCCGCTGTTCGCGCTCGCCGACGCAAGCGGCACGGCCGGCGGTCGCTACCGGCGCGACCCGTACGGGAACGACTACTACTGGTCGCACGCCTGCACTCGCCACGCCCCCGGTCGGCGGGTTACCTACGCCGCTTTGCCGTACATCCAGGTGACTACGTCGAGAATACGCAGCGCACTGATCTCCTCGGGCAATGCTGCTGCGGCTCGGATCGTCAGCAGTCGGGCATGCAGCGCACCGCTGTCGGCGCGGAGGGCTTCCCTGATCGGATCTCAGTGAACCTCGACCGTGTTCAGGACGCGAGTGACGACGGTGTCGTAGATCGGCACCAGACGCGGTCGTTTGCGCGCCATCAACTTCGACGCTTTAGTGAAGCCGACGTCGTTGATGCTCCTCAGTTCCGTTTCCAGACGTCGGAGAGATGTCACTTCGTGAGTTTCGTCGACGAGGTCTCGGTCGGGTCCGACAGCGTCCAACAGTTCGGTCAATCGTGCGGCGCGGGTGACGAGCAGTTCGCGTGCCGCGCGTGCATCGACGTCGACCGACAAGAACGTGATCGCGACCAGATCGTCGGCGGTGAATCGGTCGGCGTCGGCCACCCGATTCTGCGGTGCCCAACTGTCGAAGTACGCGCCGGTGTAGCACCCGCTGTCGAGGTAGGTACTGCCGTAGTACTCGCGCAGGAGCGCTACCGCGTCGTCGTCGGTGGCGGCCGTGAGAGGTGGCGGAAGTGTGACGCTCATGATGCGGAGTGTGTCAGGCGTTCGCAGACCCGTGACGTGAAACCTGATTGATCACCAACGCGGTCAGAGTGTCCGAGACTGAGACGCAGGCGTTCACGACAACCTGTGTCGCTCCGTCCAGATATTTATGGTCGGTGCGCGTGAAGGCGCGCGGGAGAAGCCAGAACTGGACCGCACCTGTGTCGTCGACCAAAAGCCCACGAGCCCACAGCCCCGACTGCTCGTTCCGCGCCGTGATCACGTCGACGAAGGACCCGAGCAGCACAGCGTGAGTGCCGTCCTCGACCTGCCCATCGAGCACGTCTCGGACCCGGGTTAGCGGCGGGAGGGATGCGCTGCGGTCGACCATTCCCGGAGGCTGTCACAGGCCACAGACACCGACGCCGCCCCGTAGCTACCGAAGCAATTGCGGTGCGCATCAGGGCGTGCACCCGTTGGAGTGATGGTTTAGAGTCGAACTGTTCGACCGTCGATGAGGGTCACGGTCGAGCGTCCATGACCCGGTCGCCGCAACTCGGCGTGTGCACCCACCGCTCCTACGGGGGGTGTGCGTGTCGCGTAGGTGTCGTGCGGCCGTCGACGCTCCCACGAGAGGCCCTCATGTCTGCCATCACCACCCTCGACAAGGACACTGTTCTCGCGCGCGCTCGCGCTGCCATCGACACACGCACCCGCTACGTCGAATCCCTCTTCGACGCCGCAACCGCAGCCTCCGCAGCGCACTCCGCCGTGACTGCCGCCCGCACTGCAGCGGCGGACGCCGACACCGCACTGGCGAAGGCCTACAAGGAAGCGGTCGATGCCGGCTGGACACCGGCCGAGCTCAAGTCCGCGGGCCTGCCCACCCCGGCCGCGCCCCGAACAACGGGGCGGCGAGCCAGGGCCCGACGCACCCGCACCGCAGCGAAGACCCCCACCACCGACACCGCAACCGGATGAAACGGCACTGCCGAGCCGCGCACCATCGACGGCGACGAGGTGTGAGGTGATCCCGTGACACCGCGGCCGCGGTGATCGTGGGTCTGGTGTTGACGAGCTGATTGACGCGTTGGAACGTCACGCCGAGCAGGTTTCGACATCGCGTGTCTCGATTCTCGGGACCTGTCGGTATGCACTGCGATACTCGGGCGGTGATCGAACGTGAAGCTGATCTGCTCCCGGTGACCGTCCTGCTGCCGGAGACCGCGGCTGACCCGATCGTCATGTACGACGCCCACGCCGCCCTCCGTCTTGCCGTCGTCGAGCAGGCCCACGTTCGCCGTCTCGGGCTCGAATGGAACCGACCGGGCAACTATGTGCTTCTTGATCCCGTGGATGCAGAGGGCAAGTGGGGGTGCTACGTCGGGATGACTGCACCCGGGGGCATCCGAACGCGCCTGCTCGATCACTTGACGAATAAAGATCACTGGAGACGTGCGCTGCTGATCCAGCGGGACACGACACACAGCTTTAACTCGGCGCAGGTCGCATGGGTCGAGGGTCGCCTCTACGACCTGCTGAATGCCGCCGAGAATGCTCAGTTGCACAACAAGGTTCGCCCGGTCGACGAAACACTCCCGGCCTTCGACCGCGCCACTCTGGAGGCATGTGTGCTTCCGATCAGCCGAGTCCTGCGGTTACTCGGTCACGACCCGGCAACGGCCGACGAGTCCGGCGTCATCCTGTCGCAGACGGGCGCCACCCGTACCAGCCGTTTCCAGGGGATCACGGTGTTTCATCTCCTCCAAGCAGGAATGCTTTCCGCGGGAACGAAGCTGACATCGACCAACGGTGCATGGCCGGCCAGCGCGGAGGTCCTGAGCGACGGCCGGATCGAGTTCGCTTCCGACATCTACCCAACTCCCAGTGCGGCGGGCAAAGCTGCGAAGGACGGAGGTGCGGTCAACGGGTGGGACTTCTGGGCCGTCGACGAACCATCGGGTCGGACAACACTCGCAACTCTGCGTGCCCGGTACTCCGAAACTGCTGCGGCAGCGAACACCAACTGATCGGACACGAACCGTCCGGCCACGCCCCTTCGACTCCGAGTGCGTCCCTCCCGTCAGGTCGGTGGCGGCGACCTGGTCACGAGTGTCGGACGGAATCATGACCGAGAGGAACCCGTGAAGATCACTGTCGTCGGCGAAACAGCGAGCGTGATCCCCGAGGACCACCCGTTCTTCGTGGACGGTGGTGGCCCTGTCAACGTCGATTACGATCCGGCCGGCGCTGAACTGGTCGCCGAGTTCATCGGCCGATCCAGGACTCACCTGATCTGGCGCGGACATGATGGCAAGCAAGACACCCGCGAGTTCCTCCACTTTCTGCTGTCGTCGTCGGCGTGGCGCATCTTCGAGCACAGTTACGTCACCCTGTTCGCGGAGGAGGTGCCGGTTTCTCTTGGGTACCTGCTGCGTGCACGTCGCGAGTTTGCCGTCGACGAGCGGCCGCAGCGAAGGACACGGTTCGACCGCTTCGATATCCCCCCGGCGATTCCCGAGGAGGTCGGCGACGACGACGAACTCCGGACGGCACTGCATGACTTGCACGAGCAGTCGATACAGGTGTGGACCATGTTGCAGAGCGCTCGCGTGTCCTACGCCGACAGCGGCCGAGATACCGATGGTGACACCTACCCGGAGGACAGGAGGGCGGTGGCGCGTGCTGCTCTGCTGAACATGACGGTCACGAATCTGACCTTGACCGGAAATTTTCGGTCGTGGGCAAGATTCCTCGTGGACTGCGACTCACCTCGCGAAGAGCCCGACATGCAACGATTCGCGACTTCGGTCGGGACGATCTTCGCCGACAGGTATCCGGCGGTGTTCGGGCCTGTGCGCTTCGCGGTATGGGACGTGGACAAGGCTGAGAAGTGGGCGTGGGCGAACCGCTCGGGCCGGGCGATGAAGCCACCCTGACCGTCGCCCGCAGAGGAGGCGATACGCGACCACCGACGCGGGCGCGGCCTGCCGTCGACCAGTGGCCGACTGCGACTCGATGTGGATGCCGCACCTTAAGAGTGCATCGATTCAGCGGCGCGGGGCGTCGGGGCGGTGGCCGGGGCTGCTACTGAAGTCGAAACTCCCTGTGCGCGGCCTGGCAGTCGGTCTGGTGGCGAGAGCTGCCGCGACCTGTGTCTCGAGGCGGGGATTGGGCCGGTCGGGGCTGTAGGCGGCGGTGTCGCAAGAGCTGGCGATGCGCAGCACGAGGTGGTCGGGCCGGTGCGGCTTCCCTGTGTCCGCCGTGCGCAATTCGGCGTCGGCAGCGGCATGGTCACGGAGACTTCGGGCAAGGCCTGTCCAGTCGACGCGGGTCATGGTCGCCTCCGATACCGCTGGCGGTTCCGATGATCGTGTGCGGGGCCGGGCGCTTCCCGGATCGACTGTTGGCGTCGACCGCCACCCGACCCCGCGTTGCCAAGCTATCAGCAATCGAACATGTGTTCTATATCGGGCCCGGGCGGTTAGGGAGTCGGGTGAGTCCGGTGGTGCGGTACCAGTCGCGTAGCCGCCCGGGTTCGCTGGTGAGGTGTCGATGCGCGCGGAGGAGCGCGCGGACCTGATCGTGCTCGGCGAGAAGGGCTGGGTCGTCGGGGTCGTATCCGTCGGCGATGAGTGCAGCGCGTTGCTCCGGGTCCATGTTCACTTGGACGCAGCGAACCTCCTTGTGGTTCCCCTTCGACACGACTTCCCAGACGGGCCCGAGGCGCTGCCCGAAACTTCTCGCAGCGCCACACACAGGGCCGAAGTGCCTGCGGTCGGAACCAACCGGGTCACTCCCCGACCGCCACCTACCACCCGGTCGCGCCTACATCTGACCGCCCGGGAGGTTGGGACATCGGCCAAGTCTCGCGATCCATGAAAGCGCACCTTAGACAAGCTCGAATTCGATCGTCGACAGTTCGTTGATAGTTCGTTGATAGTTCGCTACCATCTAGACCATGACGAACAGTGAGAATGCAGTAGTCGTGTTCACCGGAAAGAGCTTTGATTCGATCCTGAACGAGGGCGGATCACAGTCGTGGAAGTTGGACGCTGGTCGCGCCAAGAAGTGCGAGTACCTGGTGTGCACGCAGAACGCCCACAACCCGGAGGCGTACGCGGACGGCACCGAGCCCCATGGAAGTGCATTCCTGGTCGGGCGGATCTCACGGATCAGCCCGGCTACCGACGGCGACGCCAGTCGCTGGAAGATTCAGTTCAGCGAGTACGCGCGGGTCAACGTGGCCCACGCGTGGACGGGTGATCGGAATCCCGTGCGATACACCACGGTTGAAAGCCTGGGGATAGACGTGAATGCCCTCGACTTCGAACCGTTTCAGGAGGAGCCGGCGGCCGCGGAGACTGTCCGGGCATCTGCAGGATTGACCATCCGGGAGGCGAAGGCTGGACTCGCGCTGACGTACGACGTCGATGTTGAATCGATTGAGGTCGTCATTCGTGGGTGATCGAGCATCCCGGTCACCGAACTTTGCAGCTGGAGTGATTACACCTTGAGCAAGTCTGCGTGAGCCACGTAAGCCCCTCGACTCGCAAGAGTCGAGGGGCTTACGTTCGGAGACGAGGGGACCCCAGCAGGGTTTCACCATGATCGCTATTTTGCGGATCGGGTCGGGCACCTTGCAAAACATGCGCGTCCGAACTCGTCACGCTCCGATTGCTCTCCGTTCAGCTACACATAGCATCCCTGCATATTGGACCTACCGGGTCTCGTCCTCGTCGGAGTTCAGGTTCGGTGGCTGATACTCGCCGTACAGCTGTCGGTTCGGGTCGGACGAGTGATGTTGCTGCTGCGCCCGGTCGATGACTTCCGCGTCCCGAGTCCGCTTCGTTGCCGCCATCTCCCGCAGCGCCCAGATCACACCACCGACTGCCATCGCCAGCCCCGCGAAGCCCGCACCGAGTTCACCGTCGGCGAAGTTCCCGATCGAGCCGATCACGCCGAAGACGACCAGGCCAATTGCAGTTCCGAATCGACGCTTGCGCCTGGTGGCGGCATCGGGGTGGGTGTAGAACGTATGGATCCGTCGGTATGTGCGGCTCAGGAATCCCGGCCGGCTTGCATTGTGGTGGCCGGTTCCGGAAGCAGAGTCGGTTGGGGCCGGTGCACCCGACGCCGGGGCCGCGTATCCGTTCGGAGCCTGGACCGACTCGACAAATTGCGCGTGCAGGCTCAGTTGGTGTCCACATGCACGGCACTTCTTCTTGGTGGCCATCGCAAGCTCCGATGCACCGAGGGTCACGACACCGGCGGACGCGCGCCCCAGCTTCCGGCCAGTGTGCGCGAGATCGGAATTTGTGCAGTTCCTGCAGTCTCGACAGCCGGTGTAAACCCTCTGCGGCATAAGGTCCTCATCATCTCGTGTGCCGTCGGTCGTGGCCATTCCACGAGCAACTAGATAGTCATCGGTGAGAGGATCGATGGCGTTAGCTCGACTCGCGTGCGGGCAGATCGCAACACGCCTGCCAGCTTCAGAAGACGAGTGCTCTGTCTCAGACAGCGGACTGCTCCCTCGCCGCCTGGACCGCCGCTGCGACGGAGAAGGCGCTGCGGATGGGGCTGCTGGAATCCGTGCCGGTGGTCGTCTCGACGGAGGAGGCGGAGTTCTTCGACGACGGGGAACGCCCGCTTCTCAGTTTGGCGGGTTGTCGAGTATTTGGACGGATCGACCGTCCCATTGGAAGCGGACGGATGTGACGACACCGTCATCGCAGGCGTTGCACGACTGTCCGGTTTCGTAGGTGAGGACCACCGTGTCGTCTGTGGACGCCGCCAAGTCGAGTTCCGTGAACCCATAGGCTTCTGACGTTCCGGTACCGAGGTACTCTCCGCGATGAAACATCAACGCCTGCACCGGCGAGCTCCCCGTCCCGCCTTCGACACCGACCATGATGGCGGACAGATCAGCGCATGCGTCAAAGTTGCTTCCGATCGGGACAGGGTCCCATTCGCGGCCGGTGTTCGGTTCGGGTGGCAACGTCGTCAGGGCGTCGGTGAGAGCGTCGTTGGCGTCCGGTCCGCAATCGTTCTGGTCAGTACTGCTGCTGGACGGTCGCGTATCCAGGGCCGGAGGGTCAAGCTGAGGGCTCACGGGTGCGCTGTTCTGGTTGTCGGTCCTGGCCGCCGGGTTCCAGGAGCACAGCTGGCTGGCGTAGTAGGTGTCGGATCCTCCCCGCACTGAATCGGGGACGGGAGGCCCCACTCTGAACGCATTGACCCGAACTTCAGGCGTGAACGGGCCGTCGCTGAAAAGGTTGGGTTGGCCGTCGAGGTCGTATACGAACCGCACAGAACGAGCCGAACGTTCGAAGTCGATCAAGAAGTTTCGCTGTGTGTACTCCGGGACGGGGTCGCCGAGGCCCTCGTCCACGGCGAGATCAAGTCGAGCCGCTCCCCACCCATCCTTTGTCAATGCAGTAAACACAGATCCCTCGTCGGCACCGACCAACACGTTGTAGACGAAGCTCCCGGCTTCAAAAACTGGCTCGTCTGAGTAAGGGGATGTGACCAAGCGCGGTGTCGGCGGTGCCGTGACGGCGAAGTCGATGGTGACCGCGATCTTCTGCTCACCCAGGTGTTCCAGGCTCGCAGTCTTTACGGTGGTGTCGGTGCTGTTCGACGGCATGTCGAGCCCGTTCTTCTCTTCAGTGCAAGCAGCGGTGTGTGGAAAGGCGGACCACCTGACATCGTCGGGTCGAGTCAGGGCGAAGATGGTCGCCGCTGACGCGATCAGCGCGACGCCGCCGATGGCTCCCAGGACGAGCGCTTTCCTGGGTATCTTCCGTCGTTGCGGTGATGGCAGCGCCGGCGGAATCGGCTGCGTGGCGTTGGTCCATTGATGACCGTCCCAGTACCGCAAAACGTTCGCCTGGATGTCTTGATACCAACCGGGAGCGGCGCGACGGTCGCCATCAGAACTGGTCACGGGAACGACTCTAAGTGGCGAACGGGACTCCGAGGTCTAGTTCGTGGGGAGCAGTTGACGCTCGAAGGCGGCGGGGGCACCGAAATTGTGGAAGATGAGCTCGCTGTTGGCGGTGCTGGTGTCGATCTGTTCGGTGACGGATGCGAACGCCACTCCCCTGGATTTGAGTCCATCTGTCAGTTTCGAAAGACGCCTGCACTGTTTCAGAAGTGGACTGCACTAACCGCCTCTCGCGACCGCTAGAGCATCTCGTTCTCCCCGCGCCAGGGCGAGGTTGCTGTATAGGGCGGATCGTTTCAATCCTGTGTTTTTGCAGAGTGTTTCAATCTTGAACTGCCGTGTTTCGAATACCTGGAGTAGGTATGCCCGCTCTTCAGGGGTCAGAGTGTGCGGCCGGCCTTTCATCTTACCGGCCGCTGCTGCGGCAGCGATCGCGTCGCGGGTGCGGGCTCGGATCAAGTCGGACTCGAATTCGGCCATGAGGCCCAGCATCCCGATGAACATTTTGCCCATGGGATCAGCTGGGTCATAGACCTTGCCGTCGATCGACAGTGCCACTCCCCTGGCGGCGAGGCGGTTCACGGTTTCGTGGAGGTCTCCGGCCGATCGGGAGAGTCTGTCGAGTTTGGTGACGCAAAATTCGTCGCCGTCGCGGCTGGCGTTAATGGCGTGTTCGAGTCCGGGGCGTTTTGCTTGCCGGCCGCTGACAGCGTGGTCGATATAGACCCGGTCGCGGTCGACACCAATCTTGGCGAGCAGTCCAACTTGGACGGAGGTGTCCTGTCGGGCGGTGCTGCACCGCGCGTACCCGATTTTCATGCCCCTCCGGCCTGCTGGACTCGATCTGTCCAGTAGAGACTACGGGAAGCTGGACCAAACAAGTGGACACTTCCAGCGGACGGTTTGACTGAGAGAACCTCGTGGTCAATCACTCTCAGTAGCCCGTTCGCGCTCGTCCGGTATGACGATGGTCAAAACGCACACCCAAACCCGCAGGAGGGCGCAGAGGGGGTTCCGGTGCTTTGGTCCGGTTGTCGCCAGGCCGAACGTGCGGCTGCGCCTTGACCCGGTAGCAAATGCTGTTCGCTAATCGCGGCGCAGCGGATCGTGTGACGACCGCGCTGAATGGACCCACGATCGGTCGTGTCGTAAGCGATCGTTCAGGGACATGCTTAGACGCGCCCGAAGAGTGCGTTGAAATCTTTGGTAGCAAGCGGAACAGTCGGTACCCATAGACTGCGCACAGCCTTTCATCCTCGACGCAGTAGATGGAGAAGCACAGTGCCACTGCAGGACAACCGCCCCCGCACAGTCAGGCGCATGGTCGCCATCGCCGGGATTTCGGCGATGACCCTCACCCCAGGCCTTGCCGCCGCCCAACCGTCAACCGACTACACCGTCGCCGCCTCGATCGAAGTTTCTGGCCGACCTGAGGGTATCGCCGTATCTCCGGATAACCGGACCGCGTTCGTTACGCACGGCGACAATGAAACGGGGGGGCTACTCTCGAAGATCGATACGACGACACGCGCAGTCGTACAGACGGTCCCTATAGGTGCGGGTCCTGTCGGGCTCGCAGTCTCCCCCGACGGTTCGACGTTGTTCATGGGGGACAACGGCGGCGACACCTTGTCAGTGATCGACACTCGCACGCTCGCTGTACGCAACGTGCTACCGGCCTGCGATGGGCCCTTGGGAACCGTCATGACACAGGATGGCTCGAAAGTTGTCGTGGCTTGCCAGTTCGACGGAAACGTTCTGATCCTCGACACCAAGACCAACACGACTTCGCTGGTCAAGGCTGGCGATCGCAGCTTGTTCGTGGCCGTCTCTCCGGATGGCCGTACGGCGTACTCGACGGACTTGCTCGGTGATTACTCGATTGCTGTCATCGACCTCGCGTCGAGTCATGTTTCGAGACGCATTCCGACTGGCCGCGAGACTGCATTCACGATCGACGTCGCCGAATCGGGCCGAACATTGTTCTTCACGTCAGTGGGTTCAGAGGGCAACCAGTTGCAGAAGTTGGACATCGCGACGGGCCGTGTGCAGAAGCTCACGCTGGACAGCCAGCCCGCTGGCCTCGACGTAGCCCCTGACGACTCGGTTGCATACGTGGTGAGCAACGAAGCCGTCTATGTGATCGACGTGGCGACCTTGACCTTGGTCGACACCGTCACGACACCGGGCAATGGCCAACTTGTTGCTGTCGCTCCGAACAGCGCCGCAGCGTATGTAACGAGCCAATTCTCCACGGTCTCGGTCATAACAGACGGGAGTGTGCCCCCGCCGCCTCCCGGTCCGCCGAGCACGGGTTCAGGCTCGATTTTCGGAAGCTAGCTTCTCGCGGGCGGCGCAGGATGAGTTTGGCGACCCCGTACAGGAGCATCTACCAGGACATCGATACGCAGGTCCGCGATACGACCGATCTGCTCTCGGGGCGCCTCGATAGACGTCCGTCGAACAGGACGGCCTCGAAGGGGAGCGCGGATCTCTGCGACATACACGTATAGAGAGGCACCATCAGCAGCCTCCGACATGAAATAGCGAACAAAGCCGTGATGTCCACCTGGGCGAGTGTCGATGTATTCGAAGTCGCCGGCACCGTCCTCGGCGAACGGCACGTACGCGTCCAGGAACATCTCAGCTGTTTCGCCGGCCTCCTGCGAACGTATTATCTCGGGCCATTCAGGACCGAGATCGTCTATGTCGTGGAGCGTGTCGCGAGCCGATCTGTACCGATAGAGAAGCTCGTCGAGGGTTAACAACGCTCCGTCGGGCAGAACAGTCCAAACCAGATGATCTGCGCCCACTGAAAAATGCTGGCCAACGTGCAGAGAGAAGAACTCCTGGAGCTCAACAGGCCACCGAGATGTTTCACACTCAGCCTAAAGGCAGGCCTCGCGCACGGAATTGTCATCGGTGCGACTGCGCGAGCTCGCCGGGCCGACAGGTAGCCTCGACATACATGCCGTCAACCCTCCACGCAGGCATGATACAAGATTTGAACGGTTCCCGTCTATCAACACCGTGCTTGACCCACAGTCGCCGTTCTGGCACGAGAGATAAGTGCCGTATGTCACCTGATCTCGTACCCATTTTGCTTAGGAACAACGTACATCCCCTAGCGTCCACGGATACCTCTTTGCCATCCAAATTGAGCGAGATGCTTTTGATCATGAGACCTCCGTGTTAAAGGTCGAACTGACGGCGCCGATTGGCGAGCGCACGCATTATCGCTACGGCCCACGCCCGCGGGCTCCTCGCCGGTTACAAAAACCCACGTGACATCATCTTCACCAATCAACTGCCGCGAACGTCCACAGGAAAGACCTTGAAATTCGAACTACGGCAACAGACCAACGAGAGCAGCTGAGGCTAGGTAGGGGTGGTCCAAATCTGTTCTCGTCAACTCGAAACCGGGGTTGCAAAAATCATTCCCACGGCTGTGGTTCGGTTACACCACCGGGGCTGACGGCTTCCCGACATGTAAGTGACAGCCGGTGATAGGCGCTTGATACTCGACTGGTCAGCCTCACGATACCTATGATCAACGGCCCCTACAGCTGGCATTGCTGCTGTTGGTTACCGAATGCGCGGCCCTCTCTGCAGCGGCCCGCTTCTCTGCGCGAACGGCTGGCCGTTGTTGTGGGTGGCCTCCAGGTAGTCGACGTAGCGCTCCACTGCTTCTGCAGCGAGGTCGGACGGACCGCGAGGTGCTCCCGGTGTGGCCATCAACGCTTCGGCTGCGTTCAGGAGACGCTCACTCGTCTCGACGTAGAAGTAGAACGTCCGCTTGGTCTTGGCTGGCCTGCCTACGACTGGCGGAGGATTTGTTAACTCCGCGCTCGGTACCAGGTCGGCCACCGGGTCGAGCGGACTCGAGTTGCCCAAGCTGCTTTTCAGGCGTTCAGGACGCGCCATCGTCGACTCCTTCCATGAGCAGTCCCGACGTGCGGCGGTAGATGCTGGCCAGATTGCGTGCGTCCGTCGTGCCCCAGTCGAGCAGGCTGGTCTGTGCCTCGGAGGAGTCCTTCAGCACGACTCGCTTGGGTACCGGATCTCCGATGACCGTGATGCAGTCGGCGATCTCGGCCAGCTGCTCGCGACCAGCGATGGTGTTGCGTTCGTGGAGGTTGATGATCGCGCCCACCAGCTCGAGCGTCGGGTTGTAGCTGCGGCGGACCACGTCGATGGTTCGTCGTAAGCGTGCCAGCCCGTTCGCGGAGAACAGCGCGGACTGACTGACCACGAGCGCTCGTTGCGCCGCCACCAGAGCGTTGATCGTCAACAGGTCCAGACTCGGCGGGCAGTCGATCACCACCAGTCCGTACATCGGAGCGAGCGATTCCAGTGCATCTCGGAGTCGCCGCTCGCGTCCCGCGCCCCCCAGAATCAGCTCATCCCGCACAAACGCGAGGGATTCCGAGTTCGGATCGGTGGCCACCAGATCGACGCCGTCCCAGATGGATGGTGCCACGACGTCTGCGAGGGTGGCGGCCGACCGGTCCGACAATGCGTCCGCCATTCCCGCGTCACCGGGCGTGGGCTCACCGGCGCTGAGGACGGTGCTCAAGTTTCCCTGAGGGTCCATGTCGAGTGCCAGGACTCGGTGGCCGGCGCGACGGGCCGCATCAACGATGTGGAAGGTGGTCGTCGTTTTGCCTACGCCACCTTTCTGGTTACAGAAGGCGATCACGTTATGTGACATGCGTGTCCTCTTTCATATGTCGGTACGCCTTGAAGAGTGGGATTCCCTTACCCGCAATACCTGCAATACGGGTGAGGGAAGAAACGCAAGTGATGGCTGCATTGGAGGAGTGGCAGCAACACGACCCATCCTTGCCACCCCAGCAAAGAGTCCGATACCGGTGATTACCGATTGGGATGTGACACCCGCACGGGAAGAAATACCAGCAATACCACCGTTACCGGAATAGCGGTCGATGCTGACAGAACCACCCGAACAGCAACCACAAGCAATCCGAGTGTTGTCATCGAACCCACACCGGAGTTGATTGTGCGCCGGGTCCGACGGTCCGTTCTTCGAGCACCGAGGATAGAAACTGTTGGCATGGAGGGTGGTCCTGTCTACTGCGTCGGACTACGTGCTGCTTCACCCGGACCCCCCAGGGGTGACCCCCAATGTCCGCACCCACGTTGTCCGCTCCACGCCCTCTGGCCCCGCGCCGTGACGACGCGTGGCTGATCGGTATCGCCACCTCGTTAATGATCAGTTCTCGAAGTGGTGCCTCGCGGCCGGTCGACGAGGATCGCTAAAGGGTGCACAGGCAACGGCGGCAGGCTGGTTATCGTCGGGCTCTGCCTGAAAACGACGCACTCGCCGAAAACGCCTGCATCAGGTCATGTGCTGATGCGGGGACATCGGTCGGCCGTGAATGATGTGATCGCGGGATGGGTCACCGCGTCAGAAGTCGATCCCGGGAATGGCAAAAAGGCCTTGATGGGGATCGATCAATGATCTAAAGTCAGTCGTCGAAGCCTCCGTCCTCGCGGGTGGTAGGCCTGGTGCCCTCGGCTCCGGTGCTTGACACACCGGATTCAGCCGAGGGCACTTCAGTTCCGTATGGGTCCTGTGTCAGCGTCACTTATGCGACGTCCGCGTCGCCGGCGCTCCGGGACTCGAGGCGTTCGATGTACTCGTCGATGGCGGTGTCGGGTATCAGGCGGCGCTTGCCGACCTTGACGCTTCGGATCTCGCCGGACGCGATTTTGTTGAAGAAGTTGGACCGACCGAGCCCGGTCCGGGCCATGCCTTCCTGCACTGAGAAGAGCTGCCTGCCCATTTCATCCTCCTGTCGTGAATCACCACTAGCTCGTCGCGATTGCGGCTACGTCTGAGTGGTTCCACCACAAGGTACCTCTGTCGTAGATTCACCGCAATAGCTGGCTTAGATGCCGTAGTATGCGTGTTCATGACGCAGGAGTGGAGCCAGCAGATCGTCGACAGAGTGGGAAAAGAGGTGCGGCGCGCGCGAACTGCCGCCTTGCCGCCCCTGTCAGGGCAGGCACTCTCGGAGCGCACGGCAGAGCTGGGCCACCCGATCTCACGAGCCGTCATTTCTGACTTGGAGACAGGTCGGCGACGCGGTCTCGACGTGGCGGATCTCATCGTGTTGGCGGCGGCGCTGCAGATCGCCCCCGTCCAGTTGCTGTTTCCCGATCTCCCGCGCGGCCCAGTGAACGTCTTACCCGGAAGACCGCACGAGTCGCACGACGCAATGCGATGGTTCGCGGGCGAATCCGGCTTGTTTTCCCCGTCAGACGGTTGGCAGACCAAAACCGGCGAGCCTGCGCGTGTGTGGACTCGGGAAGCGTTGGCGCCGGAAATCGATCGCGTCACCGTTACGCGCAAGTGGCTAAGGGCAATCACCTCAATGAGAGGGGCGCAGTCGCAGATCAGGCGAGCTCTGGCATCGAAAGAGACGCCAGAACAGATCAGCACCCTGGAAGACCTGTACGACGATGCTTGTGACCGTGCCGACGCGCTACGCAAGCAGATGGCGGAGCTCGGCATGGAAGTCGGCGACGGTCGTCCTCCTCGTGCTTGAGATGTCCTCCCCCAGCGTTGCGACTTCGGTAGCGGCGTCCCCGCGGCCGGACATCAGCACAGGACCCCGAGCACTGCGACCAGCGAGTAGTCGTGGCTAGGCAGCATTTGCCACCGCAGATCAAAAAGATCTCAGTGCGCGATAGACGTACAGGCACAAATGTGACTCGGTACGAGGTTCGTGTTGATTCGCCCACGCCCGAATCTGACTCCGCGTCCGCGTCCGCAGACGAACTAACGGTAACGTCGCCTCGCCGCTCGCAGAGTCGTCGACGTTTCTCGACAGAGAAGGAAGCCCGCGCTGCGCTCTCACAAGCCCGCGACGAGCTGAACGACCCCACCTACGTCGCACCGTCCGCCGCAACGGTCGACGAAGCGTGCTCGACTTATCTTTCCGGCCGACACAACCTGAAGCCCACGACACTTGTTTCGTATACGCAAGCTCTGAAACCTATCCGACTCGTATATGGCCACACCCCGATACAGAAGCTGACCAAACAGCATCTCGACACGCTCGTTCGCGATCTCCTGTCAGGTTCGATACCGAAGAGTTCCGGCCGCCGAAAGCCATGGAAGGCCATCTCGGTGAACCACATGTTGAATGTCATCTCCATGGTGTTGACCCAGGAGGTGAAGCAGGGGCGTCTGGTGCGCGACGTCGCGGCGTTGGTCGACCGACTACCTCGCGACCATCTGTCCACCAGTACCTACTCACAGGACGAGGTGAGCCATATCCTGCACGCAGCTGGGAGCTCGCGCGTCGGACACGCTTGGGTGCTGGCGCTTCACGGACTCCGACGGGGTGAGATCTGCGGACTACGGTGGCGAGATGTAGATCTTGAGATGGGTACCCTCACGATCGCCAACAACAGAGTCAGCGTGAACGGTCAGGCTGCCGAAGTCGCTCCGAAGTCGCGAAGTTCGCGTCGGACGCTTCCGTTGACCGACGCTCTTCGGCGGAGCTTGCTACAAGCAAGAGAATCGCAGTCGGAGGAGTCGAAATCAGCCGGCCAGGACTACCAGGACGGCAGCTATGTCGTCTGCGACGAGTTGGGCCGCGCGTACCACCCCGACAGCATCTCCGGCCTATGGGAACGGTTCACGATGCGCGCGAGCATCAGGCCTCTACGGTTGCACGATTGCCGGCACTCTTGCGGAACACTGATGCACCTTCAAGGGGTCCCGATAGCCGTCATCGCCGCCTGGCTGGGACACAGCGACAATGCATTCACGATGCGTACCTACGTCCACGCTCAGGACGAAGCAATGCTGGACGGTGCCGATGTGCTCCAAGCCATGATGTCGGCACGAAATTCGGCCGACATTGGTCTTGATCCGCACACGCTTCTTGAATAGGCGCTCGGTTCACGCTCAAGTACGGCATCGGCCACCGCGGTACAGGACAGTGCGCCGCCACCAGTTTCGGGGGGAATGTGTCATCGTGTGTCATCGAGACGCCCATTGCACCCGCAACATGAAAATGCCTGACCAGCATTTTAGCTGGTCAGGCACGATATTGTGATGGAGCCGCCTAAGAGAATCGAACTCTTGACCTTTTCATTACGAGTGAAATGCTCTACCGACTGAGCTAAGGCGGCGTGGCTCCCTGAGGAGCCATCGCAAGTTTAACCGGTCCCCCCGCCCGAACTCAAAACGGGGGTCAGCGGGCCGCCGCGCCCAGTGTGGCGACCATCGCGTCGACCGCGAACTTGGGCTTGACGTTCATCTCCAGCGCTTCGCGGCACCGGAGGATCGCCTCGATGCACTGCAGCAAAGACTCGGGAGTCGACACCGAGGCGAGGCCACGGGCCTGGTCCTCCATGTCGGGGTGCGTCATCGTCGACGAGGCGCCGTACGACTGTGCGAGAGCGTCGCGGTACAGCCCGGCAAGGTCGATGAGTGCCCGGTCCAGCGAGTCACGACCGGTACGAGTGCGCCTCGACTTCTGCCGCTGTTCCAGTTCCTTGAGCACGCCGGCGGATCCTCGCAGCGCGCCCGCTGCACCCTTGCCGGTGCCGCCGGCGCCGAGGGACGTCCGCAGTTCGTCGGTCTCCCGCTCGTCGCGGTCGGCGTTGATCTGCACCGCGTCGGACTCGGCGGCCTTCACCAGTTCTTCGACCACCGCGTACTGGGTGGCGGGGCGGAGCGCCGCCTTGGCGATGCCCAGTGCCCGCTGCCGTCGCTCGCGTGCCTCGGGGTCCGTCGCCAAGCGGCGCGCGCGGCCCACGTGTCCGCCGCCCACCGAGGCGGCCCACGCGGCGGTCTTCTCGTCCAGGCCGTCGTTCTCCCGCAGTACGCGTGCGATGTCCGCGGGTTTGGGCGTCACCAGAGCCACGTGCCGGCAGCGCGAGCGGATGGTGACGGCGATGTCCTCCGGATCCACGGACGGTGCGCAGAGCAGGAAGATGGTGCGGGCCGGCGGCTCCTCGACCGCCTTGAGGAGCGCGTTGTAGGCGCGCTCGCCCAGCCTGTCCGCGTCCTCGATGACCACGATCTGCCACGTCCCCGTGGTGGGGCGACGCGCTGCCATCTGCACCACCTCGCGCATCTCCTTGACAGAGATGCTGAGGCCCTGCGGCACGATGCGGCGCACGTCGCCGTGGGTGCCGTGCATGGTGGTGGTGCAGGCGTGGCAGTGGCCGCACCCGATGACGTCCGAATCCGTGCACTGCAGCGCAGCCGCGAAGCAGACAGCGGCGATGGAGCGGCCGGACCCGGGAGGCCCGGTGAACAACCACGAATGCGTCATGCGGGAACCGATGTCACCCTCACGCGCAGCCGCCGCCGCGTCGGACAGCTCGGCGACCACCTCGTGCTGACCGACCAGCCGTTCGAACACTCGCGCCATGGGAGGAGAGCTTAGTGCTCCTGTGCGACAGCCCCACCGCGACGCTTGGCCAGCAACGAGGACACCCCGGTCATCACGGCCACGACGATGGAGCCGACGACGAGACCGATCAGCGCGGATGCCAGCGTGTTGACGATCCAGGCCAGCACACCCCCGATACCGGCGACGTCGTGGACCGCGTCCTCCATGTGGTGGACGAACTCGTAGATCGGGTGGAACCCCAGCTCGTCGATGCCGTTGAGCAGGATGTGGCCACCGACCCACAGCATCGCCGCGGTGCCCACCACGGACAGCACCGCCATGACCTTGGGCATGCCCTTGACCAGGCCGCGCCCGACGGTCTGCGCGATGCCCGACGAGGTGTCGGCCAACCGCAGACCGATGTCGTCCATCTTCACGATGAGACCGACCACGCCGTAGACGAGGACGGTGATCACCACGGCGACGACGGCCAGGATGATCAGTCGGCTCCAGAAACCCTCGGCGGCGATGGTGTCGAGCGCGATGACCATGATCTCGGCGGACAGGATGAGGTCGGTGCGCACAGCTCCGGCGACGACAGCGTCCTCGTCGCGAGGTCCGTCCTCCTCGTGATCGTGAGCGCCGTGTCCGGAGATGGCGCCCCAGATCTTGTGCATCGCTTCGTAACTGAGGTAGGCACCGCCGACCATGAGGATCGGCGTCAGCAGCCACGGCAGGAACTGGCTCAGCAGCAGCGCGATCGGCAGGATGATGAGCAGCTTGTTGCGGAGCGACCCGAGGGCGATGCGCCGCACGATGGGGAGCTCGCGTTCGGCGGCAAGACCGCGCACGTACTGCGGCGTCACGGCGGTGTCGTCGATGACCACACCGGCGGCCTTGGCCGTCGCCTTGCCTGTCGCGGCACCGACGTCGTCGATCGACGCCGCCGCCAGCCTGGCAAGCGCTGCCACGTCGTCGAGCAGGGCTACGAGTCCGCCGGCCATCAGTACTCCCGAAGTAGGTCAGTGGTTCGAGAGTGAGAGTACCGCTCCGGGGGTGGGCTCGGCCGCGCATCGACTGTGGCCGCTGCACCGGGTGCGCACACCCTCTCCGTGACGTGCACACCCCCTGCAGCCTGCTACAACCGGTGTCCGCCCACTGAACCCCGTGCGACAGAGCGCGCGCCTAGAACTCCAACCCCATGTCACCCGCCACCACACCCATCGTCGACTGCCCGTCCAGAGCCTCGCGGAGGATGTCGGCGTGCCCGCTGTGGTGGGCGATCTCGCGCAACAGGTGCAGCAGTACGCGCCGCGCCGTCCACCAGATGCGCTCCGGCGCCCACGGTGCGGTGGGTTGCGGGATCAGGTCGTCGAGGTTGCCGAGCGCGGCGATGCACTGCTCCAGCGCTCGGCCGGCGGAGTCGAGTTCGGCCAGCACCTGTTCGATCGACTCGGGCACCTCAGGCTCGCCCGATCCCGAGAAGTCGACGGTCGAGTTCTCGTCGCGCTCCTCGAGCATGGTCACGTTCCCGCGGATCACCGACGCGACGTGCGCGATCAGCGAGGCGAGCGTGAACTCACTGACGGTCGTGCGCCGACGCGCCTGCTCATCGGTGATCCCCCGCGCCGTGATCGCGAGCATCCCGCGCTGATCGGCCAGGATGGTGACCAGATCGAGCTTCTCGCCCGTGACGTCGACCGACGGCCCCACGGATGTGTACGTCCCCGCCATGATGTGCCCCTCTCCTCGTGTGTGAGGAGAAAGCTAAGGGCAATCGCGGACAGGTGCGGTCCTCAGGACTCGGCGGGCGGCGTCTTCTTCGCAGCGGTCTTCTTGGCGGCCGCCTTCTTCGCGGGAGCCTTCTTGGCCGGCGTCTTCTTCGCTGCCGCCTTCTTGGCGGGAGCCTTCTTCGCCGGCGCCTTCTTGGTGGCCTTCTTCTTCACGGGCCCGCGAGCGCGACGATCCGCGAGGAGTTCCATGGCCCGCTCGTCGGTGATGGTGCCCACCTCGTCGCCCTTGCGCAGGCTGGCGTTGGCCTCACCGTCGGTGACGTACGGACCGAAGCGGCCGTCCTTGATCACCATCGGCTGACCACTGACAGTGTCCACACCGAGTTCGCGCAGCGGCGGCGTGGCGGCACCCTGACGTCCGCGACGCTTGGGCTCGGAGTAGATCTTCAGAGCCTCCTCGAGGGAGACGGTGAAGATCTGGTCCTCGGTGGCCAGCGAGCGGGAATCGGTGCCCTTCTTGAGGTAGGGACCGTAGCGCCCGTTCTGCGCCGTGATCTCTTCCTTGCTCTCGGGATCGACGCCCACCACGCGCGGCAACGACAGCAGCTTCAGCGCGTCGTCCAACGTGACCGTCGCGAGATCCATCGACTTGAGCAACGAACCCGTTCGCGGCTTCGGTGCGGTCGCTTTCTTCGCGGCCTTCTTGGCGGGAGCCTTCTTCGCCGCCTTGGTGGCCACGGCGGTGCCGCCGCCCCCATCGGACGAATGCTGTTCCACCGGAACGATGTCCGGGGTGGGCTCGGGCTCCTCGGGGATGACCTCGGTGACGTACGGCCCGAATCGTCCTTCCTTGGCGACGATCTCGTGACCCGACAGCGGGTCGACACCGAGCTTGCGACCCTCCTGCGGAGTCGCGAACAGCTTCTCGGCGAACTCGAGCGTCAGCTCGTCCGGCGGAAGGTCGTCGGGCAGGTTGGCGCGCTGCGAGATCGGGTCCCCGTCGGGATCGTCCGGGTTCTGCACCATCCGTTCGAGGTACGGGCCGTAGCGACCGACGCGGACGTGTACGTCGCGACCTTCGGAGTCGTCGAACAGGTGGATCGAGTTGATGACGCGAGCGTCGATGTCCTCGAGGTTCTGGCCGACCATCTTCTTCAGTCCGCCGGACCGTGCGACCGACCCCTCCGTGCCGTTCTCACCGCCGAAGTAGAAGGCGGACAACCAGTCTCCACGTCGTTCGCGGCCACCGGCGATGGCGTCGAGGTCGTCCTCCATGCCTGCGGTGAAGTCGAAGTCGACCAACCTGCCGAAGTGCGCCTCCAGCAACGCGATCACGGAGAACGCCACCCACGACGGCACCAGGGCGCTGCCGCGCTTGTAGACGTATCCGCGGTCGAGGATGGTCTTGATGATCGACGAGTACGTCGACGGGCGACCGATGCCGAGTTCCTCGAGCGTCTTGATGAGCGACGCCTCGGTGAAGCGGGCCGGCGGGTTGGTGGTGTGACCGTCGGGATCGAGACCGGTGGCCGTGACCGCCTGTCCCTGCTCGAGAACCGGCAACCGGGACTCGGCGTCGTCGGACTGTCCCCCGGCCTGGTCGTCGACACTCTCGACGTAAGCCTTGAGGAAGCCGGCGAACGTGATGGTGCGTCCCGACGCGGCGAAGGTGCACTCCTCACCGGTACCCGCGGTGCCCGAGATGCGCAGCGACAGAGTGGTTCCGCGCGCATCCGCCATCTGGGATGCGACCGTGCGCTGCCAGATGAGTTCGTAGAGGCGGAACTCGTCGGTGTCCAGCGAGCTGTGCAGTTGGCCCGGCGTCGCGAAGGAGTCACCGGCGGGGCGGATGGCCTCGTGCGCCTCCTGCGCGTTCTTCACCTTGCGGGTGTACTGCCGCGGGGTGTCGTGCACGTACTCGGGGCCGTACAGCTCGGTGGCCTGACGACGTGCGGCATCGATCGCCGACGCCGACAGGTTCGTCGAGTCGGTACGCATGTAGGTGATGTAGCCGTTCTCGTACAACCGCTGCGCGATACGCATGGTGCGCTCGGAGGACATGCGGAGCTTGCGCCCGGCCTCCTGCTGCAGGGTCGAGGTCATGAACGGCGGGTACGGACGACGCGTGTACGGCTTGGACTCGACCGACGCGACGGTCAGATCGACTCCGTCCAGAGCCTCGGACAACCGGCGTGCGCGCGCCTCGTCGAGAACGGTGACGCCCTCGGACTTGAGTTTGCCGTCGGCACCGAAGTCGCGTCCCGACGCGACACGAGAGCCGTCGACGTTGACCAGGCGCGCACCGAACGCCCGCGGCGTCGCCTCGGCGCCGGCGTCGAGCTGCGCCGAGATGTCCCAGTACTCGGCCGATCGGAACGCCATGCGCTCACGTTCGCGCTGCACGATGACACGTGTGGCCACCGACTGGACGCGGCCCGCCGACAGCTTCGGCATGACCTTCTTCCACAGCACCGGCGAGACCTCGTAGCCGTACAGACGGTCGAGGATGCGGCGCGTCTCCTGGGCGTCGACGAGGTCGGTGTCCAGTTCGCGGGTGTCGGCGGCGGCGGCGAGGATGGCCGGCTCGGTGATCTCGTGGAAGACCATCCGTCGAACCGGAATCTTCGGCTTGAGCGTCTCGAGGAGATGCCACGCGATGGCCTCGCCCTCGCGGTCGGGGTCGGTGGCGAGGTAGAGCTCGTCGGCGTCCTTGAGCAAGCTCTTGAGCTCGGCGACCTTGCCCTTCTTCTCCGGGCTGACGACGTAGAGAGCCTCGAAGTCGTGGTCCACGTCGACACCGAGACGAGCCCAGGACTCGCCCTTGTACTTGGCCGGAACGTCTGCAGCACCACGCGGGAGATCTCGGATGTGCCCGACCGAGGCCTCGACCACGTAGTTCTTGCCCAGATAGGGCGCGATCTTCTTGGCCTTGGTGGGTGACTCGACGATCACGAGACGCCGAAGCCCGGACGCGCCGGACGACGAGTTCCCCGTGCTGTCTCCTGCTGCCACCTGCTGCCGAACCTTCCTGGTCCCCGCGAGAGGGAACCCGTTCACCTGCGTCGATACCCCGAACCGTTCGAAGCCGACACACTACAGAGTGACACACACGTGCAACTCGTATGTGACACCGCGGCCCATCGACCATCGGTGACCTCCGTCCGAGTCCCCCTCTTCCTCTACACGAGGACGGGCCACCCGCCCGCGGCGAGAGCGCCCGGTGGCGGCTCGCCGATGTTCTCGATGAGCCTGGTCACCCGACGGCGACCGGTGATCCGGAGTGCCGGCGACCCTCCATGGGTTCCCACCAGAGTCGGCGCCACACCGGCGCGCATCAACGACTGGGCGAGCACCGGATGCGTGTCGGGGGCGTGCGGATCGAGTCCGAGGACGAACCGGGCGCCGCCGGCCTCCTGCCGTCCCGCCGCGACCACCCAGGCCCGCAGGGCGCGCGGTCCGGGCACCCAACCCCCGGGCACCGCCTTCATCGCTCCCCGGACCCACTCCGCGGCGAGCGACGCCAGCTCGGGCACCGGCTCGGTCCGGACCAGTGGCCGTCCCTCGTCGGTCGTCGTGATCTCGGCGTCGAAGCCGCACGACTCGATCAGGTCGGCCACCGCGTGGGCACGCCAGGTGGCATCGACGACGACGGAGATGCGCGTGCGCCCGGACACGATCACGGGCTGACCCTGCGCAGCCAGCAGCCCGGCGAGGTCGGCCGCGTCGGGCGGCGTCGACTCGGCGGAGAAGAAGGACAACTGGCTCACGATCGCGACAGTAAGCCACGAACGCCCCGCCGGCGTGGTGTCCGCGACGCAGTGTCACGGAAACGAGACGTCCCCCGCCACCTCGGAAGGCGACGGGGGACGTGTCGGTAGAGACTGTCCGATCGAGATCAGACGGCGCGGACGCCCGTGGCCTGGGGGCCCTTGGTGCCCTGTCCGACCTCGAACTCCACGCGCTGGTTCTCCTCGAGGGTGCGGAAGCCGCTGCCCTGGATCTCGGAGTAGTGGACGAAGACGTCAGCGGAGCCGTCCTCGGGTGCGATGAAGCCGAAGCCCTTTTCGGCGTTGAACCACTTCACAGTTCCCTGTGCCATGCTTGTCTATCCTTTTCTTGAACACCGGATGCGATGAACGGCACTTACAGTCCATCGGGCCGGTTCCGACCGCTGTGATGATCCCCCCCAAGAGTCACCCCGTGGGCAGAGCTTCACGCACCGCGCTCGCAACATTAGATCCTGCGAGCGTGAAAACGAACACAGAAGCCGCGACCGAGAACAGTGAACCACGTCGGACGGCGGCGCGACAGTCGACGAGACAACAACTTCGTAAATATCCTCGCGGGCTCTGTCCGCCCGTTCTTCTACGATCGACACGAGCACCGAGGGAGTGAGAGACAGTGAGCACGACGACCGACGCACCGGCCTCCTCGTTCGGCGGAATGCTGCTCGGACGAGCGCTGGCGGGAACGCCGCCGGGAGAGTCTCCGCTGACCCATGCGGCGGAGCTGCCGGGACGTGAGTCCCGGTACGCCGCATGGCCGCAGTGGCTCGAGCCCGCGGTCGTCGAGGTCTTCCAGGACTGCGGGATCCCGCAGCCGTGGACCCACCAGGCAGAGGCCGCGTCGCTCGCGTGGTCGGGCCGCAACGTGGTGGTCTCGACGGGCACGGCGTCGGGCAAGTCGCTGGCGTACCGGATGCCCGTGCTGTCCCGTCTGTCGACCGACGCGCGTGCCACCGCGCTCTACCTCGCGCCCACCAAGGCGCTGGGGGCAGACCAGCTTCGGGCTGCAGTGGACATGACGGACTCGCTCGCCGCGCGGGGCTTCCCGGACATCGCACCGAGTGCGTACGACGGCGACACACCCCTCGAGGTGCGCCAGTGGGCCCGGGCGAATTCACGGTGGATCTTCACCAACCCCGACATGCTGCACATCTCGCTGCTCAAGGGCCATCAGCGGTGGGCGCACTTCTTCCGCAACCTGGCGTACGTCGTCGTCGACGAATGTCATTCGTATCGAGGGGTGTTCGGCTCCAACGTCGCCCTGATCCTGCGACGACTCCGGCGCATCGCCGCGCGCTACGGCGCCGCGCCCGTCGTCGTTCTCGCCAGCGCCACCGCGTCGAATCCCGGGGCTGCGGCCAGTCGCCTGGTCGGTGCACCGTGCGAGGAGATCACCGAGGACGGATCTCCCCACGGTCCCCGGACCGTCGCCCTGTGGGAGCCACCGCTTCTGGACGTCACGGGTGAGAACGGGGCGCCGATCCGGCGCGCCGCCGGTTCCGAGGCCGCACGCATCATGGCCGACCTCGTCGTCGAGGGCGCCCGAACACTGACGTTCGTCCGTTCCCGACGCGGCGCGGAGCTGACGGCACTGGGTACCGCGCGGCTGCTCGCGGACGTCGATCCCGATCTGCCGCAGCGCATCGCGGCATACCGGGCCGGATACCTCGCCGACGACCGCCGCGAACTAGAGCGGTCGCTGTCCGACGGCACCCTGCTCGGCGTGGCCACCACCAACGCACTCGAGCTCGGCGTCGACATCGCGGGGCTCGACGCCGTCGTCGTCGCCGGCTTCCCGGGGACGGTCGCGTCGTTCTGGCAGCAGGCCGGCCGCTCCGGTCGCCGCGGCCAGGGATCGCTGGTGATCCTGGTGGGCCGGGACGACCCGCTCGACACGTACCTCGTGCACCATCCGGCCGCGTTGTTGGACAAGCCCATCGAGGCGACGGTCACCGATCCCACCAACCCCTACGTGCTGGGGCCACAGCTGCTCTGCGCGGCCATGGAACTCCCGCTGACCGACGACGAGGTGATCGAGCTCGGCGCTCAGGACGTCGCGCAGTCCCTCGCGGACCGGGGTCTGCTCCGCCGTCGGCCGCACGGGTGGTACATCACCGCGGACGCGACCCCCCATGCGGCGGTGGACATCCGGGGCGGTATCGGGTCGCAGATCGCGATCGTCGACGGCTCCACCGGACGCATGCTCGGCACCGTCGACGCCGCCCGCGCGCCCTCGACGACCCACCCCGGCGCTGTCCACATCCATCAGGGCGAGTCGTTCGTCGTGGACACGCTCGACTTCGAGGACGGCCTCGCGGTGGTGCACCCCGAGGAGCCCGAGTGGACCACCTCGGCGCGCGAGATCACCGACATCGTGATCGAGGACGTGCACGAACAGCAGTCGTACGGGGAGGTCGACGTCGCGCTGGTGCAGGTCCAGGTGAGCCACCAGGTGGTCGGATACCTCCGGAGACTGCCGTCCGGAGAGATTCTCGACTCCGTGGAACTCGACATGCCGATGCAGGAACTCCACACGCGCGCAGTCATGTACACGATCACGCCGGAGTTGCTCGAGTCCGCCGGCGTGACCGCCGAACGTGTTCCCGGGTCGCTCCACGCGGCGGAGCACGCGGCCATCGGTCTGCTGCCCCTCGTCGCGACGTGCGACCGATGGGACATCGGCGGCGTGTCGACGGCACTGCACGCCGACACCGGCCTGCCGACGGTCTTCGTCTACGACGGGTACGACGGTGGCGCCGGATTCGCCGACCGCGGCCACGCCGTCATCGGCACCTGGCTCTCCGCGACCCGCGAGGCCATCGCGTCGTGCGAGTGTGTCTCGGGGTGCCCGTCCTGCGTGCAGTCACCCAAGTGCGGCAACGGAAACGATCCGTTGGACAAGGACGGCGCCGTGCGCGTGCTCGACGCCGTCCTCGCCTGTCTGGAGGGTTAGGCCGACACGGTGGCCGGTTCGCCGAGCGCCACCGGTAGCGTGCGGAACCCGTGCAGCACACGGGTGTCCCGCTTGACGCCGGTGCCGGCGGACGACAGATGCGGGAAGCGGTCGAACAGCGTGCGCAGTCCCACCTCGCTCTCCGCGCGCGCGAGTGCGGCGCCGAGGCAGTAGTGGCGCCCACCCGAGAACGACAGGTGCTTGTTGGCGTTGGACCGACCGACGTCGAAGGTGTCGGCGTCGTCGAAGACCTGCGGGTCCCGATTACCGGCCGCGAGGACGCACACCACCAGATCGCCGGCCTCGAGGTCCATGCCTTCCAGGGTGACGGAACCCTTCGCGACGCGGGCCGTCATCTGCACCGGCGACTCGAGCCGCAGCATCTCGTCGACGGCCGTTCCCCACAGCGACGGATCGTCCTGCAGTCGCGCGAGCTGGTCGGGGTTGTTCATCAGCAGATTGATGCCGCTGCCGAGCAGGTTGACCGTCGTCTCGAACCCTGCCGCCAACACCAGACCCGCGGTGGCGCGGAGTTCCCGATCGTTCAGGTACACCCCGTCCTCGGACGCCGCGATGAGCTGACTCATCAGATCGTCGCCCGGGTTGTCGCGCAATCCCGCGATGTGGGTGGCGAGCCACCGGTCGAAGCCCTCGAGGCCCTGCTCGACCTCGCGGAACTGCGACCACGTCAGACCGACGTCGAGACTGGGCGCCGCGAGTTCGCCGAACTCGAGCACCTTGTCGCGGTCCGCCTCCGGCACGCCGAGGATGTCACCGATGACGGCGACCGGAAGCTTGGCGCAGTACGACGACACGATGTCGACCGTGCCGCCGCCCGCGGCCACGAGTTCGTCGAGAAGCGTGTCGGCCACCTGCTGCACGTTGTCGCGCATCGCGTTGACGGCGCGCGCGGTGAACACCGACGACACCAGCTTGCGGTAGCGGGTGTGCGAGGGCGGCTCGACCGACAGCAGCGACGGCGGCGCCAGCGGGTGCAGAGCGGCGGTTCGGGTGCGACGCTCGATCGCCCGCAGCGGCTTCGGGAGATTGCCGCCCACGACGACGGTGCGGTAGTCGTCCGAGCGCAGGAGGTCGAAGATCAGCCCGTGGTCGACGGTGAGGTAGGCGACGCGGCCCTTGACGATCTTTCCCCGGTCGCGAATCTCCTGGTAGACGACACCGGGGTTCGCGCGAGTCACCGGATCGGCGATGAGCTTGGCCTGCGGGTCACCGATCTTGATGCCGCGTTTGGCGAAGAAGCGCACCACTCCGTGCACCGCGAACCACCGCAGCCGCGATCGTGCCTCGTCCTTGACGTCCGCCACTCTCGACATTCCGATTCCCCCGATGCTCGGCCTGCGATAACCCGGTTGCGCGTTACCGCACGTCACACGTGTGACTCACCTCATGATGCGCCGGTCACGACGCCGGTGTCTACCGTCGTGTCATGACCCTGCGTCGGAGCGTCGCCTCCTTGTGGATCGCCACAGTCCTCTACTGGCCGATGCAGGTGATTGTCTCGCGTTCCTGGACCACCCCGTACAGCTGGCGTGACGACGTCATCAGCGCCCTCGGTGCGGCGACGTGCACCGACTACTGCTCGCCCGACCACGTCGTCATGAACGCGACGTTCGTGGCCGTGGGCGGCGCCACCGCAGCGGGCGCGGCGCTCCTGGTACGTCCCTCGGTGGGCATCGCACGGACGGGGTGGATCCTCGTGGCGCTCTCCGGTCTCGCGACGTGCGCCGTCGGGTTCCTCCCGATGGACGTCGCACCGGTCCCCCACACCGTCGCGGCGCAGGTGCACTTCGGCCTGCAGCTCGCCGGAATGCTGTGTGTCGCACGATCCGTCGGTCGAGTCGCCTCGCGATTCACCTACGCCTGCAGTGCAATCGCCGTGGTGGGCGGCATCGCCTTCCTCAGCCCCGGGAAATGGGGACTGGGCTCGGGTGTCACCGAGCGGCTCGCCCTCGACACCCTGAACGTGTGGACCATCGGCATGGGCGTGCTCCTGCTGGCGCGATCGTGGAATCCAGGCCCCGGAATCCGGGGTCGATAGTCCACGATCACCGAGGCACCAGTTGCGTGTCTCTTCGAGGCGGGCTGCTGCACGAGCCGCCGTGGCCGCCAGCGCGAAGACCGGCCGCCCCGTCGCACCGGAAGTACGCAGGCTCGCCGAGTCGCGCTGACCGACATACCGAGGTGCTGGTTCACTCCTCCACCGGCCCCGCCCGCGCGGAGGCCACCGCGTCCCTCTCCCCGAAGCGCAGCAGCGCGATCCGCACCCGCACCCGGACCTGCACGTCCCACTCCTCCACCGCGCATCCGTCCAGCACCGCATCCATCCGGGCAGCCGACGCCGTCGCCGCCGCGCACCCCGCCTCGGACCCCGACGTCAGTGCGGCGGCACCCGCCAGCGCAGCGAGGTCCGCCGCCGACTGCGCCTGATGACGGGCCGAGACGGCGGCACCCACCGAGACCACCGCCGCGGTCACCACTACCAGCGCCGCCGTGACGAACGCTCCCAGCACAGTCGCCGAACCGCGGTCATCCACCCGTCGGCTCCGCCGTCGCCACCGCACTCGCCGACACCGTCAACCCGGGCAGCGGCGACGACGCCTCCACCCGCACCGTCACCAGATCGCCGACGCGCGACACCGTCACCCGCGCACCGGGCGGGGCCACCGCCGTCGCCGACGTCACCGCGCTCTCGTCTCCGAGCGCCGAGAGCCGGGCACCCTCCCGCGCCGCGTCGATGCACCGGATGTGCTCGGTGACGGTGACCAGCGCACCGAGGCACAACACCAGGACGGCAACGATCGACGAGATCGCCAGCGCCGCCTCGACCGTCACCGCCCCGCTGTCGCCCGTGAGACCCGAGTCCCCCGTCAGACCTGCGTCTGCAGAGCCTTGTCGATGATGGACGTCAACGCGGTCACGATGCTGTCGCCCGTCACCACCGTGTAGAGCACGGCACCGAACGCCGCCGCCGCGATGGTGCCGATGGCGTACTCGGCCGTCGACATCCCGTCGTCCTCCCGCGCCACCGTCAGGATGCGCGCGCCCACCTCGGTCAGGAACTTGCTCATGTTCTCCCCCTTCGTATTCCGAGGAGGACGTTCCCCCTCGGCGTTCTCGGGCGGGGGTCACATCACCCCGCCGTTCAGGACGGACCCGGCAAGCCCGATCACCACGGGCACGATGCCGAGGCAGACGAACGCGGGCAGGAAGCACAGCCCCAGCGGTCCGCTCACCATCACTCCGGCGCGTTCGCCCGCGGCAGCGGCGGCATCGTCGGCCCGCACGCGCAGATCGGCTGCCGCCTCGACGGTCGCGTCGGCCATCGAGGTTCCCGACCGCGCCGAGCGGAGGATGACGCGTGCCACCGACTCGGTGTCGGGATGCGCCGCCAGCGCCGACCAGGCCGCATCGGGATCCGCTCCGAGAGTGAGCAACTGGGCGGCGCGGCGCAGTGCCGACGCCATGGGTTCGGGCGCGACGGAGGACACCGCCGAGGATGCGCTGCCGATGTCGAGTCCCCCACGGAGACAGGCGGACAGCAGGTCCAACGCGCCCGCGGTGGCGTGGTGGTCCGTCGGCGCCACCCCCACCGATGCGGAACCGTTCGCGCCCGGCACCCGGAGCCGGGCGCGCACACCGACGGCGGGCGGGAGCGCGAGCACCGCGGCGGCGAGGAGCACGAGAGTGATCGTCACGGTGCCACCTTCGCGACGATGGCGTCGGTCCAGAGCAGCCCGGCGCAGGCGAGGGCCACTCCGACGACCAGCATGATGCCGCCGGCGCCGCCTCCGGTGAGAACCGCGAGGGGCGCTGCGCCCATGGCCTGGCCGAGCAGGACGCCGACGGCGGGCAGCGCGGCGAGGACCATCGCCGTGGCGCGCGGGCCGGCCATGGACGCCTCGATGCGCCGGGCCGAGCGTCCGCGATCGCGCAGATCGGAGCGCACCGCGTCGAGCAGTGCCGCGAGACCCAGCCCGTGCACCTCGGCCACGCGCCACACGGCACCCACCCGGTCCCACGCCGGCCCGTGTCCGCCGACACGCACGGCATCCGACATCGTGCCGCCCAGTTCCGCACGAGCCGCGGCCGCGGCGAAGACGGTGCCGACCGGCCCGGGGTGCTCGCGTGCAGCGGTGCGGCAGGCCGTGGCCGGGTGGGCTCCCACGCGGAGTTCGGCCACCATCGTCTCGAGCGCTGCCGCCAGGGTGTCCCCCGCGCGCCGCCGGTCCGCCCGCACGGCGCCTCGGCCGCGCCGCAGGGCGACGGTTCCCAGCACGACGGCCACCGCAGCGCCCGCCGCGGCACCGAGGCCCAGCGCTGCCGCACCTGCCGCCACGGGTATCCAGGCACGCGCCGGCACTCGCACGGACACGAGCGAGCGTCGGCGCACCGGTCCGAGGCGCCGGCGCGCGTCCGTGCAGGGCAGCACCAGCAGAGCCGCCGCGAGACAGACCGCCGCGAGCATCACGCGGACCCCTCCCGTCGGCGCAGGATCGCGGTGAGAGCGTCGAGTCCTGGACCTCGTGCCCGCGTTCGCGACCAGGCGTCGACCACGGTGCACAGCCCGCGGTCGTCCCGTTCGAGCACGCCGATGGACGACAGCACACGCTGCCCGCTCGGCGTGCGGGCGGTGTGCAGCACCACCTGCACCGCGGCGGCGAACTGGCTGTGCAACGCCGCCCGGTCCATGCCACCGAGGGCCGCCAGCGCTTCGAGTCGTGCGGGTACCTCGTCGGGCGAGTTGGCGTGCACGGTGCCCGCACCGCCGTCGTGTCCGGTGTTGAGCGCGGTGAGCAGGTCCACGACCTCGGCACCGCGGACCTCGCCCACCACGATGCGATCGGGACGCATGCGCAGGGCCTGACGCACCAGATCGCGCACCCCCACCTGGCCCACTCCCTCCACGTTCGCGGGCCGGGCGACGAGCCGCACCACGTGGGGGTGCGAGGGCGCCAGTTCGGCGGCGTCCTCGACACAGATGATGCGCTCGGCCGCGTCCACCTCACCGAGCAGTGCCGCCAGCAGGGTGGTCTTCCCCGTCCCGGTGCCACCGACCACGAGGAAGGCCAGGCGTCTGGACACGATGCGGCGCAACAGATCTTCGGCGCCCTCGGCGAACGCGCCGGTCGCGGCGAGGGCCGAAAGCCCCTGTGTCGCGGGGCGCAGGACGCGGAGCGACAGGCACGTCCCGCCCTGCGCCACCGGCGCGAGAACGGCGTGCAGTCGCACTCCGAACGACCCGGGATCGATTCCGGGCAGACGACCGTCCACCCACGGCTGCGCATCGTCGAGCCGCCGCCCGGCCGACAGCGCCAGCCGCTGGGCGAGGCGGCGCACGGCGGCCTCGTCCCCGAACCCGACGCCGGCTCGCCGCAGACCCTGGCCCCGGTCCACCCACACGTCGTCGGGTCCGGTGACCAACACGTCGGTCACGCCGGGCTCGCGCAGGACGGCGTCGAGCACGCCGGCACCGCGGAACTCGGTGTCCAGGAGATGCAGTGCGCGCAGCAGATCCGCGTCACCGAGCACGCCGCCCGCCTCGGCCCGGAGCGCCTCCGCGATGAGGGCGGGCGTCGGATCCCGGTCGGCGTCGACGAGGCGCACCCGGACGCGATCGAGCAGATCCGTCGACACCCATCCCGTCATGTCGTGGGCGCCGAGGTGAGCAGTGCCAGGACGTCGCCGGCAGCTCGCGCCAGGGGAGATCGGCGGCCGAGGACCAGTCCACGCCCGTCGAGCATCGCGGCGAGTCGACGCTCGGGGCGCACGGAGGCGAGCAGGGGAAGACCCACCACGTCGGCCACCTCCGCGGCCGTCAGTCCGGACGGCGCGGGACCGCGGACCACCACTCCCACGTTGGCCGATGTCGAGGTGATCGACCGGGCGAGACACTGCGCCGCCGCGGCCGACCGCACCGTCGCCGGGACCAGCACGACCACCAGATCTGCCGCCTGCACGGACATCTCGTGAATGGGGCCTGCGCGCGGTACGTCGCACACGACGACCTCGCCCGCCGTGACTCCGGCGTCGACGACGGCGCGCCAGGCCGCTGCCGTGATGGTGTTCGTCTGCTCGCGCCGGGTCGAGAGCACCGCCAGATCGCCGCGCCCGGGCAGCGCGTGATGCAGTGCGTCGGCCGTGACGGTTCCGCCGTCGATCACCAGTTCCGGCCAGCGCAGGCCCGGTGTGCCGTCGAGTCCCGTGACGAGGTCCATCCCGCCGCCCGCCGCGTCTCCGTCCATCAACACGGTGCGCCCGGACCGGGACGCGACGACGGCCGATGCCGCGGCGAACACGGACGCACCGGCGCCGCCGCAACCGCCCACCACCGTCACGACCACACCGCCACCGACGGGGACGCGTGCGGCCGCGGACAGCACCCCCATGAGATCGGCCTCCTGCGCCGGCAGCGCGAGCACACGGGAGGTGCCGAGCCGCGACGCGCTCTGCCAGGCCTCGACGTCCGCCGGTCCGTCGGTCACCACGACGACACCGGGATGCCTCGGAAGGTGTTCCCGCACTGCTCGTTCGGCAGCTGCCGTTCCCAGCACGACGATGTCCGAGGACTGCCACAGCGCGCGGTCCGGCAGCGCGCCGAGGTGCGACGACTCCCGACCCGCGGCGGCGGCGATACGCCGGACGCGATCGGAGAGTGCGGCGTCGGGCACGATCACCAGGAGTGCTGAATCGAGGTCGGTCACGCCGTCGATCGTGCGGCGTCCGCGGTCGGTCCGCCAGGGCGACGAGCCGAACCTGTGGACAACTCGGTACCCGGGGACGGCGCCTGCGCCAGCGCGGAGAAGGTGCTAGCGCACCGGAAGTAGGGGACGACCCCCGCCAGGGGGGGAGGAGGCGGGGGTCGTCGGAGTTCAGCCCCGGGGGGTCGGGCTGAACACGCCCGGTTCGAGACCGGGTAGTCGAAATCTTACACCGCCGACCACCCGCACCGACACGGACGACCGTCGGTCCGTCGCGCCGTCGAAGCAGGTGGAGACACCGTGACCCGCGATCCACCTCCGGGCACCCTTAGGCTGACGGGGTGAGCACACCCCTCCGCCCGGACGCCCCCGGCCGCGTCGCCGCGTTCTTCGATCTGGACAAGACGATCATCGCCAAGTCCTCGACGCTGGCCTTCAGCAAGCCCTTCTTCGACGGGGGTCTCATCAACCGCCGGAGCGTGCTCAAGAGCAGCTACGCGCAGTTCCTGTTCCTGGTGTCGGGCGCGGATCACGACCAGATGGAACGGATGCGCATCCACATCGCCAACATGTGTACCGGCTGGGACGTCGAGCAGGTCCGAGCCATCGTCGCCGAGACGTTGCACGACATCGTCGATCCGCTGGTCTTCGCCGAGGCTGCCGACCTCATCGCCGACCACAAGCTGCGCGGCCACGACGTCGTCATCGTCTCGGCCTCCGGCGAGGAGGTCGTGGCGCCCATCGCGGACGCTCTGGGCGTGGACCACGACATGGGTACCCGGATGGCCGTCGAGGACGGCAAGTACACGGGCGAGCTCTCGTTCTACTGCTACGGGCCCGGCAAGGTCACCGCCATGGAGGAGTTGGCCGAGCGCGAGGGATACGACCTGTCTCGGTCCTACGCCTACTCGGACTCGATCACCGATCTGCCGATGCTCGACGCGGTCGGACATCCCACCGCGGTGAACCCGGATCGAGGCCTGCGCCGCGAGGCGTCGGCCAGGGGATGGCCGATCCTCACGTTCTCCGACCCGGTCTCGCTGCGCGCCCGGTTCCAGGCCCCGTCGTCGGGCACGGTGGCCGGCATGGCCGCCGTCTCGTTCGGCGCCCTGGCCGCGGGCGCCGCGACGTACACGCTGCTGCGTCGGCGACGCTGAATCGATCGGGTTCGCGAAACCCTTGCTGTGGCGCGAGTCACAGAGTACAAATGGTCTTACGGGAAGACGGAAGGCCAAGAGCGGGCCGGAAGAGAAGGATCGCTCTCCCAGCCGGGCTTTCCCCAGCACGACCGATCAGTACCCACGCGTAGCGCGCCGCTATGATGGCACAAGCGTTGTGGGCCTGCGAAAGTCGCGCATCAGGGATGAGAACTTCGCACTGGTTGCGGACACGAGTCCCGGGCGCACGATTTCCCGCCGAGGCCTCGCGGAGTCCGCTCCGCCGCAACCCACTCTGCACGCCTGGTAACCGACGTTCGTGCTGACGGGCGACGTCGTCGAGGTGAGAACTCGGCAACGTCGCCCGTTTCATGCGTCAGACGGAGTTGTCCGCGATGGTGGTCGCCTCGGCTGCTCCGGCCTCGAAGGTGCCGCAGCACAACAGCACCCAGCTCCCCACGCCCTGCTCGGTGCCGCGGGCGAAACCGTCGGCGCCGGTGCGGTACGCGGCGAGCCGCTTCGCCCAACTGATCTCCGGGACACCGAGATTGTGGGGGTCGAAGCCCGTGGACACGGCCACCAGCCGCGAGGCCGCCCGGGCCACGATGCCGTCGGCCGTGCCGAACGGCTTCAGCGCCAACAGTTCTCCGTGCACCACGGCGGCCAGCACCGGGGCGGGCGCCTTCGTGGCGCCGGTCACGAGATCCGCCAGGAACGCGAGGCGGTCGGCTGCGTCCGCACGGGGTCGTCCGAGATCGTCCTGTGTCGTCGCCAGGTCCGCGGCGGCCAGGAGGTGCAGCCTCGCCAGCGCCTGCAGCGGCGCCCGTTGCCAGACGCCCACCATGATCGGCAGGGAGTCGCCGTCGAGAGCCTGGGCCACCCGGAGCGCGCCGGCGAGCAGGGGCGGGGCGGCCTCACCGTCCTCGGGCATCGCCGTGGAGGACCCCTCCATCGCGGCGGAGGCCCGCGCGGCCCGGACCGCCGCCTCGGCTGCCGTCGCCTTCCATCCGCGCCGGTTGGCCTTGTGCCGGTGCACCTCGCCCAGCGCGTTCCGCGCCCGCTCGGCGGCGTCGCGCACCCCCTCGAGCTCCAGGATCGGGCCGAGGGGATCTGTGGCTGAGCTGGTCATCCGGTCAGGCTATCGGTGGTCCTACGTCGCGGTGGATCCGGCGTTCCGCTCGGCAGCCATCAACTCGGCACGCTCGCGGCGCCGGACGGCCTGCTGCTCCGGGTCGGGAACGGGCACCGCGGCGAGCAGCCGCTTCGTGTACGGGTCGGCCGGCGAGCGCAGGATGGTGTCGGTCCGATCGAACTCCACCAGCTTGCCCGCACTCATGACGGCGATGCGGCGAGCCAGCACCTCGACCACGGCGAGGTCGTGGCTGATGAACAGGCATGCGAAGCCGTACTCCCGCTGCAGCTCCTGGAAGAGCTCGAGCACCTTGGCCTGTACGGACACGTCGAGCGCGGACGTCGGCTCGTCGGCGACGAGGAGGGTGGGTTCGAGAGCCAGGGCGCGGGCGATGCCGACACGCTGGCGCTGACCACCCGACAGCTGATGCGGGTAGCGGTTGCGCATGTCCCGCGACAGGTGCACCTGATCGAGCAACTCCTCGATCTTGGTGTTGCGCTGACCACGGTCCATCTCGGTGTGCAGCAACATCGGCTCGCCGATCGACTGGCCGATGGGCCACCGCGGGTTCAGCGACGAACCCGGATCCTGGAACACGATGCCGACCTTGCTGCGCACCGGACGCAGGTCGCGGGTCGACATCGACGTGATGTCCGTTCCGGCGATGGACAACGACCCCGAATGCAGCTTGAGCAGGCCGACGGCTGCCTTGCCGATGGTCGACTTGCCCGATCCGGACTCACCGACCAGACCGACCACCTCGCCCGGCTCGATGGTGAGGCTGACACCGTCGACCGCGCGGAAGCCACCGGAGCGACGCGAACCCGGGTACTCGATGACGGCGTCGACGAGTTCGAGCGCGTACCGCACGTCGGGGGTGTCGTCGGTGCCCGCCTGCCCGGTCCGGGAACCGAGGTGGGGCACGGAGGCCAGGAGTTCGCGGGTGTAGGCGTGATCGGGACGATGGAAGATGTCGCCGGAGGTGCCCTGCTCGACGATGTCGCCACCGCGCATGACGAGGATGCGGTCGGCCATGTCGGCGACCACGCCCATGTCGTGGGTGATGAGCAGGATCGCCGCGTCGACCCGACCGCGGAGGTCGCGCATGAGCTGCAGGATCTCGGCCTGCACGGTCACGTCGAGTGCCGTGGTCGGCTCGTCCGCGATGAGCACGGACGGCTCGGATGCCAACGCCTGGGCGATCATCGCGCGCTGGCGCTGGCCACCGGACAACTGGTGGGGGTAGTACTTGACGCGCTTCTCCGGCTCCGGCATCTCGACGAGCCGCAGCAGCTCGATGACACGGTCCTTGGCCTGCGCCTTGCTGAGCTCGCTGTGCGCGCGGATGGCCTCGGTGATCTGCCACCCGATGGTGTAGACGGGGTTCAGAGCCGTCATCGGCTCCTGGAAGATCACGGCGATGTCCTTGCCGCGCACCGAGTTCAGCTCACGTTCCTTCAGGCCGATCAGTTCGCGACCGTTGAGCGTGATGCTGCCGCTCACGCGGGCGTTGTCGGCCAGCAGGCCGGGCACCGCCATGGCGGTGGTGGACTTACCCGAGCCCGATTCGCCGACGATGGCGAGGATCTCGCCGCGAGCGAGGTCGAACGAGACGTCGCGCACGGCGGTGCGCCAAGTCTTGTCGACTTCGAAGTCGATCGTCAGATCCGAGACTCCGAGAATCGGGCCGGTCTTGTCGTCACTCATGTCCGTCAGCTCCGTTTCGGGTCGAGCGCATCTCGCAGCGCATCGCCCATGAGGATGAAGGCCAGCACGGTCACCGACAGGAACCCGGCGGGGAAGAGCACCAGGTGCGGCGAGGTGGAGATGTAGTTCTGGCCGAGGTTGATCTGCAGGCCCCACGAGATCGCCGGCAACTGCAGCCCGATACCCAGGTAGGACAGCGTGGCCTCGGCCGCGATGAACGTGCCGACGGCGATGGTCGCGTACACGAGCACGGGTGCGAGGGCGTTGGGCAGGATGTGGCGGACCAGGATGCGGAACGTACTCGCGCCCAGTGCCTGTGCGGCCTGCACGTACTCGCTCTGCTTGATCGAGATGACCGACGAGCGGACCAGTCGCATGGCCGTCATCCACCCGAAGGCGATGAGGGCCAGCGCCACCGTGGTGACGGTCCGCTCACTGGTGACGGTGAGCAGGACCAGCGCGCCGAGCAGGAGCGGGATGCCGAAGAAGATGTCGGTGAAGCGGGCGAGCAGGCTGTCGAGCACGCCACCGAAGTACCCGGCGAGCGCGCCGATCAGGACGCCGATGATCAGCACGCCGATGACGGCGAGCAGTCCGATGGTCAGCGAGATGCGGGCGCCGTAGATGACGTTGGCGTAGTAGTCACATCCCTGCAGGTCCGTTCCGAACCAGTGCTCGGAGCTCGGCGAGAGCCGGGTGTCCGACAGGTCGCAGGCGCGCGGATCGATCCCGCGAGCGAACAGCTGGGGCACCACGGCCATCAGGACTAGCACCGCGGTGATGACGGCACCGAACCAGAAGAAAACGCTGCGCCGCAGCTTCTTCCACGCGTTACCCCACAGGCTCGCCTGGCCGACCAGCTCCTGTGCCTCACCGGTCACGACGTTGCCCGGCTCGCCCTCGGCGGCGACATGCTGTGCATCGTTGGTCATAGCGCCTACTCGTATCGAATTCGGGGATCGAGGAGCGCGTAGAGCACGTCCACGACGAGGTTGAAGAAGATGTAGAAGAAGACCATCAGCGTGACGATGCCGACGACCACCGCGCCTTCCTGACGCTGCACGGCGTCGAAGATCGCGCGTCCGAGGCCCGGCAGGTTGAACACCGACTCGGTGACGATGGCGCCGCCCAGCAACGCACCGATGTCCGCGCCGATGAACGTCACGACGGGAATCATGCTGTTGCGCAGTGCGTGACGCAGGACGATGCGCCGGTACCCCACGCCCTTGGCGCGGGCGGTGCGGATGTAGTCCGCCGCCATGGCCTCCGACACCGCGGACCGCGTGAGACGCGCGACGTACGCCATGGACAGCGACGCCAGGACCAGGCCGGGCAGCAGGTAGCTGTACCACCCGTCGTTGATACCCGCGATGGGGAACAGGTCGAACTTGTAGCCGAAGAGGTACTGGGCGACGAAGCCGAAGACGAACACGGGAACCGACACCAGCAGCGTCGTCGACACCAGCACGAGGTTGTCGAAGAAGGAGTTGCGGCGCAGACCGGAGAGCACACCGGCCGCGATGCCGATGACGGCCTCGAAGACGATGGCCACGATGGTCAGCCGCACCGTCACCGGAAGACGCTGGGAGATGGTGTCGAGCACCGGGCGCCCGGCGAAGTCGGTACCGAAGTCACCCTGCAGGAGCCCGCCGACGTACTTGACGTACTGCACCAGGAACGGGTCGTCGAGGTTGTACTGCGCACGCAACTGCGCGACGACGGCCGGGGCGAGCGGGCGATCGCCCGCGAGCGCGCGGATGGGATCACCGGGAAGGGCGTACACCATCGCGAAGATCAGGAACGAGGCGCCGATCAGGACCGGGATGGTCAACAGCAATCGGCGCGTGATGAAGCGACCCACTGGGTTCTCCTCTTCGGGGTCTCACGGTTCACGCGTCGGTGGGGCGCCCTGCGTCTGCACGGCGCCCCACCGAGTCGAGAGAGAGGTCAGCTGACCGTGACGTCCGCGACCTCGATGTCACCGAACAGGTCGATCTTGACGTTGTCGACCCGCTCGCTCCACACGGCCTGGTTCAGACCGTAGAAGAGCGGAGTGGCCGGCAGGTCGCGGAACAGGATGTCCTCGGCCCGCTGGTACTCGGTCGTCGCGGCGTCGATCGACTCCGCGTTGTTGCCCTGCGAGAGGGCGGCGTCGAACTCCGGGTTGGAGTAGAAGCTGACATTCGAGCCCGCCGGCGGCAGTGCTGCCGAGCTGTAGACCGGCGACAGGAAGTTGTACAGCGACGGGTAGTCCATGATCCAGCCCGAACGGAACGGACCGGTCATGCCCTGCGCGTCCTGCAGCGGGAGGTACTGCGCGAACTGCAGATCGCCGCGGAGCACGTAGTCGACTCCGAGGTTGGTGCGCAGCTGGTTGCCCACGGCGGTCATCCAGGTGTCGTGTGCCGCACCGGCGTTGAACCACAGCTCCACCGGCTGCGACCGGTCGAAGCCGGCCTGGTCGAGCAGCGTGTTGGCCTGAGCGGCGTTCAGCTCGCACTTGGTGCCGCAGGCATCGTCCCGGTAGCCGTCGACGACGGGCGAACCGAAGGAGGTGGCCGGCGTGCGGGTGTTGGTGAAGATGGCCTCGGTGATGGCCTGACGGTCGATCGCCATCGAGAACGCCTCACGCACACGGGGATCCGAGAAACGCGGGTCGTAGGTCGGGAACGCGAGCGAGGTGATGTCGGGGCGAGCGCGCTCGCCGTACCGGTCACCGAACTGGTCACGTGCGGTCGCCCAGGCGTCCGGCGGCAGATCCAGCATGACGTCGAGGCCGCCGGCCTGAACGTCGGTGTAGCCGGTGCTCAGCTCCGTGTAGACCTTGAACTGCACGCCCTGCGACTGTGCCGGGTTCTCACCCTTGTAGTCGTCGTACTTGGTCAGGGTGATGCCCTGGCCCTCGACGAAGTCCTCGTCGGCCTTGAACGGGCCGTTACCGATCGGGCGACGTCCGAAGGCGTCGGGATCGGTGAAGAACGCCTCGGGCAGCGGCGAGAACGCGCTGTAGCCCAGGGTCACCGGGTAGATCGCGAAGGGCTCCTTCAGAGCCACGCGAATCGTGGTGTCGTCCACGGCCTCGAGGCCGGTCATCGTGGTCGCGGTGGGCTCAGCGCCCTCGGCGGCCTGCAGATCGTCGTAGCCCTGGACGTTCTCGAAGAAGTACGAGGCACCGAAGGCGTTGGTGCTCAGCGCGGTGTAGTTCCACGCATCGACGTAGGACTTCGCGTCGACGGGCGTGCCGTCGTGGAACGTCCAGTCCGGCTTGAGCTTGATCGTCCAGTTCTGCTGGTCGTCGGACTCGACCGACTCGGCGACGCCGGTGTACTCGACCTCGCTGCTCTCGTCGTTGTAGTTCACCAACGGCGTGAACAGGGCCTTGAGGACCTGGTTGCCCTCACTCTCGGTGGTGTTACCGGGAACGAGCGGGTTCTCGGGCTGGCCGATGTACAGGCTGTAGGTGCCCTCGGCGCTCGAGGACCCACCCCCGCCACCACACGCCGCGAGCATGCCCACGGCGGCGATGGCCACCGAGACCACCGCGATCGTCTTCTTGACTCTCAACATGTCCTCCATCGAATCCGGCACGAACAGGGTCGACTGCACGCACCGTCCGCGGGTGGTCCGCGGGTGTCGGGTGGGCCACGGGCGATGACCGGCGTGACCCGGATATTTGCTTGACTTTAGACACACTCACAAAGGTCTGTCGTGCACTCCCCCGAAATCGGAACGACCCGGGTCCGCCCCGAAATACGGACGTAACCTGACAGGACTGGACCTCACCGGTCAGACAGCCTGATGAGAGACGATTTTCGTGTCTCATCACCATCCATCGCTGCTGCACACCGCCCGTCGCGCAGAACGCACCTCTCGCCGCACGTCCCGGGTCGCAGCCCTCTGCAACGGTGCGGCGCCGGTCACACGTGACTACCCTCACAGTCGCGACACACCGAACCGAGACACCAGTTCTTCCGAGAGGGGCCAGGTACCACGATGACCGAGACCGTGACCGACGACGGCGCGACCAGGGACACGGAATCGGAGCACCCGGTGTCCTATCCCCCGAGTGACGACTTCGTCGCGCAGGCCAACGCCGGATCCGAGCTCTACCAGGCGGCGAAGGACGATCGCCTCGCGTTCTGGGCCGAGCAGGCGAACCGGTTGCACTGGCACACGCCGTTCGAGCAGGTGCTCGACTGGTCGGACGCCCCCGTCGCGAAGTGGTTCGTCGGCGGTGAACTGAACGTCGCCTACAACTGCGTCGACCGGCACGTGGTCGAGGGCCGCGGCGACCAGGTGGCGATCCACTGGGAGGGCGAGCCCGGGGACAGCCGCGAGATCACCTACTCCGACCTCCTCGCCGAGGTCAGCCGCGCCGCGAACGCCTTCACCGATCTCGGGCTCGTCTCGGGTGACCGCGTCGCCATCTACATGCCCATGGTCCCCGAGGCCATCGTCTCGATGCTCGCGTGCGCCCGCCTCGGACTGACCCACAGCGTCGTCTTCGCAGGCTTCTCGTCCTCCGCACTGCGCTCGCGCATCGACGACGCCGAGGCCAAGCTCGTCGTCACCACCGACGGCCAGTGGCGCCGCGGCAAGGCCGCGCCGCTCAAGGACTCGGTCGACGAGGCCGTGGACGGCGCCGCGTCGATCGAGCACGTCCTGGTGGTCAAGCGCACCGACATCGACGTGCAGTGGACCGAGGGCCGCGACCTCTGGTGGCACGACACCGTCGGGTCCGCCTCCCCCGAGCACGAGGCGCAGGCGTTCGACTCCGAGCACCCACTCTTCATCCTCTACACCTCGGGAACCACGGGTAAGCCGAAGGGCATCATCCACACCTCCGGCGGCTACCTGACGCAGACCGCCTACACGCACCACTACGTCTTCGACCACAAGCAGGGCAAGGACGTCTACTGGTGCACGGCCGACATCGGCTGGGTCACCGGGCACAGCTACATCGTCTACGGCCCGCTGGCCAACGGCGCCACGCAGGTGGTCTACGAGGGCACGCCCAACTCTCCCGACGAGCACCGGCACTGGAACATCGTCGAGAAGTACGGCGTCACCATCTACTACACGGCGCCCACGCTCGTGCGCACGTTCATGAAGTGGGGACGACAGATCCCCGACGCACACGACCTCTCCTCGATCCGCCTGCTCGGCAGCGTCGGCGAACCCATCAACCCCGAGGCGTGGCGCTGGTTCCGCGACGTCATCGGCGCCGGCAGCGCCCCGATCGTCGACACCTGGTGGCAGACCGAGACCGGCGCGATCATGGTCTCGCCACTGCCCGGCGTCACCGCCACCAAGCCAGGATCGGCCCAGACACCGCTCCCCGGCATCTCGGCCGCCATCGTGGACGACGACGCGAAGATGCTCGGGCCCGGCGGCAACGGGTACCTCGTACTCGACGAGCCGTGGCCGTCGATGCTGCGTGGCATCTGGGGCGACATGGAGCGCTACAAGGACACCTACTGGTCCCGCTACGCCACCGAGGGTTGGTACTTCGCCGGTGACGGTGCGCGCTTCGACGACGACGGCGACCTCTGGGTCCTCGGACGCGTCGACGACGTCATGAACGTCTCCGGTCACCGCATCTCCACCTCCGAGGTGGAGTCGGCTCTGGTGACCCACCCCGGTGTCGCCGAGGCAGCCGTCGTGGGCGCGGCGGACGAGACCACCGGCCAGGGCATCGTCGCCTTCGTCATCCTGCGCGAGGGCATCGAGAACACCGGCGACGCGCTGATCACCGAGCTGAAGGCTCAGGTGTCGAAGGAGATCTCGCCGATCGCCAAGCCGCGACAGATCACGGTGGTCCCGGAGCTCCCCAAGACGCGCAGCGGAAAGATCATGCGCCGCCTGCTCCGCGACGTCGCCGAGGGCCGGGATCTGGGCGACACCTCGACCCTCGTCGATCCCGCCGTCTTCGACGCGATCGCCAAGGCCGGCCAGAAGTAACCACGCGTCACGCAGAGAGAGGGGCTCGTGCACCGAGTGCACGAGCCCCTCTCTGCTGTCGGCAGTCCGTCAGGACACTGTGTCGAGATCGCGTCCGCGCGTCTCCTTCATGACGACGAGTGCGAACAGCGTCAGTGCCGCGGCGACGGCCAGGTACACGCCCACCCACGCGACGCCGTAGGAGTTCACCAGCCAGGTCGCGATGAACGGCGCCACGGCAGCTCCCAGGATGCTGGCCGTGTTGTAGGAGATACCCGATCCGGTGTAGCGCACGTTGGTCGGGAACAGCTCCGGCAGAACAGCACTCATCGGTCCGAAGGTCAGACCCATCAGCGCCAGGCCGACGCACATGAACAGCAACATGCGGCTCTCGGTGGCGGACTCGGGAGCAGCGAACCACTTGAACGACAGGCCGAACAGGATGATCGCGGTGGTGATGACGATCAGTGTGATGCGGCGGCCGAACCGATCCGCGAGCCAGCCGGAGACCGGGACGAACGCGGCGAAGAACAACACCGAGATGAGCTGCAGGCCCAGGAAGTCCGTGTAGGCGATGGTCACGGCGACACCGCTGTGATCGACCACCTTGCCGGTGCCGTAGCTGACCACCCACGTCGTCATGACGTAGAACAGCGTGTACGTCGCGAGCATGACGAACGTGCCGAGGATCAGCGGACGCCAGCTGGTCTTGAAGACCTCCGCCACCGGCGTCTTGACGCGCTGGCCGTTGGCCACGGCGCGCTTGAACACCGGTGTCTCCTCGAGCTTGAGTCGCACGTAGAGGCCGATGATCACCATGATCGCGCTCAGCAGGAAGGGCACACGCCATCCCCACGTGAGGAAGGCGTGGTCCGATCCGGACGTCTTGGAGTCGTAGTCCATCGACAACGTCAGGATGAGGAAGATCCCGTTGGCCATCAGGAAGCCGATAGGGGCACCGAGCTGCGGCCACATCGCGGCCCAGGCCCGCTTGCCCTCCTTCGCGGTCTCGGTGGCGAGCAGTGCAGCGCCCGACCACTCGCCGCCCAGGCCGACACCCTGCGTGAAACGCATGAGCGCCAACAACATCGGGGCGATGATGCCCACGCTGTCGTACGTCGGCAGCAGTCCGATGAGGAAGGTCGCGATGCCCATGGTGAGCAGGGACCCCACCAGGGTCGCCTTCCGGCCGATGCGGTCACCGAAGTGTCCGAACAGCACCGAACCGATGGGCCGCGCGACGAAGGCGAGGCCGAACGTCGCGAACGACGCGAGCAGGGCCGTCGTGTCGTTGCCCGCGGGGAAGAACAGCCGGGGGAAGACGAGGACGGCGGCGGTGGCATAGATGTAGAAGTCGAAGAACTCGATGGAGGTTCCGACCATCGAGGCGATCACGATGCGACTGCGAGGTACGCCGTCCACTGCATCGAGATCGGAGTCCGGACCGGCGATGTTCGAACCGTCGGGGTTCGGAACGCGGTCCGCGGAAGTGCTTGTCACGGGTTTCTCCTGTTGGGAGGCGGGTTCGTCAGCAGGAAGTTACCCGACGCATCGTGACGTGAGGGCCGATACCGGCCACTCGGTTCGTGAGTGCTCACCACGCGGGGACCGACGTCCGGCGGGGCCGGCCCCGTCCGGCGGCGATAGTGTGAGCCCCGAACGGGTAAGGACATAAGGTTGGCCGGTATCGCCGGACGATCACTGTCGAGCGCGACGAACATCTTCGAAGGGACTTGCACGTGAGCAGCAGCCGAGGCACCGACACGAGCGGTCGGACGACCGCTCCGGCCAGTATCTCCTCGATCCCGCTGACGGACGTCGACAGTCGCAGCAACCCCGCCACGGCCAGCATCGGCACCCTGGTCAAGGACGCGACGACACAGGTCTCCACGTTGGTCCGCGCCGAGGTCGAACTGGCCAAGGCCGAGGTGACCGGCGAGATCAAGAAGGGACTGCAGGGCAGCGTCCTCTTCATCCTCGCGCTCGCGGTCCTGATCTTCAGCTCGTTCTTCTTCTTCTTCTTCCTCGCCGAGCTGCTCAACGTGTGGGTCACGCGGTGGCTCGCGTTCCTCATCGTCTTCCTGATCATGGTGGTCATCACGGCGCTGCTCGCGTTCCTCGGCTACCTCCGGGTGAAGAAGCTGCGCAAGCCCGAGAAGACCATCGACTCGCTGAAGGCGGCCTCCTCGGTGCTGCCGGGCCAGGGCGACGGCGCATCGCCGAAGAAGCAGCTGGACGCGCTCGACGTGCGCGCCCCGCTCTCGCGCTGACACCGCGCCCGCGTACCGACGACAGTGGCCGCACCCGACCCGTCGACCGTCCGATATCCCGGCCCGTGGCAGCACCGCGACATCCGCGCCAACGGCATCCGGTTCCACATCGCCGAGGCGGACACCTCGGCGTCCGCCGACCCGGGACGCCCTGATCCGAGTCGGCCGGCGCCGCTGGTCGTTCTCGTCCACGGCTTCGCCGACCTCTGGTGGTCGTGGCGCCACCAGCTGACCGCTCTCGGCGCCGCCGGCTATCACGCCGTGGCAGTGGATCTGCGGGGCTACGGCGACAGCGACAAGCCGCCTCGCGGCTACGACGGCTGGACCCTCGCCGGTGACATCTCCGGCCTCGTTCGCGCGCTCGGACACTCCGAGGCGGATCTCGTCGGGCACGCCGACGGCGGACTCGTGTGCTGGGCGACCGCAGCGCTGCACCCTCGCGCTGTTCGCTCGATCTCGCTGCTCGCCTCACCGCATCCGATCTCGTTGCGACGGGCCGCGATCCGGGACTCGGCGCAACGCGCGGCGCTGCTGCCGTCGTTCCTGCGCTACCAGGTTCCGCTCGCACCCGAAAAGACGCTCGTCGCCGACGACGGTGCCGAGGTGGAGCGACTCGTCCGTGCCCGGTCGTCCGCGCAGTGGCAGTCGTCCACGGAGTTCGGCGACGTCGTGTCGAGGATGCGGTCGGCCGTCCGCATCCCCGGTGTCGCACACAGCACGTTGGAGTATCAGCGCTGGGCGTTCCGCAGCCAGTTCCGTTCCGACGGTCGCCGCTTCCGCGCCGCGATCGACCGGACCGTCGATCTACCGGCGCTGCAGATCCTGGGATCTGCCGACCCGTACGTCCTGCCGACAACGGCGCGCCGCGACTCCCACTGGGCACCGCAGCTCGTGGAGCATCGCGTGACGGGATCGGGGCACTACGTGCACCAGGAACGCCCGGACGAGGTCACCGACGTTCTCCTGCGCCATCTTCGAGCGAGCGGTCAGCCCCTGTAGGGGTCGACGAGGGTGCTCTCGATGATCGCCTCGAGACCGACACGGACGCGTCCCGACGGAGGCGGTGTCCCGCGCCCGAACAACCGCACCACAGCGGCCACCGACGCGCCGCCCAGCGCCACGTCACTCCCCAACTGCGGCCACGTCGACAACGTCGTACCGATGTCCGGCAACGATGCCGCCATGCGCGGCGTGATGCGCTCCATCTCGAGGATGCGCCCCGCCAGTGGCGCCTTCTCCCGCGGCGTCATCCCCGCGACCGCCGCGGCGTCGACGTCGCCGAGCAAACCGTGGAAGTACGGTCGGTCGGGCTCGAGGTCGAAGCGCTCGATGTCGAGCACGCCCCCGTCGCTGGTCTCCATGATCACGGGAATCCCGCGGCGACGGCACTCCTGCCGCACCAACACCTTCGCGTCGATCGAGTCGCACTCCTCGACGACGATGTCGAGGTCGGCGAGAAAGGCGTCCGTGGTCGCCTCGTCGATCCCGGTCGGGAACGTCGTCACCTCGAGGTACGGATCCAGTTCGGCGATGCGGCGAGCCGCCAGCACCGCCTTGTTGACGCCGAGGTCGAACACCGACGCGGGCACACGGTTGAGGTTCGACAGGTCCAGATCGTCGAAGTCGGCCAACCGGAGCTCGCCGCACAGCCCTTCGAGAGCGAGGGTGTGCGCCACCGCGTGGCCGACGCTCAGACCCACGACGCCGACGCGCAGGCGCCGCGCTGCATTCTGCTCGTCCACGGTGATCTTGTTGCGGTTCCGGTCCAGGCGCAGCAACCGGAACCCGCGCGGACCGAGCACCCGCACGAGCGAGCGACGCCAGGGGTAGTGCACCCACCGGGTCGGCTCGTCCAGCAGCTCGGACGACGGAGTGGGCAGCAGTGCGTCGAGCGACTGGAGCTGCTCGGCGGTGGTGTCCAGGATCGCGTGGTCCCCGATCTCGGACATCAGTCGATCGAGAACCTCGTGATCGCCGAGGTCGGTCGGATCCAGGACGCGGTGCTCGCTCATGCTCACTCCTCTGCCGTCACGGGAGGGGTTCCGTCTTGTCGCGGCGCTGCACCGGCGTCAGGGTCGGTGACCACCGGACGACGTCCTCCATCGCGAATGCCACTCGATCGCGGCCCGCCGTCTTTGCCGCGTACAGCGCGCGGTCGGCCGCGTAGGTCAGTCGGTCGAGGGTGGCCTCGACGTCGTTGCCGCCCCTCTCGTCGAACACCACGTTCGCCTGCGCCACTCCGATGCTGACGGTGACGTCGCACGCGGAGCGGACGCTCTCGAGCACCTTCTCCTCGAGCCCCGCGACGGACTTGCTGAGGCCGAGCACCAGGAACTCCTCCCCGCCCAGCCGGGCGACCACCGCGTCCTCGGGAACGTAGGCGGCGATCGCCTCGGCGACCGTGGTGAGCACGACGTCACCGGCCGCGTGACCGCGAGTGTCGTTGACGGACTTGAAGTGATCGACGTCGACGAGCGAGACGACGATGGCGTCGGACTTCTCCGATGCCTCCGCGAGCATGGCGCTCACCCGCGGCAACATGCCGCGGCGGTTGAGCAGGCCGGTGAGCGGATCGGTGTTCGCCAGGGTCTCGAGGCGGGCTGTCACCGATTCGAGCGAGCTGCGCATGGTGGCGATCAACACCGCCGGCACCACCACGGTGGTGACCGCGGCGCCGGCCGCGACGAATCGCACCGCGCCCTCGGAGCCGTTGATGCTCAGTGCCGTCGCCATGATCACCGCGGCGCCGGTGAGCGAGATCGTGACCTTGGGCGGCGATCCGGACGCCGCGATGGCGGGCACGACGGCCAGCATCGCCGTGACCGCGCGCGACCCCGACGGATCGGCGATCAGATAGGCGGAGATGGCGACGCCGACCATGCCACCCGACCCCAGCACCGTGAACTGCCGGTCGGACAGACGACCGGCACGCAGGGTGATGCCCACGGTGACCACGGTGAACGCGACGATGACGGCCAGGAGCGGTAGCGTGCCCGGCCGCAGGAACGTGGGCTGGAGAATCGCGATGACGAGCAGGGGCAGCGCCCCCGAGGCACTTGCCATGACCGCCTTCGACCGCGTGTCGAAGTAGTTGCCGGCCGCCGTCAGCTGCCGACCGCCGCGGCGGCCCATCCTCGCCTCGTCTCCCGTCGTCGCCGTCACCCGTCACATCCCGTGTCCGCGCGCCGCAGACCGTCGGATGATCCCCCGGGAACCGTCGGACCAATCGGACACACGTCGCGCGCCCCTCGAACAACCCGTGTCGTGATCACCACGTCACGGCGTCGACGTACCCCCATCGATGCTCCCCCCGTCGAGCCGGGGACGCGGAGTACGTCGTCTCCTCGCCACCTTCGTGATCACGGTACGCGGTGCGGGCGCTCCTCGGCGTGACAGCCGATGCATCCTCACCCGACGCAGGATCCCGTACCGGCAGGTTGCCCGTTCTGCAGCCCCGTTGCCACCTCGTCGGCGACTTCTGCTGCGGTCAACACGAATCCGGTATCGGAGTTGTCGACGGCGGCGCCGAAGACGACGCCGAGAACCGTGCCGTCGGTGGCCACCAGCGGTCCGCCGGAATTGCCCTGACGGATCGATCCGCGCACGGTGTAGACCTCCCGGTCCACCGTCCCGGTGCGGTAGATGTTCGGCCCGGTGAGGTTCAGTGTCTCGCGCACCCGCGCGGACGACGCCGTGTACGGGCCACCGCCGGGGTACCCGAGCACCACCGCGTCGGTTCCCGATTCCGCGCGCCCCGCCGCGAACGGCAGGACGTCGGCGGTCAGATCCGGCACGTTCAGCACCGCGATGTCGACGGCGGGATCGAACAGGACGACCTCCGCGTCGAGCGGGCCGTCCGCGGTGTCGACGGCCACCGACGAGGTGCCGGCGACGACGTGCGCGTTGGTGATGACACGGCCCGGCCCGATGACGAAACCGGAGCCCTCGAGCGCCTTCTGGCAGCTCTCGGCGATACCGCGGATCCGCAGCACGCTGTCCTGGAGGTCCGCCGCGATCGGCGACGCCAGCACGCTGGGATCCGGCGGACCGACCTCGGCCACGGGAGTGCGGCCGAAGGGGCCGATGACGTCGGGGAGACCCGACGTGTCGAGCAGAGCCGAGAACTCGTTGGGGATCTCGCGGACCCACTCGGGCGCCACGTCGTCCACGGCGCCGAGGATCGACGATCCGCGCACGGCCGCGGCGATCTGCGGTTGCGACGCCGCGGTGAGCGGGACGGCCAGCAACCAGGCCGCGACGAGCACGGCCACCGCCTGCAGACCGGCACCGATGACGCTGTCCACCGAGCGCGCCGCCGGGCTGTGGATCCCGCTGCGCAACGCTCGTCCCAACACCATGCCCGCGATCTCGCCGACGATCACCATGACGACGATGAGGGCGACGCCGACGAGCACGCGCATCCGACCCTCCTCGACGTGGTCGAGGACGCGCGGTGCGAGCAGGATGCCGGCGACGGCACCGAGGACGACACCGAAGAAGGCGAAGGCGGACGCGACCGCGCCCTGCCGCCACCCCGACGACGCGGCGAGCAACGCCACCAGTGCCACACCGATGTCGAGCCAGGTCGATCCCGTCACGGGTGCAACTCCTCACCGACGGCGGCGAGCGACGTCTCGAGGTCCCGGACGTCCTCGGTGTCCCAGGGGGCACCCCAGCCCGCCGTCTCGAGGACGCCGGACAGCACCCCGGCCGTGAAACCCCACACGAGCATTCCTCCCACTGCGAACGCCGGGCCCCGATAACCGAGGGGGTGGCGCACCACGAATCTGTTGACCGGATCGAGAAGATCGGTGAGCGGCACGGCGACGACACGCTCCGTCTCGGCGGTGTCCACGACGGACACCTCGCTCGGGACGCGCCAGTACGCGATCACCGGTGTCACCTCGAAGCCCGACGGGGGCACGAAGATGGAGTCGAGCACCGTGAGCGGCTCCACGCCGTCCGGGTCCACCCCGGTCTCCTCCTGCGCCTCCCGCAGAGCGGTGCCGACGGGTCCGTCGTCGCCGGGATCGGCTGCGCCGCCGGGAAAGGCGACCTGACCGCGATGTTGCCGCAGCGAGGACGCGCGTTGGGTCAGGAGCACGGTGGCGTCGGTGGGCAACTCCGCCGCGTCGGGCCGCCCGCCGAAGAGCACCAGCACCGCGGCCGGTCTGCCCGTCGCCCCGTCCGGTGCGTGGCGGGCGATCACCGGGTTGCTCGCGTCGTCGCGCACGGTGTGCACGGCGGCCAGACGGGACAGCCACGGCGGCGTGCCCGCGGGATCCGTCACGCCGAGACTCCGAGGTGGGTGCGCACGGCGTCCGCGATCTCGTCGACGGAGCCGAACGGCTGCGGGAGAACCGCGGCGACGGATCCGTCGGCGGCGAGCAGCACGCTGACGGGCAACACGGCCGGAGCTCCGACGGCAGCGGCGACGGCAGCGGACGGATCCTGCACGCCGGGTAGTCGGACGCCGTAGTCGGCCAGTCGGGTCAGGGCGTTGCCCTGGCGGGGATCCTCGTGCACCGTCACCACGGTAACGGCACCGCCCGCACGCTCGGCGTACTGCTGCAGATACGGCAGTTCCTCCGCGCACGGGCCGCACCAGTAGGCCCACAGGTTGAGCAGAGTCGGTGTGCCGGCGACGGCCGCACCGAGATCGACCGGCGCTCCGTCGGCCAGGCAGGTGGTGCGCAGACCCGCCAGTGGGCCGGCGGGCGCCGGGGCGCCGGCCGCCGGCACGGGGCACGCGGCGAGCGCGGCCTCGGTGCGCAGGGGGGCCAGCTCCGTGTCCGTCGCGTCGTCGGTGGGCGCCGCGCCGAAAGTGTCGCGGTAGTCGGCGAAGCTCGCCGGTCCCGTCGGATCGTCCCCGCGCGGCCAGATGGCGACGATGAGGGCGACGACCACCACGAGCGCGGCCAGGCTCCACCTCGCCGCGGACGACCTGCTCACGTCTCGATGCCGGCCAGGGCGAGGATGTGGTCCGTCTCCGGCCCCTTCACCAATGCCGCGGCCTTGACGGGGTCGGTCGGCCCCAGCCCGTACGACGGGCAGTCCTTCGCCAGCAGGCAGACACCGCACGCCGGCGTCCGCGAATGGCACACGCGGCGGCCGTGGAAGATCACGCGGTGGGACAGGATCGTCCACTCCTTGCGCGGGATCAGCGCACCGATGGCGTGCTCGACCTTGACCGGATCCTCCTCCTCGGTCCAGGCCCAGCGGCGGACGAGTCGGCCGAAGTGGGTGTCGACGGTGATGCCGGGAATGTCGAACGCATTGCCGAGGACCACGTTGGCCGTCTTGCGCCCGATACCGGGCAGCGTCACCAGCTCCTTCAGCGAGGCGGGAACCTCACCGTCGTACCGCTCGAGGAGCTCGCGGCCCAGCCCGATGAGGGAGTTGGCCTTGTTGCGGTAGAAGCCGGTGGACCGGATGTACTCCTCGAGCTCCGTCCGGTCGGCCTCCGCGTAGTCGCGCGCCGACCGGTACTTCGCGAAGAGTGCCGGCGTGGTCTCGTTGACCCTCTTGTCGGTGCACTGCGCGGAGAGGATGGTGGCCACCGCGAGCTCGAGCGGGGTGGTGAAGTCCAACTCGCAGTAGACGTGCGGAAAGACCACGCCGAGGTCGCGATTCATCCGGCGTGCCCGGCGCGTGAGCGCGAGGGCGGACTCGTCTCGTTTGCCCACGTGAGAGGGACCGGCGGCTGATTTCTGCACGCCACGACTCTACGGAACGCCCCCGACAGCACGCTCCGGTCGTGTCCGCACCGGTGACCCCGCCGTGTTCTTTTCGAGACGTCGACAGTGTTTACTCCTCGGTATGCAAGCACTCGCTGTGGTTCTGTTCCCGGTCTTGCTGATGCTGTTCGCCCTCGCCATGGAGCGCTTCGAGGCGCGGCTGAACCGCGCAGGAGTCCGCGAGCAGGAGGTTCAGGAATTCCTGGACGCCGCCAGTTCCGCCGAGGTCGCCACCCTGGCCGCGGAAGGCTTCCCGAACGCCCTCGCACGGTTCCGCACCCGACGTCGCCGCGGTGGCGACGTCATGGAGGAGGACGTCGCTCTTCTCGACGACAGGGCACGCCGCGCCAGCTGAGCACCCGCCGACACGGCCCCCGGTCCGACGCCGACGCGTCGAGGGTGGCTGTGATCACTCCTGTGGCCGCCCGGCGACGTAGACTCCGACCGGACACATGAAGACGACACATTCGTAGATCTGCCGATCTTTCAGGGCAAGGGAGTACACGTGGACGAGGTACTGGCACGAGCCGGCATCTTCCAGGGGGTCGAGCCGTCTGCGGTGTCGGCGCTGACCAAGCAGCTGCAACCGGTCGATTTCCCGCGTGGCCACGTGGTCTTCAACGAGGGTGAGCCCGGCGATCGGCTGTACATCATCGTCAGCGGCAAGGTGAAGCTCGGCCGCCGCTCCCCCGACGGTCGCGAGAACCTCCTGACCATCATGGGTCCGTCCGACATGTTCGGTGAGCTCTCGATCTTCGATCCCGGCCCCCGCACCTCCACCGCCACCACGGTCACCGAGGTGCGCGCGGTGAGCATGGATCGCGACGCCCTGAAGGCCTGGATCGATCAGCGCCCCGAGATCGCCGAGCAGCTGCTCCGGGTGCTCGCCCGCCGGTTGCGTCGTACCAACAACAGCCTGGCCGACCTCATCTTCACCGATGTTCCCGGCCGCGTCGCCAAGGCACTGCTGCAGCTCGCACAGCGTTTCGGCACCCAGGAGGCCGGCTCGCTGCGCGTCGTCCACGACCTCACGCAGGAGGAGATCGCTCAGCTCGTCGGCGCCTCTCGCGAGACCGTGAACAAGGCGCTCGCCGACTTCGCGCACCGCGGCTGGCTCCGCCTCGAGGGCAAGAGCGTGCTCATCTCCGACTCCGAGCGACTCGCCCGGCGCGCACGCTAACCGCGCAGATACGTCAGCTGGGCCTTGACCGACATCCGCGCCGCGGGCCACAGCTTCTTGTCGACGTCCGCGTAGACGTGACGCACCACCTTCAGAGGGGTGGCGTCGGGTCCGAGGACGTCGAGCGCTGCCCGCACCTGGTCGAGTCTCTGTTCGCGATGGGCCCGGTAGGCGCGGGCGAGCACCGCGGTGTCGGGCTGGTCCGGCCCGTGGCCGGGCAGCGCGACGCGTCCCTCACCGAGTTGCTCCAGTCGGTCGAGTGAGGCCAGGTAGTCACCGAGATCCCCGTCCTTCCCGTCCAGGACGGTCGATCCGGCACCGAGGATGGTGTCCCCGGTCAGCACCGCGTCGTCGAGGACCAGGCTGACGGAATCGGCGGTGTGGCCCGGTGTCGCCGCGACGGTGAGTTCCACCCCGGCGGCCGCGATCACCTCGCCGTCCACCAGCGGCGCGGCGTCACCTCGGAGGTACGTGGACGTGACCGCGCGCACCGGCGCGGACGTCGACCGGTGCAGTCGGGCGATACCGCCGGTGTGATCGTGATGGCGGTGGGTGATCAGGATCAGCGCGACGCGTCCCTGCGCCGCGATGCGGTCGACGTGCGACCGGGAGCGCGGGCCCGGATCGACCACGATGCACTGCTCGTGCCCCGGGGCTCGCAGAATCCACGTGTTCGTGCCGTCCAGCGTCATCTTCCCGGGGTTCTCGGCCAGGAGGACGGACGCGGTCGACGTCACGCGCCGCAGCCGTCCGTACGCGGGGTGCTTCTCCGATGCCGTGGGATCCTTCTCCGCCATGCGACCACTGTGCCAGCCGACGCAGGTTCGGTGCCGACCGGGACAGAACCTAGGCTCGCACCATGAGAATCGGTCTGATCGGTGCCGGACCCTGGGCTCGTCAGGCCGCGGCACCCGCACTCACCGCGCATCCCGACATCGAGTTCGCCGGCATCTGGGCCCGCCGTCCCGACGCCGCGGCACAGACGGCTCCCGAGGTGCCGTACGTCGACGACGTCGATGCACTGATCGACTCCGTCGACGCCGTCGCGTTCGCGGTACCCCCCGAGGTGCAGTTCGATCTCGCCCGTCGGGCGGCTGCCGCGGGTCGACATGTGTTGTTGGACAAGCCGATCGCCGGTTCTGCGGCGGATGCGGCCAGTCTCGTGGCCGCGATCGACGAGGCCGGGGTCTCGTCGATGGTCACGCTGACGCGTCGCTTCGCACCCGAGACCCGAGCATTCCTCGACGCCGTGCGCGACACGGAGGTCGCGACCGTGACGGCGACCTGGCTGTCCGGCGCCCTGCTCGGCGGCGAGTACGCCGGCTCGACGTGGCGGCAGGAGGGCGGCGCCCTCATGGACGTCGGCCCGCACGTTCTCGATCTCGCGATGGAGGTGCTCGGACCGGTCGAGTCCGTGGCGTGGGCGAGGCGTGACGACGCGTCCGACACGTGGTCGCTGGCTCTGCAGCACGGGAGCACCGCCGGAGTCCGGACGAGCCTGGTGACGCTGTCCATGCGGACGCCTGTGCGCCCGTCGGTGCTGCGGGTCGGCGCGAGCGGACCGGGCGGCCTGGTCGAGTTGTCGGACCGCACCACGCCACCCGACCGGTGTTACGCGGTACTGCTCGACGAGTTCCTGGAGTCCATCCGGACCGGCACCCGCCACGAGTGCTCGGCACATCGCGGACTCGCTCTGCAGCGCGTCATCGAGCAGTGCCGGACCCTCGTGGCGAGCGGTCGGTGACGCGCACCCGTCAGGCGGGTGCGACCTCGACGATCATCTCCACCTCGACGGCTGCGCCCAGGGGCAGCTCGGCGACTCCGACAGCCGACCGAGCGTGGATGCCGGCGTCGCCGAACAGCTCACCGAGCAGGTTCGACGCACCGTTGATCACGCCGGGCTGACCGGTGAATCCCGGAGCCGACGCGACGAATCCGACGACCTTGACGATGCGGACCACGGAGTCGATGCCGACCAGCGCGTCGATCGCGGCCAGTGCGTTCAACGCACAGACGCGGGCGGCGGCGGTCGCGTCCTCGGCCGACACCTCGGCCCCGACCTTGCCGGTGGCGGTCAGCGCGCCGTCCACCATGGGCAGCTGACCCGAGGTGAAGACGTGGTCTCCCGACCGCACCGCGGGAACATAGGACGCGACCGGCGGCACGACGGGCGGAAGGGTCAGCCCGAGCTCGGCCAGCTTCTCCGTCACACCCATGTCAGCTCTTCGGGCGCTTGAAGTAGGCGACCAGGTTCTCGCCGGTGGGGCCCGGCATGACCGTGACCAGCTCCCAGCCGTCGGCACCGAAGTTGTCGAGGATGGCCTTGGTGTTGTGGATCAGCAGGGGTGCGGTGAAGTATTCCCACGTCGTCGATGCGCTCATGGCAGGAGCCTATAGCGCACCGGGTCAGTAAGGTCGAGGACGTGTCGGAGACAGCAGGTGCGACGTCGCACCCCACCGGATCGTCCCCCCAGGCGGAGCGAGGATGGCCGCCCGAAGCGGACCGCGCTCGACTGCACTTCGTCTCGGGCAAGGGTGGGACGGGCAAGAGCACCGTCGCCGCCGCGCTCGCCCTGGCCCTCGCCGCAGGTGGGCGCAAGGTTCTGCTGGTCGAGGTCGAGGGACGCCAGGGCATCGCCCAGCTCTTCGACGTCCCCCCGCTGAGCCCGGTGGACACCAAGGTGGCCTCCGCCGACGGCGGTGGTGAGGTGTACGCGCTGGCCATCGACATCGAGACCGCGTTCCTCGAGTACCTCGACATGTTCTACAACCTCGGCTTCGCCGGCCGGGCGATGCGGCGGGTGGGAGCCATCGAGTTCGCCACCACCATCGCCCCCGGTCTGCGCGACGTGCTCCTCACCGGCAAGGTGAAGGAGCGTGCGGTCCGCACCGAGAAGAACGGTCGCCTGCTCTACGACGAGATCGTCGTCGACTCGCCGCCGACGGGGCGGATCGGGAGCTTCCTGGACGTGACGACGGCGATGCGCGACCTCGCCAAGACCGGCCCGGTGCGATCGCAGAGCGAGGGTGTGGTGAAGCTGCTCCACTCCGAGCAGACACTGGTGCACCTGGTGACGCTGCTCGAGGCGCTGCCGGTGCAGGAGACCGCCGATGCTGCTGCGGAACTCGCAGCGGCCGATCTCCGACTGGGCACCGTGGTCGTCAACCGCACCGAGGAGTCGTTCCTTCCGGCGGAGGCGCTCGCCGAGGCGGCCTCCGGGAACCTCGACGCCGCCGCGATCGAGAAGAAACTCGCCGATGCCGGAATCACGCTGTCGGAGGACGACTTCGCCGGCCTGCTGACCGAGTCCATCGAGCACGCGTCGAGGCTCGCGGCCCAGCGCGAGAGCGAACAGCGTCTCGGTGACCTCGCGGTGCCGCGCCTGACGCTCCCGGCTCTGGCCGACGGCATGGACCTCGGCGGACTGTACGAGCTCGCCCACCACCTCACGGAACAGGGAGTGCGATGAGCACCGTTCCCACTCTCGACATCGGGTCCATCCTGACCGATCCGTCGTCGCGGATCGTCGTGTGCTGCGGCTCCGGCGGTGTCGGCAAGACCACCACCGCGGCGTCGATGGCGTTGCGGGCAGCCGAGAACGGGCGCCGGGTAGTCGTGCTGACGATCGATCCCGCACGGCGCCTGGCCCAGGCTCTCGGCGTCGGCGAGCTGGACAACACTCCGCAGCCGGTCGCCCTCGGGCCCGGCGCCACCGGCGAACTGCACGCGATGATGCTCAATATGCGTCGGACGTTCGACGAGATGGTGATGGAGCACTCGACGCCGGAAAAGGCCCGGCAGATCCTGAACAATTCCTTCTATCAGACTGTGGCGTCGTCCTTCTCGGGGACGCAGGAGTACATGGCGATGGAGAAGCTGGGGCAGCTCGCCGCCAGCGGTGACTGGGATCTCGTGGTCGTGGACACGCCGCCGTCGCGCAACGCGCTGGACTTCCTCGACGCCCCACAGCGTCTGGGGTCGTTCCTCGACGGTCGCATGATCAAGCTGCTGATGGCCCCGGGTCGCGGGCTGGGCCGAGTGGTCACCGGCGCCGTGGGTCTCGCGATGCGCGGCGTCTCGTCCATCGTCGGCAGCCAGATGCTCTCCGACGCTTCCGCTTTCGTGCAGTCGCTGGACTCGATGTTCGGTGGCTTCCGCGAACGTGCGCGCCACACGTACGACCTGCTGCGTCAGGACGGAACCCATTTCGTCGTCGTCGCGGCCGCGGAGCCCGACGCGCTGCGGGAGGCATCCTTCTTCGTCACCCGCCTGTCCGAGGACGGCATGCCGTTGGCCGGACTGGTGCTCAACCGCACGCACCCGACGCTGAGTTCGCTGCCGTCCGACCACGCCGTCACGGCCGCCGACCAGTTGGACGCCGAAGGCACCCCCGATGCCGCTCTGGCCGCGGGAGTGCTTCGTGTGCACGCGCATCGGGCCGTCACCGCGAAGCGCGAGATCGGACTGCTGCGTCGTTTCACCGCCGCTCACCCCCGTGTTCCCGTCGTGGGGGTGCCCTCGCTGCCGTTCGAGGTGTCCGATCTCGACGCACTGCGTGCCGTCGCCGATCAGCTGACCGGCACCGCCTGAGCCTCTGCGCTCAGGCGGTGAGCCGCAGGCCCGCGCCGGGGCCGCCGCTCTCGTCGATCGCACGCAGGATCGACACCAGGTCGGTGACGACGGCGGGGCCGATGCAGGGTGCCACGAGGTAGGCGTTCACCATGCCGACCACGGACGTTCCCCGCACCACCGGCGCACCGGAGTCCCCGGCGTTCACGCACACCTGGGCGAACACCTGCTGGGAGTTCAGGATGTCACCGTAGGAGACTCCACACGTCGCACCGGTCGTACGACCCTGCTTGCACACGGTCTCGGCCAGCCGTGCGGGATCCCCGACAGCCGTGATGGTGGTGCTGCCGACGGAGGCCACCGGGGCCACCCGCTCCGCGTCGAACTCGATGATCGCCGTGTCGTACGCGGGCAGAACCGCGACAACGGAGCCCACATCTCCTGCGGCGGAGTCGCTCTCGCTCGCCACGGTGTCGCCGACCCGCCCGCAGTGGCCTGCGGTGAGCCCGATGGTGCGCCCGGCGGTGTCCGCACCGATCACGGTGAGACTGCACAGTGTCTCTCGTCCGTCCTGCGTCAGGACCAGCCCGGAACCCCCGCCCAGCTCCACGCGCTCGGCGGCGGAGGCCTGAGCCCCGCCGCCGAGAACGAGCGAGCAGAGGACGGCGAGACCGACCAGAAGTACTCGCATCGGTGTGACTACTTCTTCACTGCGGGCGGCGCCTCGAGCAGCGTGACGAACTGCTGCGCATTGGCCACGGCGGAACCGAGACCACCGATGGCGGTACCGGCGAGCGATCCACCGGCGCCGAGCAACAGGGCGCCACCGATGCATCCGGCGATCGGGCCCGCACCGAAGAGGAGCGCGACGGGAGCGGAGACGACGCCGGCCGCGGCCGCACCGAGGAGGCAGCCGCCGACGAGACCGGTTGCGGCACCGAGGAATCCACCGACCGTGGCGGTGAGCGACAGGTTGTCCTTGACGCCGGCGACCGCGGCGGGCAGGTCCACCTGGTTCAGGCCCGGAATGTCGTAAACCGGCGCGGCGGGCGCAGCGGCGTCGACCGCGAGGGTCGCGGTGTTGCCCTCGACCTGAGCGGACACGGGATGCGCCAGTCCGTCGACGGCGAGAGCCAGCGGCACCGAATCGACGACGACACCCGAGTCGTCGCGGATGACCAGGTGGTTGTTCTCGTTGCTCAGGGTTCCCGAGTCGGTGGTCACGAGCAGCCCGGTGCCCGCGGCCACGGCGTTCCAGTGCACCTCGGGAGCAGCGGCGGGTGCCGGATCGGCGTACGCGGTCGCGGAGGCGGTGCCCAGCGACACGATCGTCATCGCGGCGACAACCGCGATCTTGTTCATCTTCATGCCCGTCGAGTCCTTTTCGCAGTGGGAGCGAATCCGCGCTGATCGTCGGATCCGTCAAGCGGCGAGTGCCGAGCAGGATTCAACGGTCACGGTGAGACGGTGTCAATCGACGTGCGAGACAACGGAAAGCGAACCGCGAGGGACGGGCCGACACACGGACCGGGCGCGGCCGGGGCACCGAACGCCGGGTCCGATTCGGTGCCGGGCACGACCGGCGCGGCGGCAGGCAAGCGGGCGCCCCCACGGTCCGCGTCGACGACGGCGCAGGTCAGAGCGTGGAAACCCTTCCCGCGCGGGCGCGGCAGCCGAGCGACCGTGCGTCACGCTTCTTCCGATACGACCGATTCCGTTGTGACGCACACAGACTGATGGAGGTCCGATTCGTCCGCGCTGTCGCGTGTGGTCGATCGACACGGGCGGGCGTGACAGACACCCCGCGCCCCGGACGGGTCCCGACGCGTCGTCGGGCGTTCACGAAGAGTTCATGCGGTGCGACGAGAGATCTCCCACCGCGAATCGGACATCGCGGTGGGAGATCACAGGAACCGTGGCCGGTCGCCCGGCGGCGGCGTGGGTCAGACGGCCGACTGGTGGTGACGCTGGGTCTCGAAGAACTCGGCCCAGGAGTCCACCTCGGGGTGCTGCTTGATCAGGGCCCGGCGCTGACGCTCTGTCATGCCGCCCCAGACGCCGAACTCGACACGGTTGTCGAGGGCGTCCGCTCCGCACTGCATGAGCACGGGGCAGTGACGGCAGATCGTTGCGGCCTTGCGCTGCGCGGCGCCGCGGACGAACAGTTGATCGGGATCCACTCCCCGGCATCGCGCCTGCGATACCCATGCGATGCGCGCTTCGGCTTCCCCGATGTCGAGCGCTGCATTCGGCGTTCCTGTGTGCATTCGTTGACCCCTTACCGTCGGCGAACACCGTTTCCCTGGCGTTCCGGGCGTCCCACCCGCCGACGCAGCTCACGCTGCACAGCGAACTGAGGAGCACCCCACTAACTGATGTGATTGTTATCTGAATCACATCGTGTCCATCAATGTAGGGGAAAGGCCGCGCGGGAAGCAAGGTGGGGGATCACTTTTCTGGTACGCCCGTGCGATCGGTCACATCGGAGCAGGTCAGCCGTCCACATGTCCGGTACGGGCTGTGTCCCGGAGGAGCCACGTACTCTGTTGTTCGTGCCGATCGCCAAGACTGTCGCCAAACTCGCCGGGTGCTCCGCCCTGGCCGGCGCGCTGCTCGCCGGAGTCATGTTCCCGCTCGCCGGCGGGTTCGGATTCGCGTCCAACCGCGCCGCCGACACCGTGGACAACGTCTCCGCGGAACTCGTCGAGGGAACGGTGCCCGCCGTGTCCACGATGGTGGACTCCGCGGGCAACCCCATCGCGTGGCTCTACGAGCAACGACGCTTCGAGGTGCCGAGCGACCGCATCTCCAACGAGATGAAGCTCGCCATCGTCTCCATCGAGGACCGCCGGTTCGCCGAGCACGAGGGCGTCGACTGGCAGGGCACGGTGCGCGCCTTCCTGACCAACACCACCAGCGGACAGGTGGAGCAGGGCGCGTCCACCCTCGATCAGCAGTACGTGAAGAACTACCAACTGCTCGTCGTCGCCAAGACGGACGCCGAACGCCGCGCCGCCATCGAGACCACTCCCGCGCGCAAGATCCGCGAGATCCGCATGGCGCTGACGCTGGACAAGCAGCTGACCAAGGACGAGATCCTCACGCGCTACCTCAACCTGGTGCCGTTCGGTAACTCGTCCTACGGCATCCAGGACGCGGCACAGACGTACTTCGGCATCGACGCGAGCCAGCTGAGCCTGACGCAGGCGGCGATGCTCGCGGGCATGGTGCAGTCCAGCTCCGCCCTCAACCCGTACACCAACTACGACGGCGTGATGGCGCGACGGAACACCGTTCTCGACACGATGATCCAGAACATCCCGGACCGCGCGGCGGAGATCGAGGCCGCCAAGGCCGAGCCGCTGGGCGTGCTGCCGGAGCCCAACCAGTTGCCGCGCGGCTGCATCGCCGCCGGTGATCGTGGCTTCTTCTGTGACTACGCGCTGCAGTACCTGGCCGATGCCGGCATCAGCAAGGACCAGGTGGACAAGGGCGGTTATCTGATCAAGACCACTCTCGACCCGGCCGTGCAGTCCTCCACGAGCGCCGCCCTGTCCGGGAACAGCAGCCCGGATCTCGACGGTGTCGCGACGGTCATGAACGTCATCGCGCCGGGGCAGGACTCGCACCGCATCCTCGCGATGGGGTCGTCGCGGCGCTACGGCCTGAACGGCGACGCCAACGAGACCGTCCAGCCGCAGCCGTACTCCCTGGTGGGCAGCGGTGCCGGGTCGATCTTCAAGATCTTCACTACCGCCGCCGCGATGGAGAAGGGCCTCGGCACGTCCGCGGTCCTGCAGGTGCCCAACCGCGTCGAGGTCAAGGGACTCGGCGACGGCGGTGCGCGCGGGTGCCCTCCCTCGACGTACTGCGTGACCAACGCCGGCAACTACCCGCAGTCGCTCTCGGTGACCGACGCGCTGGCACAGTCCCCCAACACCGCCTTCGTGAAGCTGATCGAGTCGGTCGGCGTCACCCCGACGGTCGACATGGCCGTCCGCCTGGGCCTGCGCTCGTACACGCTGCCCGGCACAGCCGGCCAGGGCACCGACCAGAGCCTCGCCGACTACCAGAAGGAGGCGAACCTCGGCTCCTTCACGCTCGGACCGACGTACGTCAATCCGCTGGAACTGTCCAACGTGGCCGCGACCCTCGCGTCCGGCGGCAAGTGGTGCCCGCCCAACCCGATCGACAGCGTCTTCGATCGCAGCGGCAAGCAGATCCCCGTCACGCAGCAGGCGTGCGAGCAGGTCGTGGAGCCGGGACTGGCGAATACACTGGCCAACGCGATGAGCAAGGACGATCAGCCCGGCGGCACGTCGGCGTCCGCCGCGAGCTCGGTGGGCTGGTCGCTGCCGATGTCCGGCAAGACCGGCACCACGGAATCGCACCGGTCCTCGGGATTCCTCGGATTCACGAACCGGTACGCGGCCGCCGCCTACACCTACGGCGATTCCCCGACTCCCAGCGAGATCTGCTCGTTCCCGCTGCGCCCGTGTGGTTCGGGCAACCTGTTCGGCGGTAACGAGCCTGCACGGACCTGGTACGACGCGATGGATCCGGTGGCCACGAACTTCGGCGACGTCGGACTCCCGGCCGTCGACCAGAAGTACGTGCGCGGATCGGCCAACGGCCAGGTTCCCGACGTCACGGGCCTGACGCAGAACTCCGCGACCTCGCAGTTGCAGGCCGCAGGGTTCCGCGTGCAGGTGGCGACCACCGCGTCGTCGGAGGGTCGGGGCACCGTGGTCAGCACGTCACCCTCGGGTTCCGCCATTCCGGGATCGACGGTCACGATCTACATCAGCGACGGGTCCGTCCGGGCGGCACCGGCGGCAACGCCGGGGATCCAGCTCCCGGCGTTGCCGCCCGGGGTCACCCTGCCGGCGATCCCCGGGCTGACGGCACCGCCGCGCTAGCTGCGGCAGTGCCGTGCGGCGGCGAGTGCCCTACAGCCGAGCCTTGACCGCGGCCGAGATGCGGGAGCCGTCGGCCTTGCCGGCGGCGATCGCCGTGGCGGCCTTCATGACCTGTCCCATCTGTCGCATCGCCGGGCGCTCACCGAGTTCCTCGGCCACCTGCGCGATGGCCGTGTCGGCGACGTCGGCCAGTTCGGCGTCGGTCAGCGGCGTCGGCAGGTACTCGTCGATGATCTGCGCCTCGGCACGCTCGGTGGCGGCGAGTTCACCGCGCCCGTTCTGGGTGTAGATCTCGGCGGACTCGCCGCGCTTCTTCGATTCCTTGGCCAGCACGCGCAGCACGTCCTCGTCGGTGAGCTCGTGTGCTTCCTTGCCCGACACCTTCTCGGTCTGTACCGCCGACAGCAGCATTCGCAGCGTCGCCGTCCGGAGCTTGTCCTTCGCCTTCATCGATGTCGTCAGATCCGCCCGCAGGCGCTTTTCCATGTCACAGTTCTCGGCCATGTCGGAAACGGTACTGTCGACGAGGTGTCCGGTACATCAGCGTTCCCCCGTCGCTCGGCGCACTCGTTCCCGAGTCTGCAGTCGGCCGCGCGTTCTCTCGCCACTCCCGGAGGGATCGCGGCTCTCGCCGCGGGATCGGCGGCGGTGGGGTTGACCTACGCCACGGCCATCGAGCGGAACGCCTTCGCGCTGCGGGAGACCACCATGCCGGTGCTCGCCCCGGGGTCGTCGACGCTGCGTGTCCTGCACATCAGCGACCTGCACATGATGCCGGACCAGAAACTCAAGCAGAACTGGGTGCGTGAGCTCGATCGGCTCGAACCCGATCTCGTCGTGAACACCGGCGACAACCTGTCCCACCAGCGGTCGGTGCCGGCCGTGGTGCAGTCGCTCGGGTCGCTCCTCGGTCGGCCAGGGCTGTTCGTGTTCGGCTCGAACGACTACTTCGCGCCCGTGCCCAAGAACCCCCTTAGGTACTTCTCGAAGAATCACAAGAAGGTGTTCGGGAACCCGCTGCCGTGGCAGGACCTGCGGGCGGCCTTCACCGAGCGCGGGTGGATGGACGTCACCCACGTCCGCCGCGAGCTCGAGGTGTCCGGCGTCCGGATCGCGACGGCCGGGGTGGACGATCCGCACCTGAAGCGTGATCGCTACGACACCATGGCCGGCGCGCCGAACCCCATCGCCGACGTGAGCATCGGCATCACCCACTCTCCCGAACCGCGCGTGCTCGATCGCTTCGCGGCGGACGGATACGACCTGGTGCTCGCGGGACACACCCACGGCGGCCAACTGTGCCTCCCGTTCTACGGCGCACTGGTGACCAACTGCGAGCTCGACCGCTCTCGCGTCAAGGGACCCTCGCGCTGGGGTGCCCACACCCGACTGCACGTCTCGGCCGGACTCGGGACGTCGCCGTATGCGCCGTACCGCTTCTGCTGCCGTCCCGAGGCAACCCTGATCACCCTCGTTCCGGCGAAGCGTCCGCCCAGGACCTCACCCGAACAGGGCGTTTCGCGTTCCGAAGCCATGGTGCGATAGAGTTGCAGAGCTGCCCTGACGGGGAGTGAACGGCCACGGGGTGTGGCGCAGCTTGGTAGCGCGCTTCGTTCGGGACGAAGAGGTCGTGGGTTCGAATCCCGCCACCCCGACTCGTGGTTGAGACACGAAGGAAGGCCCTGCACCGGGATGCCGGTACAGGGCCTTCCGTCATGTCGGGGTCAGGGCCAGGGGACCGTGGCCTGCAGAACCGCTTCCTGCAGCGCAGTCGTGCGGAGCTCCGTCACCTTCTGATACTCCGGATCGGCCACCATCTCGCTGAATGCCGTTCGCGAGGGATAGCGGACGAGAAGCACCGCGTCCCATCTCTGTCCGGTCTCCGCGACGAGCGTTGTCGAGCCGTCGCCCGCGAACAGGACCTCGCCCCCGTGGCGGGGGAGGAAGGTCTCGTCGAGCTCACGCGCGTAGTCCGCGTACGAGTCCCGACCACCCTCCGCGAAGCGGAGGAGGTTGAGCATCACCACCGGTCCCCCGGGATCGTCTTCCAGGAAACGCTTCAGGTCTCTTCCACGAGGATCGATGGCCATGTCTCCAGTATGAGAGACACTCGCCGTCGGAACAGCCGAATCCCGGCGTCAGACCGGTGATGCCACGAGCAGCCGGACCGTCCCGATCGGGCCGTCGTCCTGCAGCCGACGCTTCGCGCGCTGGTACGCCACGCGCAGTCGCACGCTCGTCGTCAGGTCCCCGAAGACGTCGGGTTGGGCCAGGAACGCACCGGGGCTGTCGTGGTCGGCCCGCGCCAGTGCGCAGAGCTGATCCGCCGCCCGGTCGGGCAACGCCACTCCCCCTTCGATGCATGCGCACCACGCCGCGAGCATCAGTGCCGCGTGATCGATCGACCGGTCGTCGCGCAGTCTGTCCCGCACGACGGGCAGGACGAACTTCGGGATGCGCGACGTCGCGTCGACCACCTGACGCGCCACCGTGTCCTGCACGGCCGGGCTGCCGAAGCGTGCGAGCAGATCGTCGATGTACGTGTCGAGGTCCACGCCGGGAACGAGTCCCACGGTGGGCGCCGCCTCGTGGCGCATGTACGAGGCCACGAAGGCCCCGAGGTCGGGGTCGGCCATCACCTCGTGCACGAACGTCTTCCCGGCCAGCACACCGAGGTACCCGAGCATCTGATGGGAGGAGTTGAGGAGTCGGAGCTTCATCCGCTCGAACGGCACGACGTCCGTGACCACCTGGACGCCCACGTCCTCGAACGGTGGCCGGCCGTCGGAGAAGTCGTCCTCGAGAGCCCACTGCGCGAACGATTCGGACCGCACCGGCCAGGCGTCGTCGATGCCCGTCCGGCGGCGCACCGAGTCGATCACGGCCGGCGACGTCGCAGGGGTGATCCGGTCCACCATGGAGTTCGGGAACGCGACGGAGTCGTCGATCCAGTCGGCGAGCGCGCCGTCGTGGTGACGGGCGAACGACACCAGCGCGGCACGGGCCACGGCACCGTTTCCGACGATGTTGTCGCACGACATGACGGTGAACGGCGCGGTGCCCTCGTCGCGGCGACGGCGGAGTGCCACCGTGAGGAACCCGAGGACGCTGACCGGCGCGTCGAGAGACATCAGGTCGTGGCGCGTGGCGTCGTCCCGGGGATCGAAGGCACCGGTCGCGTCGTCGATGCCGTAGCCCGACTCGGTGATGGTGAGCGAGACGATGTGCGTGGTGGGTGCCGCGAGCGTCGCGACGACGAGATCCGGGTCGTCCGGCGCGTAGAGGTAGCGGGCGATGGACCCCACGATGCGGGTGTCCTTCGCGCCGTCCGGATGCACCGTGCTGAGGGTGTAGAGCTGGTCCTGGGCAGCGGCGGTGTCACGCGCCGCCGCGTCGGCGGGCATGACACCGACACCGCAGATCGCCCAGCCGAGGTGCCCCGCGGCGAGCAACCGGTCGACGTACATCGCCTCGTGCGCTCGATGGAAGGCGCCGACACCGATGTGGACGATGCCGCACACCAGGGTCGAGCCGTCCACTCGATGACGCGGAACCGTCACACCCGCAGGCGGTGCGGTGAGGGCGTCCTGGATCGAGATGGTCACGGCAGCGGTGCCTTTCGAGTGGTACGACGTGGAACGCGGTGGCGCTCCCGTTCACCGGGATCGAGCCGGTGAGACAGAAGAGCGCCACCGCAGCTGGGGACGGCCAGTCAGCAGGCCGACTTGTACACGTACTGCGCGCCGTCGCCGTCGATCGTGTCCGCGGTGATGACGTGGAATCCGGTGGAGATGTCCTTCTCGGTGGGCTCGTCCTCGAGCGAGGCGACGGCCTGCTCGACGCCGTCGGTGCCGATGGTGGCCGGCTGCTGGGCGATGAGCGCCTGGACCGTTCCCTCGCGGAGCTGCTTCACCTGGGCGGGGCCGGCGTCGAAGCCGACGATCTTGACCTGCTCCTGCTTCCCGGTCTGGCGGACGCCGGTCGCGGTGCCCTCCGCGGCGAAGGTGTTGGTGGCGAAGACACCGACGATGTCGGGATCCTTGGCGATGGCGGCGGAGATCAGACGAGCGGCCTCGGCCGGATCGTTGTGGCTGTACTGCACTCCGAGGTACTGGAAGGCCGAGTTGCCCGCGGCCGCATCTTCGAATCCCTTGACGCGGGCGTCGGTGGTGGAGACGCCGGGGTCGGTGGAGATGACGATGACCTTGCCGCCGTTCGGGTTCAACCCCTCGATCGCGTTGAACGCTTCGGCGCCGCCGCCCTCGTTGTCCGACGAGATGGCCGACACGGCCTTCGACGGATCCTCGAGCGTCGTGTCGACGAGGACGACCTTGATTCCGGCCTGCGCGGCGGCGTCGAGCGGTGCCTGCATCGCGGACACGTCGGTGGGGGCGATGAGAATCGCGGCGGGACGAGAGGCGACGACCGAATCGACGATCGGCTTCTGCAGGGTCGGGTCGAACTTGGCGGGACCCTGGACGTCGACCGTGTAACCGGCGGCCTGAGCGGCGTCCTGGATGCCGCACTGCATGCTGATGTAGAACTCGTCGCCGCTGACGCCCTGGATGAACGCGAGCTTCTTCTCACCGCCGCCCGAGTCGGACGAACAGCCGGCGAGCACGAAGGTGGAGAGTGACGCGGCTGCCAGCGCAGCGGCGGCGACGGTCCGGGATGTACGCATGGGTGAGTGATCTTTCCGGTAGGCCGAGCGTGGTGAGTGGAGTGTGCGATGAGGCCGAGCGACGGTGGTACGTCAGGGGTTTCGAGCCCACAGTCGTTTCAGTGAGGACGTCGACGCCCCGCGGGTGGCGGCGGCTCGGCGGCGTTGATCGAAGTACACGGCGGCGATGAGCACGGCACCGACGGCGACCTGCTGCCAGAAGGGCTGCACACCGACGATGACGAAGCCGTTCTGGAGCACGGCGGGAATGAAGAGTCCGATGACGGTGCCGAACATGGTGCCCACACCGCCGAAGAGGCTGGTGCCGCCGATGACGACCGCGGCGATGACGTTGAGGTTGGTCTGCGACTGGCCGGCGATGGCCGTGGTGCCGTACTGCGAGAGCGACAGGATGCCCGCGAGACCGGCGAGCGTGCCGGACAGCGCGTAGACCTTGATCAGGTGCAGGTCGACCTTGATGCCGACGCGCCGGGCGGACTGCTCCTTGGACCCGACAGCGAAGGTGTGCAGGCCGAACCTTGTGCGGTGCAGCACGATACCGAACACGATGACGAACACCAGGGCGATGAAGGAGATGAGCGGGATGGTGGTCGCGGGCACGTTGCCGTAGCCGATCGTGTCGACCAGCACCGGCGGCACGTCGCGGATGTCGACACCACCGGTGATGACCTGGGCGAGACCCAGTGCGCCGCCGAGCGTCCCCAGCGTCGCGATCAACGGAGGCACCTTCGCGATACCGATGAGGAACCCGTTGAGCAGCCCCCACGCCAGCCCGCAGGCGACGGCCACGAGGATGCCGATGACGGCCGCACTCCAGCCCTCGCCGCCGACGGCCCGCATCACCTTCGCGGCGACGACGCCGGAGAAGACCAGGACAGAGCCGATGGAGAGATCGATACCGCTGGTGACGATGACGAACGTCATCCCGATGCCGAGGACGGCGAGGATCGAGACGTTCTGGATGATCTGCCGGATGTTGCCCCACTCGGGGAAACTGTTCGGCGCGAGAATCGAGAACAGGATGCTGATCGCCAGCAGCACGATGACGATCTGGAACACCTGGACACGGGCGAGGCCGGCGAGGCTGCTCCGCAGATCGAACGAGCTGCCGCTCGACGACGGTTCGGGGGCCGAGGATCCCGCTGATTTCGGCAAGGTCTGATTGCTCATCTCGCGGCTCCCACCGTCGCGCCGGTCATCGCGCCGACGAGTGCTTCCATGGTCGTGTTCTTGGCATCGAGCGTCGCGACGCGCTTGCCCAGGCGCAATACCTGGACGCGGTCGGCGACCTCCATGACGTGCGGCATCGAGTGGCTGATGAACACCACGGCGACGCCCTTGTCGGCCACTCGACGAATGGTGTCGAGCACGTTGCGGGTCTGGACCACGCCGAGTGCGGCGGTGGGTTCGTCGAGGAACACCACACCCTTGGCCCAGGCCACGGCGCGGGCGATGGCGATGGCCTGCTGCTGGCCACCGGACATGGCTCCGACCGGATCGGTGAGGCTGCGGACGGTGGCCCCCAGTTCGTCGAGCGCCGCACGCGACTGCGTGCGCATCTCGGCCGTGTTCAGGAAGCCGAGCTTGCCCAGCAGGCCCGCCGCGGGAATCTCGCGCCCCAGGAACATGTTCTGGGCCGCGTTGAGGTGCGGAGCGAGCGCCAGGTCCTGGAACACCGTCTCGATGCCCAGATCTGCTGCTGCGGTGGGGTTGTCCAGGTCGACGGTCACGCCGTCGTAGAGGATCTCGCCGGAGTCCAGCGCCAGGCTGCCGGACAGCGCCTTGACCATCGTCGACTTGCCGGCGCCGTTGTCGCCGATGAGTGCGACCACCTCGCCCGCGTAGATGTCGAAATCGGCGTCGTCGAGCGCGCGCACGTTCCCGAAGCTGCGGGAGAGCCCGCGTGCCTCGAGGACGGGCGTGGCGCCGTCGGGGTGGTTGCTCATGAGAGCTCCTCGGATGAGTCGGTGTCGCGTGATGAGTCGGTGTCGTGAGCGGGTGCGAGAAGCGGGTCGTTCGGCACCTCGATGATCAGGTCGGCGCGGCGGGCCGCCGCGGCCACGATCTCCGCGTTGCGGAGGTCGACGTCGCGGGTCCACTGCTCGGCGTCCGCACGCGACTTGCCGTGGTGTCGGTGTCGGGCCACGAGTCGTTCCGCGCGCACCGTCGTCGGAACGTCGAGGTACCAGACCTCGTCGAGCTCCGAGCGCACCGCGTCCCACCCGCCGTCGTCGAGCAGGAGGTAATTGCCCTCGGTGATCACCATCGCGGTGTCGCGCTGCACGGGGACGGCGCCGGCGATCGCGGCCTCGATCGACCGCTCGAACCGCGGTGCATAGATCGTCTCCGCCGTCTGGTTCCGCAGGCGGCGCAGGAGCGCGACGTATCCGTCGACGTCGAAGGTGTCGGGCGCACCCTTGCGTCCACGGCGCCCGAGCCGGATCAGCTCCTCGTCGGCGAGGTGGAACGCGTCCATCCCCACCAGCGTGGAGTCGGTACCGAGTTCCGCCTGAAGCAGTGCGCAGAAGGTCGACTTGCCCGCGCCCGGTGCACCGGTGACACCCAGCAGCCGGCGACCGCCGGATCCGTCGCGCAGCACGGACGCCAGGTGGCTCACCATCTCAATGAGATCGGCCGGCGCGTAGCGCCGACGGTCCTCGCGGCCGTCCGGCGTGCCGGCGTCGTTCGAAGCTGCGTACATGTCCGTCCCTCGTCGAATCGCGGAACTCGATCGACCCGACCATCGTGGGGGCGGGTCGTCGTGCGGCCCGAGCCGCATCGCGATGCGGATCAGTGTGACCCACGCAACTCGCCGTGTCACGCGTTTCGCGAAAATTCATGTCACCGGTGACATGGGCACCGATCGGTCGAGCCTCCCCGATTCGTGGAGGACACTCCCGAGAGAAGGATCAGCGCAGTTCAGCGATGTTTCTCGGCAATCGGGCGCAGAATTGCACACGGTGACGTACGGTCCGTGTCATCGATGTCATGGACCACCGCAACGGAGGTCATGACATCGATGACATCGCATCACCGCCACACCCACGACTCCCCAGAAGGCAGAACCGACATGTCGCAGAGTTCCCCGTCGAAGTTCAGCGGCCGCACGATCCTCGTCACCGGGGCCAGCGGCGGTATCGGCGCCGCCACAGTGCGGCGCCTCGTCGCCGACGGCGCCGACGTCATCGCGTCCGGACGGAACGAGGCCGCGCTCGCTGCTCTGCAGGAGGAGACCGGCGCACGTCCGCTGCCGTTCGACCTCACGTCGGAGGACAGCATCCGTGAGGCCCTGTCGGGCCTCGAGCTCTACGGCGTGGTCAACTGCGGCGGCTTCGGCGGCGAGATCGCCACCCCCCAGGACACCGACATCGACATCTTCGACAAGGTCATCTCCATCAACGCGCGCGGCAGCCTCCTCGTCATCAAGTACGCGGCTCCCGCGATGATCGCCGCCGGAGCCGGGGCCATCGTCAACGTCTCGAGCCAGGCATCGCTCGCAGCGCTCCCCGGACACATCTCGTACGGATCCTCGAAAGCGGCTCTGGACAACATCACTCGCGTCGCGGCACTGGAACTCGGGAAGCACGGCATCCGGGTCAACAGCGTCAATCCCACCGTCGTCATGACGGAGATGTCCGCCTTCTACTGGGGGCGCCCGGAGATCGAGGGCCCGTTCCTGTCGCAGATGCCGCTCGGTCGGTGGGCCACCGAGGCCGAGATCGCGGCCCCCATCGCGTTCCTGCTCAGCGACGACGCCTCGATGATCACCGGGGTGTCTCTTCCGGTCGACGGCGGGTACACCAGCCGCTGACCCGTCATACTGTCCCGGCACGTACGAAGAAGGTGGCCCGATGACCACGATGCAGGATGTCGCGACACTGGCCAACGTCAGCGCGAAGACGGTGTCCCGTGTCTACAACGACGATCCGCACGTCGATCCCGAGACTCGCGCTCGGGTCAACGCGGCGCTCGAATCGTTGAACTACGTTCCCAACACCATCGCGACGTCGTTCCGCGCCGGCCACACCGGTGCCATCGGGGTCGCCGTTCCGGACATCGACGATCCCTTCTTCGCGTCGATCGCGCGTGCGGTGGAGAACCGAGCCCGGCTGCACGACATGGCCGTCATCATGACCAGCCTCGGTCACGACGCGTCCCTCGAGAGCTCACTGGTGGAATCGCTCTTGCGCAGACAACTCAGCGGCCTGGTGATCGCGCCCATCGGTACCGACCACGCCTATCTCAAGCGGTGGGCCGAGCGCACCCCCACCGTGTTCGTGGACCGCGCGCCCTCCGGGCTCACCGCCGACACGTTCGTCGACGACGATCACGGCGGTGCCTGGACGGCCACCACCCATCTTCTCGATCGGGGCCACCGGCGCATCGCTCTGGTCGGCGACGACATCTCCATCAGCACCGCGTTCAACCGCCTCTCCGGGTATCGAGATGCGCTGGAGAGCAACGGGATCGAGTACGACGACACGTTGGTCGTCACCGGAGTCCTCGGCCGCGATCAGGCACGGGAGGCGATGCGCACACTGCTCGACTCCTCCGCGCCGCCCACGGCGCTGTTCCTGTCCAACGCCCGCACCGCGATGGCGTGCGTGCCCGAACTGCAGAAGCGCGGAGCGACGCGCCCCGCGTACGTCGGCTTCGGCGACTTCCCGCTGGCCGACGCTCTGTGCCCGCCCGTCACCGTGATCGACCAGAACCCAGCCGAACTCGGGCTCCAAGCGATCGATCGCATTCTCGGACGCATCGAGAACCCGCGCCGGCGTTACCGCCGCCGCAACGTGCTCGGAGTCGAGCTGATCGAGAGGGAATCGTGCACGCTCCCCGACGGCGCCGCGTCACCGCAGTGACACGGTGACGCCTCCCTCGGCGAGGGTGACCGTCAGCTGATCCAGGGTGTCGACCTGCAGGTCCGCGTCCAGGTCGGCTCGGTCGTGCGTGCCTCCCACACCGATCACCGTGCAGCCCGCGGCCCGTGCCGATCGCACTCCGGCGGGCGCGTCCTCGACGACCAGGCAGCGGCTCGGATCGATCCCGAGCGTGCGCGCCGCGAGGAGATAGGGCTCCGGGTCCGGCTTGCCGTGTGCCACGTCCGCAGAGGTCACCATCGCGGTGGGTGCGGCCAGACCCGCCGCTGCGAGACGGGCGTGCGCCACGGGCGGTGCACCCGACGTCGCGATCGCCACCCGCGAGGCGGGCAGTGCCGAGAACATCTCCAGCGCACCGGGGGTGGGGACCACGTCGGCCACGTCGCGGGTCTCCAGATCACCGAGCCGCAGCGCCGCTGCCGGCCCCTCCACGTCGCCGAGAAGCAGCGCCATCGACTCCGCCGCCGTCATTCCGTGCGCGATGTCCGCGACCGCGAATCCGTACTCGTCGCCGACCTGGGCCCAGCACCGCGCGACGGCCGCCGTGGAGTCGACGAGAGTGCCGTCGAGGTCGAACAGCATCGCGTCGAACGTCCGCCCGACGACACCACCCCGGTCCGCGGGCGGGGACACCAGTCCCAGCGCCCGGCGGACACGGAACAGTTGCTGCGCGGTGGTCAGAGACGCGTCGACGCGCAGATGCGGGACCGTGGGGCTCGAGTGCGGCGTGTCGGCGCGGTGGCGATCCCGGTCCAGACCGCGGTCCGCGCGGCGCCGGGCGAGCAACGCCTCGCTGCCGTCGACATGGACGACGACCACCGGCGCAGGGGCCACGGACTCGAGAAGAGCCGCCCACTCGTCACCACCCTGCAGTTCGCGGGTGAACGGCGCGACCATCACGGACCGCACGCCCACCGACGTCAGTTCTTCTGCGACGGAACGCATCACGGCATATCGACCGGCACGGATCAGGGGCGCCGCGTCGCCGGAGTCGTTCCAGTGTCCACTGCCCAGCAGCGGACTCAGCACGTCGAGCAGCGGCGCCGTCAGGGTGTCGAGGTCGAGCAACGGCGCTGCGAGATCACGGGCGACCGCTGCTCCGAGGGTCGACTTGCCACTGCCGGCGACCCCGGCGATCACCATGTGCGGGCCGCTGTTCCACGCGATCTCTTGACAGGAGGTGTGCACGATGACGATCATAGAAGACAACGTTGTCTCGCAGCAATGCCGGACCGTCACCCACCCTCGATCGAGAGTTCTCCCGTGACCCACCGCGCCAGCATCAAGGACGTCGCCGCACTGGCAGGCGTCAGCTTCAAGACTGTCTCGCGCGTGGTCAACGGTGTCGACACGGTGCTCCCCGAGCTGCGCGAGCGCGTCGAAGCGGCGGTGGCGGAACTGAACTACGTTCCCAACTCCGCCGCACGATCACTGAAGTCCGGATCCGGCACCACCATCGGCATCGTGGTCGACTCCATCGACGACATCTTCTTCGCCTCCCTGGTACGCGCGATCGAGGAGCGTGCGCTCGATCGCGGCATGGGAGTCATGGTCGGCAGCACCGGGTTCGATCCCGAGCGCGAACTGTCGCAACTCACCCGCCTCGCCGGTCAACACGTGCGCGGCATCGTGCTCGCCCCCGTCGGCGATCACTCGTCGTTCCTCACCCCGCGCCGCCACACCCTGCCGGTGGTGACCGTCGACCGCTCGATCCCGGGTTTCGACTCCGTCACCGTCGACGACTACTCGGCGGCTCGACGCGCCGTCCGGGTGCTGGTCGACGCGGGGCACCGGCGGATCGCCCTCGTCGGTCACGATGCGCGACTGCAGACGGCGCAACGTCGACGCGACGCGTACGTCGACGTCCTCACCGAGCACGGTCTCAGCGCCCCGGGCGACGGCATTCCCGAAGTGGCGCCGTCACCGGACGCGGTGCGCCCGGTGGTGCTCGACCTGCTCGCCCTCCCTGAACCCCCCACGGCGCTGTTCGTCTCCAACGCCCGCCACGCCAGTGCCGTCGTTTCGGTCCTGCACGAGATCCACCGCACGGACGTGGCCATGGTGTCGTTCGGCAGCTTCGCTCTGGCCGACGCCGTCGATCCGCCCGTCACCTGCATCGACCAGAACCCGTACGAGATCGGAGCCGCGGCGTTCGACCGTCTGCTGCTGCGTTTCGACGATCCCACCCTCGACGCCGTGGCCGGCCTCGCCGACACGACACTCGTCGAGCGCAGCTCGCATCTCGCTCCCCCGAATCGACAGTCCCCCAGCGCTGGAAAGCGGTACCGCCCGTGAGCATGTCCCTCGTCGCCGGTCTCGACCTCGGCAGCACCGGAATCAAGATCCTCGTCAGCGACTCCTCGGGTTCCGAGGTCCTGATCGAGCAACTCGCCACTCCCTGGACGCACGGTGCCGGCGGTACCACCGACATGGCGGCGGACGATCTCCTCGACACCGTGCGTCACCTGGTGGAGATCGTCGCGCGCCGACTGCCGGACGTCACCGGTGATCCGAACGCCCGGCTCGATGCCGTCGCCGTCTCGGGCATGGGCGAGACGGGCTTCCTCGTCGACGCAGGGCTGGAGGTCGTGGCGCCGTCGTTCGCGTGGTTCGACCCGCGCGGCGGGGAGCAGGTCGCCGCCCTGCCCGAGCCGCTGCGGGCCGCGTTCGCAGCGACCACGGGAATCCCTCTCGGGGTGCAGGTCTCGGTCGCGAAGATCCTGCATCTGCAGTCCGGCGGACTGGACCTCACCGGACTCCGATGGCTGGATCTGCCCGCGTTCGTCGTCGCCGCTCTCGGCGGACGGGCTGTCAGCGAGTACTCGCTGGCGTCGCGAACGGGGCTGCTCGACCAGGACACCGGCGCCCCCTGGCGGGACATGCTGGCGCACCTCGGTGTCGACGACACCTTCCTCCCGCCGCTCGTCGCTGCCGGCACCGCACTCGGATTCGCCTCGGCGCCATGGCTTCCCGAGCTCGTACGCGGGGCCGCCCTCACGGTCGCGGGCCACGACCACCTCGTGTCCGCGGTGTCCGGCGGCGACATCGCCGACGACACCTACCTCGTCTCGATGGGTACCGCGGAGGTGTTGTTGCGCGTCCTGGACACGCCACCGTCCGCGGCCAGTCGCGCGCGACTGGCCGAGCACCTGATCAACTCGGTCCGCCACGTCGTGCCCGGCAAGTACGTGCTGGTGGCCGGTGTGAAGTCGGGACTGCTCATGCGCCGCGCACTGCAGTTGTGCGACATCACCGATCGCGCCGGGCGGGACGGGCTGGACCAGCGCGTGCAGGCACTGCCGTCCGCGGGATCCGTCGCCGAGGGTGGTGTCACCGTCTCCGGTGCACGCAACGACGACGGTGTGCTCGCACTGACCATCCGGACCGACGGGGTGGACGCCGCCGAACTCTTCCGCGCCGTGCTGCTCCACGGGAACGACGAGGTGGCCCTGCTGGTCGCCGCGCTCGACCGTGAGGTCCCGCCCGCACGGCGCAGCATCCTCACCGGTGGCTGGGCGAGCATGGCCTGCGTCCGCGACGCCCGCGCCGCCGTCCTGCCCGACATCACCACCTCCGGCCGAACACAGGACACCGCCTACGGCGCAGCCCTGTTCGCCTCCAGACTGCTCGACTCGAGCGACCGAACCCCACCTCGCACCACCGACAGGAGCTCCGACATGAACGACCTCACCACACTGGAACGACGCGGCATGGCCGCTATCTCCACTGCGAACGGCAACATGCTGATCGTGGCCGGCGACCAGCGCAACGGCATGAAGGCCGTCATGAACGACGCCCCGGACGGTCCGGACTCCATCTCGAAGGATCAACTCGCCGATGCCAAGGGCGATCTCGTGAAGTACCTCGGCAACCACGCTCCCGCCATCCTGCTCGACCCGGAGGTGGCGCTCCCCCGCGTCGTCGACGAAGGCACGTTGTCGCGGGACACCGCGCTCGTGGTCGGGATGGACGCCTCGGGATTCGAGACCGTGGACGGCCTGAAGTTCACCCGCTTCGTCGACGGCGTCACCCCGCGCGTGGTGCGCGATCTGGGCGGCGATGTCGCGAAGATGTTGTGGTACATGCGCCCCGACCGTCAGACGGCGGACTCGCGGGTCGGCCGGGAGATCGCCGAACTGGTGAAGGCGTGCTCGGCCGAGGGTCTGCTGCTGATCGTCGAGATCCTCACGTACCGGCTCGAGGGCGAATCGGCCGTCGACTACGCGGAGCGCTTCCCGTCCCTCGTGGCCGAGTCCGCCCGCATCTCCGTCGAGTGCGGTGCCAAGGTGCTCAAGCTGCAGTACCCCGGATCGGCCGAAGCCTGTGCCGCCGTGACCGCCGCCGCGAACGGCGTGCCGTGGGCCGTCCTGTCCGCCGGTGTGGATCACGAGACGTTCATCGAGCAGGTGCGCACCGCCGTGGCGAACGGCGCCAGCGGCGCGATGGCGGGTCGCTCCCTCTGGAAGGACAGCATGGCCGTCTCGGCCGACACCCGTGAGCAGCTGCTGACGGACCGCGCGCTGCCGCGCCTGCGCGAGCTGGCCGAGGCCGTCGACAACCGCTGACCCACACGCGACACGCGATACCGGACCGTCGAGTCTGCCTATCATGACGGCATGACACGGTTCCGGTTCGCGGTCGCGTTCATCGCGGTGACAGCAGTGCTCGGTCTCGCCGGTTGCTCCGACAGCTCCGGTGACACACAGTTCGACGGGCTCACGGTCGGCCAACGCGTGTACGACCGCACCGGGGACTCGCTGGGTCCGGCCGACGTCGAGGCGCTGGAGCAGCGACTCGACGCGCTCCGCGCCGAGACCGGGGCCGACGTCGTCGCGTACGTCCGCGAGCTGGACGCCGACTCGGACGACACCCTCGATCAGGTGGAGGCACTCCAGCAGGCGTGGGTGTCGACGGCGGACGTCGATCAGGACGTCGCCGGTGCCATCCTGATCAACCGCGAGCCCGGTACCGACGACGAGGCTCGGGCCGGGATCTTCCTCGGTTCCACCTTCGACGACGGCAATGTTCCCCGCGACGAGCAGGAAGCGATCGTCGAGGACGCCCTGGTGCCGCCGCTGCGCGACGGTGACGTCGCGGGCAGTCTGACGAACGGCATCGACCGGCTCGAGTCCTCCATCCTGGTCGGGCCACCGGTGACGGCGCTCGACGAGTTCGCCGCCGGGCCGGGGTCGACGTGGCTCCCGTGGACCGGTCTCGCCGTCGTGCTGGTCGGCTCCGCGGGCGCGGCGCAGATCTACCATCGCCGTTCGCGGCCCACGGTGTCGGCGCAGCCTCCGACGACCTACCGACCCGATCACACCACCGATCCCGCGATCGTCACGGCTCTGGTCCATCGGAGCGCGCAGGCGAGTGCGGTGCCGGCCACGCTGCTGGCGCTCGCGGCGGCCGACGCAGTGGCTCTCGAGTCCGAGCCGGGTTCCGGGTCGAAGAAACGTGGCAAGGACACGCTCCGAGTCCGACTGCTCGACCGCGGCAAGGTACGCGGCGACGTGCAGGACGCCGTCTGGACCATGCTGTCCGAGAAGGCCGAGGGCGACGTGGTGGACAGCGCCGCGCTCACGACGCTCGCGCAGGGTCACGGCGCGACGAAGGCCGTCGTCGACGCGCACCTCGAGGCGAACGGGTGGGTGCGCCACGGTACGGCCGGACCACGCTGGGGTCTGGTCGGACTGGCACTTCTCGGCGGTGCAGTCATGGTGGGCGCAGGCGTGGTCGCTGCTTCCGGGGCCCCGATCATGCTGGTCGCCGCGATTCCCGGCGGGATCCTGCTGATCGCCGGCCTCATCATGACGGTCGCCTACTCACGATTCTCGGCTGCCGGTCTCGACGCCGCTCGTCCCTGGGAGGCCTACCGTGACGGGTTGAAGCAGTCGGGAAAGGACGACGACTCCTCGCTCGATCTGGACGACGCACTGCCCGACATCGTCGCGCTGGGGCTCGGCTCCACGTTCACGAAGCGCCTCGAGGCGGCCACGGACGCGGACGGCGGAACGACGCTGCGTGCCTTCGCCTCACCGTCCGGATCACTGCACGCCTCGGACCCGGCACTGCTGAACTGGGTCGTCTTCTCCTCGGTGTTCACCTCGACCAACAGCAGCGCCGGCACGGTGTCCGGGGCCGGCGCGGGTGGCGGTGGCGGCGCCGCGGGGAGCACCTGAGACCATTCCGGGTGTGACCGACACTCCGTCATCACGTCCCGCGTATCGCAACGGCGCGGGCAGCAGCGCGCTGGTCGCGGGCATCGTCGCGCTGGTCTGCGCGTTCGTGCCCTTCGTGGGAGACATCGTCGCGGTGCCCACCGGCATCCTCGCGGTGGTGTGCGGATGGGTCGGTATCGGCCGGGACGAGGACGGCACGGCCACCAACGGCCGCGAGGCGATGATCGGAGCCGCGCTGGGCGGCGCCGCACTGTTCGTCGTCTTCGTGTCCTTCGCCGCCACCACCCTCTGAGCCGACGGAGTGCCGCCGTAACGGCGCGGAAACCGAGAAGACCGACGAACGACACGGGCAGGGCCGACACTGTGTCCCATGGTGTCGTTGTCGAGGTTCACTCGCGGTCGGGCGGGCACGCATCCGGTCGACCACATTCCCCCGCTGTCGGTGCTGGCTCCACTCGGCTTGCAGCACGTGCTCGCGATGTACGCGGGCGCGGTCGCCGTCCCTCTCATCGTCGGCAGCGCCCTGGTCGCTGCGGGGGAACTGCAGTCGAGCGACCTGCCGTACCTCATCACGGCCGACCTGTTCGTCGCCGGGATCGCGACACTGATCCAGGCGGTCGGGTTCTGGCGCTTCGGGGTACGACTACCGCTGATGCAGGGCTGCACGTTCGCCGCGGTGACGCCGATGATCGCCATCGGCTCGCAGTACGGCGTCACCGCCATCTACGGTTCCGTGATCGCGTCCGGCGTGTTCATGATGGCGCTGGCGCCGGTGTTCGCGAAGCTGCTCCACCTGTTCCCGCCTCTGGTCACGGGCACGGTCATCCTGATCATCGGCCTGTCGCTGATGCCGGTGGCGGCCGGATGGTTCGGCGGCGGAACGGGATCCGAGGACTTCGGTGATCCGAAGTACATCGGGATGGGCGCACTCACGTTGCTGATCATCCTGCTGATCGAACGGTTTGCTCCCCCGGCCGCCAAGCGACTGAGCATCCTGCTCGGACTCGTCGCCGGCACCGTCATCGCGATCCCGCTGGGCATGACCGACTTCAGTGGTGTGCGGGAACAGGACTGGGTCGGCGTGACCACGCCGTTCCACTTCGGATTCCCGACGTTCGAGGTCAGCGCGATCATCACCATGTGCATCGTCGCGCTGGTCATCATGACCGAGACCACGGGCGACATCATCGCTGTCGGCGAGATCGTCGACAAGAAGGTTCCGCCTCGCCGTCTGGCCGACGGTCTGCGCGCCGACGGCCTGTCGACGATGCTCGGTGGCATCTTCAACACGTTCCCGTACACGGCGTTCGCGCAGAACGTGGGGCTGGTGGCGATCACGGGCGTCAAGACCCGCCATGTGGCCACGTTCGCCGGCGGCATCCTCATCCTGCTGGGGTTGCTGCCGAAACTCGGTGCCGTGGTGGAGGGTGTGCCGCTTCCCGTGCTCGGTGGCGCGGGCATCGCACTGTTCGGCATGGTGGCCGCGAGTGGCGTCCGCACGCTCGCGCAGGTGTCGTTCAACAACACGAACATCCTGGTGGTCGCCGTCGCGGTGGGCGTCGGACTGTTGCCCACGGTGTCGCCGGACCTCTACGACCGGTTCCCCGACTGGTTCCAGACCATCTTCCACTCCGGCATCAGCGCGGGTGCGCTGTGCGCGGTGGTCCTGAACATGCTGCTGAATTCGGAGTCGTTGCGCGACAAGCTGTCCACCGACACAGATCCGCCGGCCCACGACGCTGTGCGTGGACCGGCGCTCTGATCGATCCGTCGGTCAGGAGGACGCTGCGCGGAGCTTCTCGAGCAGTGGCCCGGCGGCCTCGGCAAGGAAGCGCTCCTGGGTCTCGTCGCCGACCTGCACGAGTGCGATGTCGGTGAAACCGGCCTCCCAGTAGGGCGCCACCTTCTCGACGATTGCATCGAGATCCGGTCCGCAGGGGATGGTTCCGGCCACGTCCTCCGGCCGGACGAACTGTGTCGCACCCGCGAAGCCGGCCGTCGTCGGCAGGTCCGCGTTCACGGCCCACCCACCCGCGAACCAGCGGAACTGGTCGTGCGCGAGCTCGGTGGCCGCCTTCTCGTCCGGACCCCAGCAGATGGGGATCTGACCGATCTTCTTCGACTCCCGGTTCAGGCCCGTGCCGATGTGCCTGGCCTTGTCCCAGCCCTCGACCAGCTCGGACTTCGGCTCCGTCGAGATCATGTGGTCGCCGAGCGGCGCGAACCGCTCGATCGACTTCGACCCCGAGACCGCGATGCCGATCTCGAGCGGGTGTTCGGGGGTGTCCCACAGGCGCGCCGAGTCGACGCGGTAGTGCTCGCCCTGCCACGTGATCAGTTCACCCGACTGAAGTTGCCGGATGATCTTGACCGCTTCCTCGAACATGTCCTGACGCTTGTCCACCGAGGGCCAACCCTCGCCGACGACGTGCTCGTTCAGGTTCTCGCCGCTTCCCAGGCCCAGCGTGAAACGGCCGTCGGCGAGGATCTGCAGCGTTGCCGCCTTCTGCGCGACGATCGCCGGGTGGTACCTGATGATGGGGCAGGTCACGTACGTGTAGAGGCCGACTCGGGACGTCGCCTGCGCCACCGCGCCGAGCATCGTCCAGGCGTAGGACGCGTGTCCCTGCGACGACAACCAGGGTGAGTAGTGATCGCTGGACACCTCGAAGTCGAACCCGACGTCCTCCGCCTTCACGGCGTAGTCGACGAGCTGCTTGGGTCCGCTCTGCTCGGTCATGAGGGTGTAGCCGAAACGTGTCATGGGCGTGGGTCCTCTCTAGATGGTCGCGACGGAACCGGAGTCGACGCGGTAGTTCGAGCCGTTGACGAAGCTGGCGCGCTCCGAGCACAGGAACGTGATCACCGACGCCACTTCCTCCGGGGTACCCCGTCGGCCGAGTTCCATGAACGGCCGGTCCTCCTTCAGGAAGCTCTCGATGGCCTCGTCGCGGTCGGTGCCACGCTCGTCGGCTCGCTTGTCCATCATCGCGTCCGTCATCGGGGTGTGGATGAAGGCCGGAGACACCGCGTTCACCAGGACACCCTCGGACGCATACGTCTTCGACAGTCCCTTGACCAGCGAGAGGATGCCGGCCTTGGCCGCGCAATAGGGCAGCTCGTCGATGTAGGGCTGCTCCGCATCCTCGGACGCGAGCAACACGATGCGCCCCCATCCGCCCGCGCGGAGTTCGGGAAGGAAGGCGCGCACGACGCGCACCGGCCCGAGAAGATCGACCTCGATCGTCGTCGACCACCCGTCGTCGTCGATTTCGTGGAACATGCCCTGTGCGCCGGTGATGCCGGCGCTCTGCACCAGGATGTCCACGGTGCCGAGCGCCTCGACCGCCTTCGCGTGCATCGCCTCGACGTCGGCGGGCTTCGTCACGTCCGCGGCGAACGCCGTGACGGCACCCTCCGGTCCGGTGAGCTCGGCAGCGCCGGCGGCCAGCTTGTCCTGGTCTTTGTCCGTGACGAAGACCCGGACACCCTCGTCGAGCAGCATCTGCGCCGTGCACCACCCGATTCCCGAGTCCGCGCCGGTGACGACAGCAGTTCTGCCCGTGATTCCGAGGTCCATGTGGTCCTACTTTCCTGTGTCGGAGGTCGTGTGGTCGTGGCCGCTGGCGAGCGTGAGCGCAGCGTTGATGAGAGCGAGATGGGAGAGCCCTTGCGGGAAATTGCCCAGGAAGGTCGACGGTTCGTCCTCGGCCGACCGGTCGGGGTCGATCATCTCGGCGAAGAGGCCGACGTCGTTGCCGCTGGTGACCAGTCGATCCATGAGTGCGGTGGCCTCGTCGTCGCGGCCGAGCTTGGCGAGGGCGCCGACGACCCAGAACGAGCAGGCGACGAACGTACCCTCGACCATCTGCATGCCGGAGTAGCGGTAGAGGTGGTCGCCGGAACCGAGTTCGTCGCGCAGAGCGTCTACGGTCCTCGACATCCGCTCGTCGTCGACGCACCGACTGCCCGCGTGCAGCAACACGGAGGCGTCGAGCTCATCCGTGCCCGGGTACCAGACGTAGGCGCCGCGCGACTCGGACCAGCAGTTGTCGTCGATCCACTGAGCGATGTGGTCGCGCTCGGTCACCCACCTGTCCGCGATGCCGGGAATCATGCCCTGCTCGGAGAGGTGCACCGCACGGTCGAGCGCGTGCCAGCAGCCCATCTTGGAGGATGTGTAGTGCCGGATCGTGGGCAGCTCCCACATCCCGGCGTCCTTGCGGCGCCAGATGTCACACGTCGTGTCGGCGATCTCCGCGAGAAGTCGACCGGTGGGCGCATCGAGTACGTTGCCCGCGTCGACGTAGAGGGACACGATGTCGAACAGGTCACCGAAGATCCCCTGCTGCAACTGAGTTGCCGCCTCGTTACCGTTGATCACCGGACCGACGCCGCGCCACCCCGGCACGTCGGGATATGTCGAGCCGCCCGGGATCTCGCCGTTCAGGGTGTAGAACACCTGCGTGATCTGCTCGTTGCTGCGGATGATGCGCAGCAGCCACGCCACCGCGGCGTGGACCTCCTCGCGCAGGCCGAAGCGGATCAGCGCCTTGATCGTGTACGCGGTGTCACGCACCCACGCGTAGCGGTAGTCCCAGTTCTTCGCGCCGGCCCACCGCTCCGGCAGCGAGGTCGTCGCCGCTGCCGCGATGGCACCGGACGGGCTGTACAGCAACAGCTTCAGTGCGAGGGCGCTGCGATGGACCTCGTCGTGCCAGGGGCCCTCGTACCGGAACTCCTCGGACCACATCTGCCAGTTGGCGATCGTGCGATCGATGCCCGAGTCGACGTCCTCCGGCACCGGGAGATACAGCGGTTCCACCTCGGTACCGACCACGGCCACGAGGGAGCGCGAACCGACCGCGGTGGTGAATCGACCACTGATGGAGCGAGATTCGAGCTCGATGTCGTCGGCATTGAGAGTGCGCACGCCCAGAGTGACACCGTCGACGCGCAGCACCGTGCCGTGCACCGTCTCGTACGACCACGGCGACGCCGTTCCCAGACACGTCCCCGGAGCGACGGACCACTCCATGTCGACACTGCCCTCGACGCCCTCGACGCGCCGTGCGAGCTCGGTCCACGGAAGGCGTCCCGCCACACCGGTGTTCAGTGAGTCCGTGACGTTCACGACGCCCGACTCGGTGGTGAACGTCGTGACCAGGACATTGGTGCCGTCGGCGTACCGACGCGTGGTCGTGAACTCCTCCGCCGGGCGCATCGAGATGTAGCCGCCGGACTCGGCGTCGAGCAGTGCCGCGAACACCGGCGCGGTGTCGAGATTGGGAACGGGAAACCAGTCGATGCGCCCGTCGTCCGCGATGAGCGCGACGGTGCGGCCGTCGCCGATCGCCGCGTAGTTCTCGATCGGTGCGTAGCCGTTCTCTCTCATTCGAGGCGCGCGATCATCGAACTGTCGATGTGCGCCAACAGGTCTGCAGGATCGTCGTACACCGCGGTGGCGCCGGCCTCGGTCAACTCGGCACTCGAGACGCCGCCACTGCGCACTCCGATACACGGGACGCCCGCTGTGACGGATGCCTTCACGTCCCACACGGAATCCCCGACGAAGACGGCGCGCTCGGCACCGACGCCGGCACGGTCCAGCGCGATGTCGACGATGCGCGGCTCCGGCTTCGCCGTCTCGACGTCCTCCGACGACGTCAACTCCGAGACGATCTCCTCGACCCCGAGAAGTCCGCGAAGGATCGCGAGTTCGTTCTCCGGTGCCGAGGTGGCGAGTACGACCTGCAGCCCGCGGTCTGCTACCGCGCCGAGCAGGTCGAGCGCACCGGGCAGCGGCGACAGCAGGGAGGACATCTCCTCGTAGTACTGCGTGTGTAGTTCCTTCGCGCGTTCCGCCGCGTCCTCGGGTGCGTCACCCGCCAACGACGAGAGCAGCTTCGCGCCGTCCATGCCGATCGAGCGGTGAATCCGCCACGAGTCCACAGCGATACCGGCGTCGGAGAAGGCACGAGCCCAGGCGTGGACATGGGCGTAGTTCGAATCGACGAGCGTGCCGTCGATGTCGAACAGAACGGCGGGAGAAGTCACTCTCCTCGACTACCCGGGGGTGGGGGACGACAAACGGCGGGAGGGCAGCGTCACGACCGGGTGGCCGTGCGGGTGGACACACGACGCCGCCCGCCGCACCCGCTGAGGGTGCGACGGGCGGCGTCGAGAATCGGAGCGGATCAGACCTTCGCGGCCTCGTCGGCCGGGTCGTCCACCGCGCCGGCGCCGGTCGTGGGGGCGGTCTCGCCCTGTCCGGAGCGCACACCCTCCTCGACCTTCTTGCCGATCTCGGGGTCGACGTTGCTCCAGTACTGGAACACCCGCTGCAGCACAGGCTCGGTGACACCGTTGAGCGCGTGGCCGACGATGTTGCCCACGAGACGCTCGCGGGCGTCGTCGTCCATGATCTCGCGCACGAGAATGCCGGCCTGGACGAAGTCGCCGTCCTCGGGATGCTGCACGTACCCGGTGCGCACGAATCGGGGCTCGAAGTCCCAGGCACCGTCGTCGCCGTACGCGTTCGTGTCGGCGGCGGGACCACCGTACGAGTTCGGGGCGTACACGGGCGTCTCCGCGGAGTTGTAGTGGATGTTCATCGCACCCTCCTTGGAGTAGGAGTTGATCTCCGCCTTCGCCCGATTGACCGGTAGCTGCGCGTAGTTGGTGCCGATGCGGTACCGGTGCGCGTCCGCGTAGCTGAAAATGCGTCCGAGCAACATCTTGTCCGGGCTCGCACCGATGCCCGGAACGAGGTTGGACGGCTCGAACGAGCTCTGCTCGATCTGGGCGTGGAAGTTCTCCGGGTTCCTGTTCAAGGTCATCGTGCCGACCTCGATCAACGGGTAGTCCTTCTGCGACCAGACCTTGGTCAGATCGAACGGGTTGTACCTGTACGTCTCGGCATCGTCGTACGGCATGATCTGCACCTTGACGGTCCAGCTCGGGAAGTCGCCGTTGCGGATCGATCCGAACAGGTCCTGACGATGATGATCGGGCGACGTGCCCGCCAGCTCGTCGGCCTTGTCCTGTGTCAGGTAGTCGATGCCCTGATCCGTCTTGAAGTGGAACTTGACCCACGACTTGGTGCCGTCGGCAGCGATGAACTGGTACGTGTGCGAACCGAAACCGTCCATGTGGCGGAACGACTTCGGGATTCCGCGGTCACCCATCAGCCAGGTCACCTGGTGCGCCGACTCGGGCGACAGGGTCCAGAAGTCCCACTGCATGTCGTTGTCTCGGAGACCGGAGTCGGGCATGCGCTTCTGGCTGCGGATGAAGTCCTGGAACTTCAACGGATCGCGCACGAAGAACACCGGCGTGTTGTTGCCGACCATGTCCCAGTTGCCTTCGGTGGTGTAGAACTTCAGCGCGAAACCGCGGGGGTCGCGCCACGTGTCGGGGCTGCCCTGCTCGCCCGCGACGGTGGAGAAGCGCGCCAGCATCTCGGTCTTCGCGCCGGGCTGGAACACCGCCGCCCGCGTGTACTGCGAGATGTCACCGGTGACCTCGAACGTGCCGAAGGCGCCTGCACCCTTGGCGTGCACCACACGCTCCGGGACCCGCTCACGGTTGAACTGCGCCATCTTCTCGATGAGGTAGTGATCGTGCAGCAGGATCGGTCCCTGCGCACCCGCAGTGAGGGAGTGCTCGTCGCTGGGAACCGGGATACCGGCGTTGTTGGTCGTGGGCCTCGGCTGTGTCATGAGTCCAGTGCCTCCTGTTCGTGGCAGACGCGAAGCGTCGCGGTGTGACGCAGAACGTCCGTCGTACCCGCATACCCGGGCATCGACTCGCGCACACGCAGAATGTCGATCCGTTCCAGTAAGACCCCTTTTCTGGAATCAGTCCAGTTACGTTCGTGGTGTCAGGGCGACGGGTACAGGAGGGGCAGTCCCCGCTCCCCCACGCCCAACTCCTGGATCGACCACTCGCGGGGGTCGATCGCGTACTGGGAATGGTTGGTCGCCAACACCGACGTGCCGCGGAAGGCCAACGATGCGGGAGTGACGAGAGGCACCGCCAGCGCCGCCCTCGCTTCGGGGGACGGGAGCGCGCCGACGACGCCACGTCCGGGCTCCACGATCTCGACGTCGTTGATGATCGGGTTCGCGACCGCCACGTAGACGCGGCCCGACTCCCCGATGGCGATGCCGTCACCCTGTGACGTCGTGGCGATCTCCTCGCGAGTACCCGGACCACCGTTCCCGTCGACGCCGAGGCGGAACAGCTTCCCGCGGAAGGTCGACGGGTCCGCTGTCAGGGAGATCGTGACCACGAAGACGAGGCGGCCCTGCGCGTCGAACTGCATGCCGTTGACGCTGTACAGCGACGCGAGATCTGGACTCTGGTACCAGATCCGAGCCTCACCGCCGCCGGCCGGCACCTTCCAGATGGTGGCCTGGTTCAGATCGCTCACGTACAGATTGCCCGCCGCGTCGAACACCGGGTAGTTGGGCCACGCGGGTCGATCGACAGGGCTCGGCTCGCACGGGACGATCCCCCGACCACAGGACGGCAGATCGGGGAACGTCGCGTAGACCGACTGGGCTCCCGATGCAGGATCGAGTCGTACCGCACGCGCACCCGACCAGTCGAGCGCGTACACCCGGCCCGCACCGTCCAGCGCGATGCCGTTGACCCCGTGCTCGGCGTCCGGGGAATGCCCTACGAGATCGTAGGTGCCGATCAGTGCACCGGATCCGTCGTGATGCCAGACCGTTCCCGTCGATCGGGGCCGATTCGATCCCGTCCACACGCTGCCGTCGGACGGATCGACGGTGATGCCCTCCGGCTGTCCGGGCAGCGAAAGCTCGGAGAACGTTCGTGCGCCACCGGGCGCCGGCGACGGTTGTACGGCGGGATCCGCACTCCCCGTGGCACTCCCGAGCACGGTCATGGCGGCCACTGCCACCACGGTGACCATGACTCTGGTCAGAGAGAACGTCGACACGTCAGGAGCCCCCCGGCACGAATTGCGCAGCACTGTGCTGCTCCGGTGGACACTACGGTCAGTCCGACCGTCCCCTCGTGTCCACTCGTCCAGGGCCGCGTAGCGGGCATTGTGCCAGGTCACACACATGTCGGAGATGGGGGATTCGTGTGGCACTCTTCGGTCGTCGAGATGGCAGCAGTTCTGGGGGGAATACAACAATGCACAGTCGTTCGAGCAGATCCGGTCTTCTGCGGCGGGCGGGACTCGTCGCCGCTGCGGCCGTCACCGCGGTCGCCTCCTTCACGGGCACCGCCTCGGCCGACCCGGGACCGGTGGCACCGTCGACCCTTCTCGGATCGATCAGCGACGGCCCCGGCCAGTTCCACGTCTTCCGCACGGTGGACAGCGGCAATCGGCCGACTGCCGAGGACACCGCGCGATGCAACGCCCAGTACGGCGTTCCGGCCCAGTACCTCCTCGTCGAACGTCTCGACGCCCGTATGTACACGTTCCAGTCGGACCCCGCGTCCGGCGTGCTGACCGCCGAGACGGCGCGCAACGTCGGACCTATCTACGTGTGCGACGGGCTGGGGCTCGACGGAACCCAGATCCTCGACCAGTGGGGCACTCTCGACGCTCCCGGCCTCGGCCGTCTCGACATGCGCGGACCGTGCGGCTTCGAGCTCTACCCCGGATCGCCCGGACGCGGCGCCGTCGACTGCGTTCTCCGCATCCAGCCCAACGCGTCCGGTGTGAGCGCCGGTGTCGCCACCAGCAACTCGGTGGCCAACCCGTTGCGTCTGCCCGGTGGACGCACCGGATCGGTGTGGACGCTGTACTCGCTCGGCGAGGGCACCGCGCCCGTCGATTCGGCTCCGCCCGCCGGAATCCCGCAGCCGACGGGCCCGATCGCCTACAACGTGACACGCGAGGTGAACTCCCGATCGGTGGGATCGTCGCCGTCCTGTGCGGGAGGCGAGCGCACCACCGAACTGCACGCGGCGAGTGTGGATCCGGCCACGGGCGCGGCCTCGACCTCGCCCAGCGAGATCACGGCCGCGACGGCGCGTGTCTGCTACTCCCCGACGGCGCAGCCCGAATTCGGTGCTGCCCTGACCGTCACGTACGACAACCTGCCCGGTGGCCCGCTGACGGTCGAGGGACGCGGTCAGTGCCGCCAGAACTCGCTGCCCGGCATCGCCGACGTGCAGCAGAGTTGCGGCCTCACCCTCCCGCCGAACCCCGCACGCGGACTGGCCGGCGGACAGGTGACCATCAACGGACTGGTGCCGGCCGGTGACCCGGCAGGGTCCGCCAACTCGGCGATCTGGACCACCTCGCTGCTGGGACCCATCTCCGGCAAGTGACCGAACGGGACAGGCCCCGATCTCCGCGAGGAGGTCGGGGCCTGTGTCGTCTCGGGGTCGAGCCCGCGCGAGTCAGCGGTTCCGACCCACCACGGTGAGCGGGAGTCGCAGTGCGCCGGGTGCTTCGGCGGGAACCACGGGAGCGACGGGGCGGACCGGGGCGAGGGGTTCGTACCCTGTGCCGACCGGCGGACGCTGATCGTTTTCTCCCTTGTTCGGCCACAGGGCCATCGCCCGCTCAGCCTGGGCGGTGATGGTGAGCGACGGATTGACGCCGAGGTTCGCGCTCACGGCCGATCCGTCGACGACGTGCAGACCCTCGTGCCCGAACACCCGGTGGTACGCGTCGATGACGCCCCGTTCCGGCGTCGCACCGATGACACAACCACCGAGGAAGTGCGCGGTCATGGGAATGTCGAACACGTCCGCGAACGAGCCACCCGGGTCGCCGCCGATCTTGTCCGCGGCCTTCCTGATCGCGATGTGCCCCTCCGGGATCCACTTCGGCGGCGGGCTGCCACCTCCCGGGCGGGAGGTCAGACGCCGACCGAATCGACCTTTCCTGGAACCGAGTTCCAGCGAGTTGTCGTCGGTCTGCATGACGAGCGCGATGACGGTGCGTTCCGACCAGTTCTTCACCGACAGGCTGCGCACGGTGGCGGCCGGATGGCGCAGCGCGACGCCCAGCGTCTTCAGCGGTCGCGGCAGCCTGCCGCCGCCGTCACTGAGAACGGTCTGCAACAGTCCGATGGCGTTGCTGCCCTTGCCGTATCGCACCGGCTCGATGTGCGTGTGATCGTTGGGGTGGAACGACGAGGTGATCGCCACGCCCTCCGTGTAGTCGATCTGCCGGTCACGCGCCGTCGCGGCCAGCACCGCTTCGGAGTTGGTACGCACCACGGACCCGAGCTTGTCCGACAGGTGGGGCAGATTTCCGGTCTCCTTCATCGCCAGCATCAACTTCTGGGTCCCGTAGGTGCCGGCGGCGAAGACGACGTGGTCGGCCGTCATCACGGTCTCCTTGCGCCGCAGCTTCGCACCGGTGCGACGCGTCCGCACCTCGTATCCGCCGCCCTCGCGGGGACGCACCGAGGTGACCGTGGTCAGCGGATGCACCATGGCACCGGCCTTCTCGGCGAGGTAGAGGTAGTTCTTCACCAGGGTGTTCTTGGCGCCGACACGGCAGCCCGTCATGCACGCACCGCACTCGGTGCAGCCTGTCCGGGTGGGTCCGACGCCACCGAAGAACGGGTCCGGGACGTCGCGACCCTTCTGCCCCGGCTGACCGAAGAACACGCCGACCGGTGTGGTGCTGAACGTGTCACCGACGCCCATCTCCTCGGCGATGTCGCGCATGACCTTGTCCGCGGGGGTGATGGTCGGGTTGTCCTCGACGCCCAGCATCCGACGCGCCTGCTTGTAGTACGGCGTCATCTCCGCTTCCCAGTCGGTGATGTCACCCCACTGCGGATCCTCGAAGAAGCGGCTCGGGGGCTGGTACAGAGTGTTCGCGTAGTTCAGCGATCCGCCGCCGACACCGGCTCCGGCCATCACCAGGACATTGGGGAGCAGGTGGATCCGCTGCAGTCCGTAGCACCCGATCATGGGCGCCCACAGATACTTCCGCAGTCGCCAGCTCGTCTTGGGCAGCTCGTCGTCCTCGAAACGACGACCGGATTCCAGGACACCGACTCGGTATCCCTTCTCGGTCAGACGCAGGGCGGAGACGCTGCCGCCGAAACCCGATCCGACGACGATGACGTCGTAGGTGTTCTTCATATTGCTGCCTTCTCCGACGGTGTACTTCCCACAGTTCGGCCGACGTCCGGCCCTCCGCGCGCCCGCATCGTGCGGTAGTTCTCGATGTCGAACGCGGCGGTCGCCTTGCGGAACTTCCACGTGAAGGTCGGCCACATGGCCGAGTTCCGTCCACTCGCGTCCAGGTACCAACTCGAACACCCACCGGTGTTCCACACCGTGCCGGCCAGGTCGGCGTCGAGAGACGCGTTCCACTCGTCGACCGCGGACGGACTCACGTCGACGGCATCGACGCTGCGACGCGTCATCTCGCGCAGAGCGGATTCGACGTACGCCGACTGGGACTCGAGCATGTAGACGATCGAGCTGTGTCCCAGGTTGGTGTTCGGCCCGTACATGAGGAAGAGATTCGGGAAGCCGGCCATCGTCGTACCTCGGTAGGCGCGCGGGCTGCCGCCCCACCGCTCGGCGAGAGTTCGACCGTCGCTGCCGCGCAACAGATGTGCGACGGGCGGCTCGGTGGGGGTGAAGCCGGTACCGAAGACGATGGCGTCGACCTCGCGCTCGCGTCCCGCGGCGTCCACCACACCTGTCGGCGTGATCGAGGCCAGACCGCTGTCCACCAGTTCGACGTCCGGTCGCTGCAACGTGTCGTACCAGTCGTTGGACAACAGCATGCGCTTGCAGCCGATGGTGTAGCCCGGCGTGAGGCGCTTCCGGAGTCCGCCGTCGCGCACCTTCAGTCGGAGGAAACCCGTGGCTATCGTGTGCGCGATCGACAGAAGCTTGGGCCGCTTGGCCATCATCTCGACGTACATCTCGCGGTACGCGTAGATCGCACCGCGCTGCGCCTCGAGTGTCCACGGCGCGCGGCGGTAGAACCATCGCTCGATCGGACCGCGCGTGCGGTCCATGCGCGGGATCACCCACGCCGGGGTGCGCTGGAAGACGTGCAGTTGCGACGTGACCGGGGCGATCTCGGGAACGAACTGGATGGCCGACGCACCGGTGCCCACGACGGCGACACGCTTGCCGCGCAGGTCGTAGTCGTGGTCCCACGTCGCGGAGTGGAAGGTGTGGCCGGCGAATGTGTCGAGGCCCGGCACAGCGGGCAGCTTCGGCGTCGAGAGCGTTCCCGTGGCCGCGACCAACACTCGGCAGGTCAGATCACCCTTCTCCGTGGTGACGTCCCAGACGCAGCGTTCCTCGTCCCACTGCGCCCCGAGCAGCGCGCAACCCGTGACGAGACGGTCTCGGATCCCGAAGTCGTCGGCCACCCCGCGCAGGTACCGATGAATCTCCGGTCCACGAGCGAAGGTGTGGCTCCAATCGGAATGCGGGGCGAAGGAGAACGAGTACAGCGACGTCGGAACATCGCACGCGACACCGGGATACGTGTTGTCGCGCCAGGTCCCACCGACGTCGTCGGCACGCTCGATCACGAGCACGTCGGCGGACGGGTCCTCGCGGAGCACCCGCGCCGTCACACCCATACCGGCGAATCCCGATCCGACGACGAGAACATCGACGTGCGCGGGCAGTGTGGTCGTCACAGCTCCGTCACCGCCCGCTCCCACTCCGGCAACAATCGTGCACGCATCGCGTGTTCCTCCTCGGGGGTTCGGAAGATGGCCGACACGGCCATCCCTCGTGCGAGTTCGATACTCAGGTCGAAGGCAGCGGGAGACATGCTGTCCCCGTAGAGCTCTCGGCCGCCTTCCTGCAACACCTCGGTCACTCGACGCTCGAGTGGTTCCACCGCGGCGTGCAGTGCCGCATCCGTGCGGGCGGCGACCCACAGTTCGAGCGCCGCGTGGAACAACGGGCCGGAGAAGGCGTCGAGCAGGAGCGCCGGGCCGACGGGCCCACCGCGGTGGACCCCGACCAGCTCGTCGAGGCGTCGCTCGACGAGCCGCTCGACGGCCGCCACGACGAGCGCTTCCTTCGTCGGGAAGTGGTGGAGCTGAGCACCGCGGGACACACCGGCCCGACGTGCGATCTCCTGAGTGCTGGCGCGGGAGTATCCGACGTCCACCAACGTGTCGATGGCGGCGTCGAGAAGCTTGGCCCGCGTGCCGGCGGTGCGCTCGGCCTGCGTCCGGCGGGCGGGCTGGGCAGCCGGCTCGGTCACGGCGGTGGTCTCGGTCACATCTGCGACCATATCGGCTTTCTTACAAACAGTCCAGACTGAATGTAAGTGAGTTAGCCGGAGTTCAGGGCGGGCCGACCGTCACCGCCCGGACAGGACCTCGAGCATCGATTCCACCGCCGTCGGCCAGCCGTACTGCTCCGCCCTCGCCCTGGCCGTGGGCCGTCCGCCCGAGGGGAGCGCCAGGGTCGCGGCGATGCCCTCGGCGAAGTCGCGAGAGCGATTGGCCACTGCTGCGCCGCAGTCCGGGGTGACGATCTCGGCCAGCGCGGACGTTCCCGAGACCACCGCGGGTGTGCCCGACGCCAGTGCCTCCAGCGCCGCCAGCCCGAACGTCTCGTGCGGTCCGGGAGCGACCGCCACGTCCGCCTCGGCGAGCAACCGTGCGACGCGCTCGCGGTCGGAGACGAACCCGGCGAAGTGCACGGGCAGACCCTCGGCGCGCCGCTCGAGCGCGGACCGCCGCGGACCGTCGCCCACCACCACCAGGCGTGCGTCGATGCCCTCGCGGCGCAGGTGTGCCAGGGCGTCGACGCTCCGCTCGGCGTGCTTCTCCACCGACAGCCGTCCACAGTGCACGAGCCGGATCATCCGTCCCTCGTTGCGATGGCGACGCGACGGGTGGAACAACTCGAGGTCCACCCCGAGTGCGATGCGGTGCGCGTCTGCGCCGATCCGGTCGAACTCCTCCTGCGCGAACGCGGTGGTGCACACCACCGCGTCGTGACCGAGGACGGATCGCCTGTTGGCGACGTCCGCCGCCGCGCGCGCCACCGGGACGGGCAACACCTGTCCGAGCAGTCGGTCCAGCCTCTCGTGGGAGATCATCACGCTGCGAATCCCCCTGTGGCGCGCCCACGTTCCGAGGCCACGCAGGGTCAGACGGTCCGAGATCTCGAGCACGTCCGGTCGCAGACTCGCCGCGACGTCGGCCGTCACGGACGGCCTCGCCACCCGGTAGCCACCGGTCATCGGGAGCCGGGTGGACGGGACGGTGATGCGATGCACCCCGGTGTCGGACATCGTCTCGGAGTGGACGTCGCCGGGCACGATGACCGTCACCTCGTGGCCGCGAGCGACATAGCCGGCTCCGAGTTGGTCCACGGCCGTCCGCAGACCGCCCGAACGAGGTCCGTAGAAGTTGGCCACCTGCACGATGCGCATGCGGCCCAGTGTCGAGGTGAGCCGTGTACGGACGAGGACCGCGCCGAGAACGTCGCACGAACACTCACGTCGAGCATTCACCGTCGTCGCACGACGGCGGCACGGGAACCCGGCACCGGCGCCGCACGTTGCCGTGGTGTCCGACCCGCGACGACACGTCACCGACGAAGAAGAGGTCCCACGATGACCAGCCCGGCCCGCAGGCTCACCCGTTCACGTCAGAGCAAGCTCATCGCCGGAGTGTGCGGCGGTCTCGCCGAGCGCTTCGGTCTGAGCGCAGGACTCGTGCGCCTGCTGTTCGTCCTCTCGTGCATCCTTCCGGGACCGCAGTTCGTGATCTACCTGGTCCTGTGGATCGCGATCCCCAAGTCGTCCTACTGATCGTTCGATCAGTTCGAGAGTGAGTGCACATCGGGCGCCGTTCCCGTGGCGGGTTCGTATTCCGATCACCGACAACATCTTTGACCAACGGTTGGACAGGGTCTACTTGCGGCACGACTGACCTGCACCTACTGTCGAAGTCGATTCGTCGCACGTGCGGTGTCGTCACCTCGTCCACCGTGCGCTCACGTCGAAGTGCGAGGCGTTCGAGCCCCGGGGCGCCCGGCACCACACGGCCACTCTCGAGCAGGCTGTTCGCCACCACCCTGGCGCGCGGCCGGCAAGGACACGATGTCTTACCACGGCGGTTTCCCGCACCACGGTGATCCTTCGGGCCGCGGCGCTCGACCTCGTCCGGGCACTCTCCCCGGTCCCGATCGCGCCCGCGGTCGCTATACGTGGCGCTATCTCGACACCGACGACGCCGCCCGCCTGTGGGACGAGGTGACCGACTGGGTGTGGTGGCTGCGTGACCGCTACGAGCTGACCGAGCGCATCCCCCGCTGCTGGTACCGGCACGGACCGGTGGTCGAGGAGTTCACCGCCGTGTTCGCGTCCTGGAGCGAGGCCTACGGCGGCGAGAGCGGACTGTCCCGCTGGCATTCGCAGGACCTGTGGCCACTGATCGAGCGGCTCGAGGTGATCGCCGGATTCGAACAGTGTCAGGCCGACGGGTGCTCGCACGACTCCGGCTTCCTCCACGCTCCCGAGGGCACCGAGGCGGTCATGGAGCCGCTGGTCGACTCGTCGGGCCGCGATGCCGACGAGCCGGTGTCCACGGTCGATGCGATGGTGGTCGGTGTCGTCGACGAGAGCGTGATGCTCTCGGCCGTGGTCAGCGGCGAGGCGACAGCGCTCGACGCCGGTCTCCCCCACGGGCGCTACCGACTCGACGGACGCCTGTGGACCTGGAGTTCGATCCTGGGTGGGTACGTGCCGTCACGCGACACGCACCGCACCCTGCGCGCCCTCGAGAGCTGAGCGCGCGGGACCGAATCCGACCGGCCTCCGGCCTTCCCGCCTGATCCGACCGGCCTCCGGCCTTCCCGCACTACCGAACGAAGAGTTCGGCGATCTGGATCGTGTTGAGGGCAGCACCCTTGCGCAGGTTGTCGCCGGACACGAACAGCGCGAGTCCGCGACCGTCCGGCACACCGGGATCCTGCCGGATGCGTCCGACGAGCGACTCGTCGGCGCCGGCCGCCTGCAGAGGCGTCGGCACGGCCACCACGCGCACGCCGGGAGCCGACGACAACAGTTCCGTCGCCCGTTCCACGGACAGCGGGTTCGCGAACTCCGCGTTGATCGACAGCGAGTGGCCGGTGAACACGGGAACGCGGACGCACGTGCCGCTCACCAGCAGGTCCGGCAGACCCAGGATTTTGCGGGACTCGTTGCGCAGCTTCTGGTCCTCGTCCGTCTCGCCGCTTCCGTCGTCGACGAGAGAGCCCGCGAGCGGCAGGACGTTGAACGCGATCGGCGCGGTGTAGACCGTCGGATCGGGGTACGCGACGGCGCTGCCGTCGTGCACCAGCTTCTCGGCGTCGGCCACCACGGCGCGCGCCTGCGTCGCCAGTTCCTCGACACCGGCGAGACCGCTGCCGGACACTGCCTGGTAGCTCGAGACGATGAGCCGCTGCAGCCCGGCCTCGTCGTGCAGCACCTTGAGCACCGGCATCGCCGCCATGGTGGTGCAGTTGGGGTTCGCGATGATGCCCTTGACGAGATTCTTCGTCGCCTCGGGGTTCACCTCGCTGACCACGAGCGGGACGTCGGGATCCTTGCGCCACGCGGAGGAGTTGTCGATGACGGTGACGCCGGCGGCGGCGAAGCGCGGCGCCTGCTCGCGGGACATGGTGGCGCCGGCCGAGAACAGCGCGATGTCGAGCCCGGTGGGATCCGCGGTGGACGCGTCCTCCACGGTGATCTCGCCGTCGCCCCACGGCAGGGTCTTGCCGGCGGACCGGGCGGACGCGAAGAAACGGATCGAGGCGACGGGAAACTTACGCTCCGCCAACAAGGTTCGCATGACGGCGCCGACCTGGCCGGTCGCGCCGACGACTCCGATGTGGAGGCCGGTGGAATTCGTGGTCATGGTGCTCCTACCTTCCGGTTCCGCCGTGCACGACGGCGATCTCGTCGCCGCCGAGGCCGAAGGCGGCGTGCAGCACGCGCACGGCCTCGTCGAGCTCGGAGTCCTTGGTCAGCACGGAGATACGGATCTCCGAGGTGCTGATGAGGTCGATGTTGATGCCCGCGTCGGCGAGCGCTTCACAGAACGTCGCGGTGACGCCGGGGTGCGACTTCATGCCGGCGCCGATGAGCGAGACCTTGCCGATGTGGTCGTCGTAGAGCACCTTGGTGAAGCCGATCTCGCCCTGCAGCTTGGTCAGCTTCTCCACCGCGGTGGGTCCGTCGGCCTTGGGGCACGTGAACGTGATGTCGGTCTTGCCGGTGTCGATGCGCGAGACGTTCTGCAGCACCATGTCGATGTTGATCTCGGCGTCCGCGACGGCCCGGAAGACCTTGGCGGCGAAGCCCGGCTGATCGGACAGGCCGACGACCGTGACCTTCGCTTCGCTCCGGTCGTGCGCGACACCGGTCAGAATGGCTTCTTCCACTGGAATGTCCTCCATGGATCCGGACACGATGGTCCCTGGCTTGGTGGTGTACGACGAGCGGACGTGGACGGGAACGTTGTAGCGGCGGGCGTATTCCACGCACCGCAGCATCAAGACCTTGGCGCCGCACGCCGCCATCTCGAGCATCTCCTCGAAAGAAACCTTCTCGAGGTGACGGGCGTCGGGAACGATCCGTGGGTCGGCGGTGAAGATGCCGTCGACGTCGGTGTAGATCTCGCAGACGTCGGCGTTCAGCGCGGCGGCGAGCGCGACGGCGGTGGTGTCCGACCCACCTCGCCCGAGCGTCGTCACGTCCTTGCTGTCCTGGCTGACGCCCTGGAAACCGGCGACGAGGACGATCGAGCCCTCGTCGAGTGCGTCGCGGACGCGCCCGGGCGTCACGTCGATGATCTTGGCGTTGCCGTGCACGCTGGTGGTGACGACGCCGGCCTGCGATCCCGTGAAGGATCGGGCCTCGGCGCCGAGGGAGTGGATGGCCATGGCGACGAGCGCGTTGGAGATGCGTTCGCCCGACGTGAGCAGCATGTCCATCTCGCGCGCGGGCGGCGCGGGGCACACCTGCTGCGCGAGGTCGAGCAGTTCGTCGGTGGTGTCTCCCATCGCGGAGACGACCACGACCACGTCGTGGCCCTTGCGCTTGGTCTCGACGATCCGTTCAGCGACGCGCCGGATCCGCTCGGCGGTCGCCACCGAGGATCCTCCGTACTTCTGAACGACGAGTGCCACGCTGGTGCTACCTCCCGAGTCGAGAACGTCCCGCTGGACATCCACTGGTGCGACGGGTGCCGCCGGAACGGTCAGCAGCCTACCGACCTGCGGGGGTCCGGGGGGAATCGCGTGCCTACCATCAGGTGGTGACAGCCCCGGACCCGTCCGCCCTACCGCCTCGTCCTCGGCGCCGACGACTCTTCGTCGCGGTGCCGTCGGTGGGGCCGCGCTGGCCCGGCGGCCTCCGCGCCGCGCTCGCGTTCGGTGTTCCGGCACTCGCGCTGCTCGCGCTCGGTTTTCCCACCGAGGCCCTGCTGACCGCGGCAGGCGGATTCGCCGTCGTCTACGGCGAGGGCCGGCCGTTCCGGTCCCGCTGGTCGGTCGTCCTGTGGGCCGGTCTCGCACTCGTGCTGTCCGCCACCGTCGGCGGCCTCGTGGGCCAGTACGCCGACCCGCGGAACTCCGTGGTGGGCGCCGTCCTCGTCGTCGTGGTGCTCACCGTCCTGGGCACCGTCGCGACCTTCGTGGTGGATGCGCTCCGTCTCGGACCGCCCGGTGCCTTCTTCTTCGTCCTGACCTGCGCGATCGCCACCATCGTCCCGCAGAGCGGGGTGACGGCGTGGGTCAACTCCGCCTGCGTCGCGCTCGGAGCGCTGTGGGCCCTGGTCGTGTCGATGGCACCGGCACTGCGCGACGCGTCGAAACCGGAACGCGACGCCGTGGCGGCCGCCGAGCGGAGCGTGACCGCTTTCGGTGAGGCGCGCACCGCGGGCGATCCCGCGGTCGGTGCCCGGCACCGCGCCGCCGTCGCGGTCGATCGCGCCTGGGCCGCGCTGCACGACGCCGGGATACCGGCTCGCCGGATCGACGATCCGCTGGTCATGAGACTACGGGGAGTCCACCTCGACTTCGCGCGCATCATCGGCGACGCACCGCTCGATCCCGAGCACGCGTCGGACACCGTGCACGTCACGCCGGATCACACGCCCTCCGTCCCGATGTCGCGCCCGACGATCACGTTCCGGCTGCTCCGGGCCCTGCACGTCGATTCCCACGCCACCACCACGGCGCTCCGCGTGTTCTGCGCATCCGCGGCCTCGGGCGCGATCGCCGTCGTCGCCGGACTCGGGCGGCCCGACTGGGCTGTCATCGGCGCGGTCCTCGTGCTGCAACAGGGCCTCGACCGACCACGAGGTACCGTCCGCGCCCTGCACCGCCTGGTGGGCACGGCCGTCGGAGTGGTGCTCTTCGCCATCGTCTTCTCACTGTCACCGAGCGGGTTCGTGCTGGTCCTGCTGCTGATGGCACTGCAGTTCCTCATCGAACTGGTCATCGCTCGGAACTACGGCATCGCCGTCATGTTCATCACGCCCCTGGCGCTGCTCATCGGCGGCGCGTCCCATCCGGGTGCGCAGGCGTGGCCGCTCGCGACCGAACGTCTCGTCGAGACGTGCATCGGTGTGGTGTGCGCGCTGGCGTCGATGTGGGTGGTCGCTCGTCACGCTCATCGGCGGTGCCTGCTGTGGTGCGACGGGCGCGTTCTCGACGCCTGTCGCCGGACGGCGGATCTGCTGCGCACCGTGACACCCACCCATCCGGACGCCATGACCGCGCGGCGAGACGTGCAGTTCGAGCTCGTCGGGGCCGCCTTCGCCGCCGAGCACGCCGTCAGCGACGACCGAGAGTGGACGTCGGCGAGGTGGGAGTCGCACCTGCGAGTCGACGCGGCCGGGTACGACCTCCTGTCCGCCTGCTGGCGCACCGCAGACGGCGCCATGCTGGCGGAACCGGAGCGGTGGGCGGACGTGGCACCGCGCCCGTGAGACGTGCCGGTGTCGTCCGCGCGGGCGACGGAGTAGGGTGACCCGCATGTTCGGCGCCGGGTTCGCCCTCCTCCTTCGTCGCCGCGACGGGGTCTGATTCACAGACCGGCTCCCTGTCGCGGGTCTTTTCGGCGCCGGTCGTCCCCTTCCTCACAACGGAGATCATCGATGTCACCCGCCGACGCTTTCGTATCCGGCTCACGCACGGTCACCACCCCCACCAAGCCTGCGCCCGCCGATCAGCCCTCGTGGAACACCCAGAAGAACTCGTCGATGCCGACGTTCCGGTACCGGTCGTTCGCCGAGGAGGTCGAACCGCTCACCCTCCCCGACCGCACCTGGCCGGACAAGGTCATCGATCGCGCACCCCAGTGGTGCGCCGTGGACCTGCGTGACGGCAACCAGGCACTCATCGACCCGATGAGCCCCGCGCGCAAGCGCCGCATGTTCGAACTGCTGGTTCGTATGGGCTACAAGGAGATCGAGGTCGGTTTCCCGTCCGCGAGCCAGACCGACTTCGACTTCGTCCGCGAGATCATCGAGGACGGTGCGATTCCCGACGACGTCACCATCCAGGTGCTCACCCAGTGCCGGCCGGAACTGATCGAGCGCACGTTCGTCGCGTGCGAGGGCGCCCGCAGCGTCATCGTCCACTTCTACAACTCCACGTCGATCCTGCAGCGCCGCGTGGTCTTCCGCGCGGACCGCGACGCCATCGAGAAGATCGCGACCGACGGTGCCCGCAAGGTGCTCGAGGAGGCGACGAAGTTCCCCGACACGCACTGGCGCTACGAGTACTCGCCCGAGTCCTACACCGGCACGGAGCTCGAGTACGCCAAGAAGGTCTGTGACGCGGTCACCGAGATCATCGCTCCCACACCGGAGAACCCGATGATCCTGAACCTGCCCGCGACCGTCGAGATGGCGACCCCCAACGTCTACGCCGACTCCATCGAGTGGATGCACCGCAATCTCGAACGTCGCGACTCGATCGTGCTGAGCCTGCACCCGCACAACGACCGCGGGACCGGCGTCGCCGCAGCCGAACTGGGCTACCAGGCCGGCGCCGACCGCATCGAGGGCTGCCTCTTCGGCAACGGTGAGCGCACCGGCAACGTCTGCCTGGTCACGCTGGGCCTCAATCTCTTCACTCGCGGAGTCGACCCGCAGATCGACTTCTCCAACATCGACGAGATCCGACGCACCGTCGAGTACTGCAACCAGCTGCCCGTCCACGAGCGCCACCCGTACGGCGGCGACCTGGTCTACACCGCGTTCTCCGGTAGCCACCAGGACGCCGTGAACAAGGGCCTCGACGCGATGAAAGTGTCTGCGGACGAACAGGATCAGGACGTCGACGACGTGCTGTGGCAGGTTCCGTACCTGCCCGTCGACCCCAAGGACGTCGGCCGCACGTACGAGGCCGTGATCCGCGTCAACTCGCAGTCCGGCAAGGGCGGCGTCGCTTACATCATGAAGTCGGACCACGGTCTGGTGCTGCCGCGCCGACTGCAGATCGAGTTCTCCTCGGCCGTGCAGCGCGTCACCGACGGCGAGGGCGGCGAAGTGTCGCCCAAGGCCATGTGGGACGTGTTCTCCGAGGAGTACCTGGCCCCGATCGTTCCCCTCGAGCGCATCCGGCAGCGCGTCACCGCGGCCGAGGAGGACGGCGGAATCGACTCGATCTCCGCGATCGTCAAGGTCGACGGCGCCGAGCAGGAGATCACGGGCGACGGCAACGGTCCACTCGCCGCCTTCGTCGACGCGCTGGGCTCCATCGGGTACGACGTCAGCGTCCTCGACTACTCCGAGCACGCCATGTCCGCCGGCGACGACGCCCAGGCCGCGGCCTACGTCGAGGCGGCCGTGCGGCTGCCCGGCGGCGGCGAGACCATCGTGTGGGGTGTCGGTATCGCCACCTCCATCACCACGGCATCACTGCGCGCCGTGGTCTCGGCCGTGAACCGGGCGGCACGATCCGGGGCGTAGCCCTCGTGCGCCTTCTGCGCATCCAGGGATACGCAAAAGGCGCACGGGTCACGCAGTGACCTCCGCGACCCGCGCCGCGAACGCGTCCACCACGGCCCGCACGGCCGGACGCTCCGCGGCGCGGGGTCGGGTCGCCAGGTCGTAGATGCGGGCCGCGCGCACCCCGGCCAACCGGCGCTGCGTGACACCCGGGTGCGTCGAGGCGTGGCGCGGCATCAGCGCGATCCCGTGGCCGTGGGCCACCAGCTCCTCCATGAGCCGGAAGTCGTTGATCCGCAGATTCACTCGCGGCGCCACCCCGGTGACCGTCGCGATGGAGAGCAGCACGTCGTCCACCGGGAACCCTCCGCGGACACTGATCCACCGCTCGTCCGCCAGATCCTCGATGTCGACGGCATCACGCTCCGCCAGCGGGTGCCCCGGCGGCAGCACCAGGTCGATGGGCTCGCGCATCAGTGAACGCACCTCCACCCGCTCGGACGCGATGCTCGGTGCGCGCTCGTCCCGATGCGTCAGCACCACGTCGTAGTCCGCGAGCAACGCCGGCACGGCCGACGCAGGCACGTCCTCGTCCCGGGCGTCGACATCCACACCCGCCTCGGTGAGCCGGTCCAGAACCCCCGGCAGCAACAGTGCGGCGCCCGAGGGGAAGAGCGCCAGTCGAACGGTTCCGCGTGCGCTGCCGCGGTACGACGCCATCTCCTCCGACGCCCGGTCGAGGGCGGCCAGCACGTCGTCGGCGTGAGGAAGCAGCGCGCGTCCCGCCGCGGTGAGCCGCACGCGGCGCCCGTCGGGTTCGAGCAGGGCGACTCCCGCCTCCCTCGCCAACACCTTGAGCTGCTGCGACACCGCGGACGGTGTCATCGACAGCGCGTCGGCGGCCGCGGCGACCGTGCCGCGATCCGCCAGCGCCCGCAGGACGCGCAACCGGTCGACATTCATGTAGCAACGCTACAGCTACCGGTCACCACAATTCGATTGTTCTTAGCAGTCGCACCCGGAACACTCGAGGTCATGACCACTCGCGACCGCCTGCTCGGACTGATCGTCGTGGTGGTCTGGGGACTGAACTTCCTCGCCATCCGCGCCGGGCTCGACCAGTTCCCGCCGTTCTTCTTCGCTGCGCTGCGGTTCGCGGTGATTGCCGTTCCGGTCGTCCTCTTCGTCCGCCGACCGACCGTGCCGGTGCGCTGGCTCCTGCTGTACGGCACGGGTTTCGGCCTGCTGCAGTTCGCGTTCCTCTTCGCCGCGATGAACGCCGGCATGCCCACCGGCCTGGCCTCGCTGGTACTCCAGTCGTCGGCGCCGTTCACCGTCGTTCTCGGCGCGCTGCTGCTGCGGGAGAAGGTCGGGCCGCGCCAGTGGATCGGGATCGGCATCGCCGTCGGGGGCATGATTCTCATCGGGTGGGATCGTGCCCACAACGCCACCCTCCTGCCCGTGCTGCTGACGCTGTTGGCAGGCCTCAGCTGGGCCTTCGGCAATCTCGGAAACCGACTGGCGACTCGAGCATCTCGACCGGCCTCCGGCGTTCCCGTCGAGCCGATGCGACTCATGCTGTGGATGACGGTGGTTCCCCCGCTGCCGATGTTCGCGTTGTCGGCCGTCGTCGAGGGTCCGACCACGGGATGGACCGCCATCGGCGACGTGGTGTCGGCCGGGCAGTTCTCCGGGTTGATCGGGCTCGCCTACATCGTGCTCATCGGCACGATCGCCGGCTCGGGACTGTGGACCGTCCTGATCAGCCGCTACCCCGCCGGCGTCGTCGCGCCGTTCTCGTTGCTGGTCCCGGTCGTCGGCATCGGTGCGTCCTGGCTCGTGCTCGACGAGACGCCGAGCGTCCTCTCCCTCGTCGGTGCGGCCGTCGTGATCGGCGGCTGCACGTGGGGTCTGAGCCGCTCGCCGCGATCCGCGACGACCACACCGACCGAGCCCCGGATCGTGACTCCCCCGTCCGGAGCCACCGTCGGTTAGGGTCCCCTCACCATCACTGTGACGGAGGCTCGGCAAGCGTGTTCGGAAGAAGAAGTACTGTCCTGGCGACCCTGCTCGCCGCGACGGCCCTCGTGGCCTCGGCGTGTTCGACCGATGCGACAGCCGAGGACGCCGCGGACAGCACCCGGACCGTGACCCATGCGCGCGGGGACACGGAGGTGCCCTCGTCGCCGTTGCGAGTCGTCACTCTCGAACCCGTCCAGCTCGACACGAGTGTCGCGCTCGGCGTCGTTCCGGTGGGCACGTCGGTGCTGAGCGAGGCGACGGGGGTGCCCCCGTATCTGGGCGACGAGGCGTCGCGCATCGAGACCGTCGGCACCGTCGCGGAGCCTCGCGTCGAGGCCATCGCGGCTCTGCAGCCGGACCTGATCCTGGGAACGGAGACGCGCCACTCGGAGCTGTACGAGCGGTTGTCCGCGATCGCTCCGACGGTGTTCATGGCGTCGCAGAGCGACCCGTGGCAGGACAACGTCCGCCTCGTCGGGCGCGCCCTCGGACGTGAGGCGGAGCCGTTGCTGGGCGACTACGACGCGCGGTGCGACGAGATCGCCGACAGGTTCGACACCGCCGGGTCGACGGCGCAGCTCATCCGGCCACGCAACGAGGAGCTCACGCTCTACGGACCGCTGTCCTTCGCGGGCAGCACCCTCGAGTGCGCCGGGTTCACCACGCCGCCCCGCCCGGAGTGGTCGAACGAGATCAGTGTCGACGTCTCCCCCGAACTGGCGACGGAGGCCCGCGCCGATCTCGTGGTCGTGACGTCGGCGACACCGGACGATCCGGCGTCGATGCCCACGTCCGTCACGTCGAACACGACGGCGTTCCCGAATCCGCACCTCGTCGACCAGTCGTACTGGATCACCGGCGTGGGACCTCGCGGCGGACAGGCCGTGCTCGACGACATCGAACGGATCCTCGGGGCGTCCTGAGTTCCTTCCCGTGTGGGAGGATCGGACACCATGATCGACAGCAGCAGACGGCACCTCGGAGCCCGCGGACGCCTGGCACTGTCGGCGGCCTCCGCGGCCGCGTGGGCCTCGCAGAAGGCCGGTCGCGGCAAGGGATCGATGATCGGCGGTCTCGTCGCGCTGAAGATCGACCCGGCCCTCATGTCGCGCCTGGGCGCGAATCGACGCACGGCCGTCATCACCGGTACCAACGGCAAGTCGACCACCACCCGGATGACCGCGGCGGCGCTCGCGACACTGGGCGAGGTGGCGACGCAGGCCGACGGCGCCAACATGGACGCGGGCATCGTCGCCGCGCTGAACTCACGGCGCACCGCGCCGCTGGCGGCCCTCGAGGTCGACGAGCTGCACGTCCCGCACGTGTGCGACGCCGTGAACCCCGAGGTCCTGGTGTTGCTGAACCTCAGCCGTGATCAGCTCGACCGCGTCGGCGAGATCAACATGATCGAGCGCAAGCTCCGCGCGGGAATCGTCGCCCATCCCGACACCGTCGTCGTCGCCAACTGCGACGACGTGCTGATGACGTCCGCGGCGTACGACGCTCCGCGGACCGTGTGGGTGGCCGCCGGCGGCGGGTGGGTCGGCGACTCGGTCAGCTGCCCCCGCACCGGGGAACCCATCGAGTGGAACGGCACGCACTGGCGCAGCACAGGTCTGCTGGAGGGCGGGCGGGAGTTCTCGCGGCCGGAGCCGCAGTGGTGGCTCGACGACGAGAACCTGTACGGCCCGGACGGTCTCGTGCTCCCCATGAGTTTGACGCTGCCCGGCCGGGCCAACCGCGGAAACGCGGCGCAGGCCGTCGCTGCCGCGGTCACGATGGGCGCCGATCCCGCGCAGGCCGTCGCCGCGGTGTCCGCGGTCGACGAGGTGGCGGGCCGCTACAGCTCGATCCAGTACGGATCCCACACCGTGCGCATGCTGCTGGCCAAGAACCCCGCCGGATGGCAGGAAGCACTGTCGATGATCGACCCGGCCGCCGACGGCCTGGTGATCGCCGTCAACGGCCAGGTGCCCGACGGCGAGGATCTGTCGTGGCTGTGGGACGTGCGGTTCGAGCACTTCGAGAACACCACGGTGGTGGCGGCCGGTGAACGTGCGACCGACCTGGGAGTTCGCCTGACGTACGCCGGAGCCGACCACACCGTGGTGCCGAACCCGTTGCGGGCCATCGCCTCCTGCCCACCCGGGCGCGTGGAGGTCCTGGCGAACTACACGGCCTTCCGTGACCTCGGCCGGGCGCTGGCGCGCGAGACCGCGAAGGAGGCACCCGGTGTCTGATTTCCGTATCGGGCTCGTCCTGCCCGACGTCATGGGCACGTACGGCGACAGCGGCAACGCGCTCGTCCTGCGCCAGCGCATGCTGATGCGCGGACTCGACGCCGAGATCGTGTCGATCACCCTCGCCGATCCGGTGCCCGAGTCCCTCGACGTCTACGTGCTCGGCGGAGCGGAGGACTCGGCGCAGCGACTCGCGACGAAGCACCTCGCGCGCTACCCCGGACTGCAGCGCGCCGCTGAGCGCGGTGCACCGGTGCTCGCCATCTGCGCGGCGATCCAGGTGCTGGGCGAGTGGTACGAGACGAGCTCCGGCGAACGCGTCGACGGTGTCTCGATGCTGAACGTCACCACGGCGCCGCAGGAGACCCGGTCGATCGGTGAGGTCATCACCCGCCCGGTGTCCGACCGCTTGACCCAGACGCTGACCGGCTTCGAGAACCACCGCGGCGGTACGACTCTCGGTCCCGATGCCGCACCGTTCGCGCGCGTCGAGCACGGCATCGGCAACGGTGTCGGCGACGGCAACGAGGGCGTCGTGCAGGGCTCGGTGATCGGCACCTACATGCACGGACCGGCGCTGGCCCGCAATCCCGAACTGGCGGACCATCTGCTCGAGACAGCTCTGGGTCACTCCCTCGAGCCGCTGCACCTGGCCGACGTCGAGCAGCTGCGCACCGAGCGTCTGCGCCGCTAGACCGAGACCGGATCCTCGGCCGGCCTCCGCGCCGCCCGGCGCATCAGGAGCTGGGCGATGAGCGGTGCCGCCACGAGCATCGAGACCAGCCGGATGAGCTGCACGCACGCCACGAACGTGACGTCGGACCCGGTGGACGCGGACACCGCGAGCACTGCCGCCAACCCGCCGGGGGTCGTCGCCAGGTAGCCGGTGAGCAGGCTGGTCCCGGTCCACGCGGACAGCGCCCATCCGAGCAGCGCACAGATCACGCCGATGCCGAGCACCAGCGCGAACGCGTAGGGGAAGAGTCGGCCGATCAGGCGCATGCTCGACATCGTGAACGCCAGTCCCGCTTGCCATCCGATGACCAGGAACGCGAGTGGCAGCACGATCATGGGAACCTCGATGCCCACGGGCCAGCCCAGCAGCGCGCAGGCGCCGGACACCATCAGCGGACCCAGCGTGGCCGGTGCAGGAAGCCGCGCGAGCCGCCCCACCGCGATGCCGACGAGAACAGCGCCGAGCAGGAACAGCAGACCCACCCACCACGGCAGCGCATTCTCGTCGGGTGCGGCCGCCGCGACCGAGTGGGTGTCGGCGTGGAACACGAACGTGACCACCAGAGGCATGGTCACCACCACCAGTGCCACCCGCAGGTACTGCACCACCGCGACCACACGTTCGTCGCCGCCGAGCTCTCTCGCTGTCGCGACGAGACCGGTGGCCCCGCCCGCGATCAGCGCCAGCATCCCGGTGGCCGCGGTGACGTCCTTGTTCAATGCGAGCAGTGCACCGCAGCCGGCGCTGACGACGAGCGTCGCGATCCCGATGGCGACCGCAGGAAACCAGTTGTCCCCCAGCGCACTCAGCGTCTCGACATCCACCATGAGACCGATGGTGACGGCCAACGTTCCCTGCGCCGCCATGGATCCCGCGCGCGGGACGGCGCGCGGCCCCAGTCCGGTGAGGGCGAAGACCACCGCCACCACCAGTGCCGCGAACAACGACGGCGCCGTCAGGCCGACGGCGTCGAGCGCGAACCATCCGGCCACGGACACGGCTGTGAGCGCCACCCAGCGGGTGGCGCTCACAGCGACGGTACGAACTCCGCTCACGACTTGACGAGCAGCACCGGTACCGGTGTTTCGAGAAGCAGGCGCTGGACGGCCTGTCCCATCAGGAACTTGCCGACGGCCGACCGATGCCGCGACCCGACGACCAGCAACTCGGCGTCCGCCTTGTCGATGAGCGCGAGCAGTGTGGTGGTCGCGTCCGGATCGGGCTGGGCCGCAGCGAGAGTCCACTGCGCCTCGGACTCTCCGAGCGCGGCGAGCGACGCGCGGATCGAGTCCTCGACCGCGGTGGTCTCCTTCGCCTCCGAGGAGGGATCCGCGGATCCGGAGAAGGCGTGGAGGACGACCAGTTCGGTTCCTGCGGACCGGGCCTGCTGGACTGCCGATCCGAGTGCCTTGCGGCCTTCCTCGGAACTGTTGTGCACGACGGCGACACTCATGTCGGTGACTCCTCTCTCTCGTGGATGCTGATCAGCCGAAGGGGATCTGGCCGAGGAGAACACCCACGGCGAGCATGGTGAGGGACACGACGGTCGCGCGCCACAGAACCTTGCGGTGATGGTCGGCGAGCGAGACGCCGGCCAGGGTGACCAGCAGCAGGATGGCGGGAACCAGCGGACTCTGCAGGTGCACCGGCTGTCCGGTGATGGAGGCGCGGGCCATCTCGACCGGCTCGATGCCGTACTGGGCGGCGGTCTCGGTGAGGACCGGGAGGATGCCGAAGTAGAAGGCGTCGTTGGTCATGAAGAACGTCAACGGGATCGACAGGATTCCGGTGATGACGGCCAGGAACGGACCCATCGCGTCGGGGATGACGCCGAGGAGCCACTCGGCCATGGCCTCGACCATTCCGGTACCGGAGAACACGCCGGTGAGGACGGCAGCTGCGAGCACCATGGCGACGACGGAGACGATCGAGGCGGAGTGGCGTGCGATGGCCTCGCCCTGCTCCTTGACCTTCGGGAAGTTGAACGTGAGCGCGATGGAGGCGGCGATCATGAACAGCACCGGGATGGGGAGGATGTCCATGACCAGGATGACGAGGAGCGTGACGGTCAGGATCGCGTTGAACCACAGCAGCTTCGGACGCAGAGTGTCACGGTTGGGGTCGAGGCCGTCGATGAACTGGCCGGCCTTGCCGTCGTTCTCGTCGTCGCCGGTGGTGATGTCGGCGCTTCCGGTGCTGCGACGGGTCTTTCCGTTTCCGGTTCCGGTGCCGTCGGTACCCACGCCGGCGCCCACCAGCTCCGTGTCGTAGACCAGCGAGCCGAGGCGGCGACGCTCCATCAGACCCAGGTGGATCGAGAAGAGCAGCACGATGATCAGGCCGGCGATCATCGACGGCACCATCGGGATGAAGACGTCGGAGGGCGAGATGCCCAGCGCGGACGCGGCGCGAACGGTCGGGCCACCCCACGGGATGATGTTCATGGTGCCGTTGGCGAGGCCGGCGACGACCGTCAGGATGACCGGTGAGACACCGAGTTTCAGGTAGAGCGGCAGCAGCGCGGACGTCACGATGATGAACGTGGTGGAGCCGTCACCGTCGAGGGACACGACCATGGCGAGCACCGCGGTGCCGACGACCAGCTTCATCGGATCGTTGCGCACCAGGCGCAGGATGCCGCGCACCAGCGGGTCGAACAGACCCACGTCGATCATGATGCCGAAGAAGATGATCGCGAAGAACAGCAGCGCTGCCGTGGGGGCGAGCGACTTGATGCCGTCCGTGATCATGTCGCCGATGCCGAGCCCGGCGCCGGCGAACAGGCCGAAGATGACCGGGACCAGGATCAGGGCGACCACCGGAGTCGCTCGTTTGGTCAGGATCAGGAACATGAAAGCGGCAACCATGAGGAAGCCGAGTATCACCAACATGGTTACTACTCCTCGTTGTTCGAATAGTGCAGGGTTCGATCAGTGCAGGGTGTGTCGAGGCAGGCTGCGGGCACAGGTGTGGCGCAGTACGGAGGAGTGCGGCGTCAGCCGTCGGTGGGTGGATCGATGGTCGAGCGGACCAGGTCGGCCTGTTCGCGGAGGAACGACGCGAAGTCGTCTCCGGTGAGCAGCGCGTCTCGCCACCCGTTCTGCGCCAGGATCTCCTGCCAGAGCGGCGACCCGACCAGTGCTGTGACGTCGGCGATCAGGCGGTCGACGCGCTCCGGTGGCAGTCCCGGCGGGGCGAGGATGCCGCGCCAGTTGTCGAAGTCGAGGTCGACTCCCTGCTCCCGCAGAGTGGGCGCGTCGATGCCGTCGACACGTTCGGAGCTCGAGACTGCGAGCGCCCGGACCGTGCCGGACGCGATCTGGTCCAGATATTCGCTGACGCCGGTGGTGGCGACGTCGACCTCGCCGGTCAACAGGGCCGGCAGCAACTCGCCGCCGCCGTCGAAGACGCGGTACTCGGATGCTCGCGGGTCGACACCGACGGTGCGGGCGAGCTGCGTCCGGAACAACCCGTCCGGCCCACCCTCCGCGGAGCCGCCGGCGAACTGCAGAGCCGCGGGATCCTGTCGCCAGGCGTTCGTGAGATCGGCCAGAGTCCGCAGCGGGGATGCTGCCGGCACCAGGACGACCTCGGGTTCGGTGACGAGTCGGGCGATCGGGGTGACGTCCGCGATCTCGTGATCGGACGGGGTGGTGGACAGTGCGCCCACCAGACCCAGCCCCATCACCAGCAGGAGTCGATCGTTGCCCTGTTCGAGAGCGAGACGATTGAGTCCCACGACACCACCCGATCCGGGTAGTACGAGGACGTCGTCCACCACGACGCCCTCCGCGGCCCAACCTCGGGCCAGACTGCGAGCGGTCAGGTCGTAACCGCCACCGGCGACCGACGGAGCGATGACACGAAGTCCCGGCTCCTCCGCCCCGGTCACCATGGCCGACACCCCCGCACTGCACGCGGTCGCCGTGCAGAGCACCGCGAGCAACGCTGCGAGAGCGCTGATGCGGAGGCGTCGGTTCATGGGCACGGTCTCACTGTGTCGGATCTTGTGACTGTGGTCACCCTTTGGTGCACAAACGGGATTGTGTTCATTGTGAGCGTCCGTAGCGCACGCAGATGCACGAATTCCGCGCTCGCCCGGCGGTACGGTTCACCTCGTGATCGGGCGGCGACTGCGCATCTTCGGAACACGCCGCACCCTCTCGTCGCAACTGCTCGCACTGCAGCTTCTCATCATCGTCGCGGTGCTCGTCGTCATCAGCGGGTTGTCACTGGCCCAGGCGTCGGCGACCTTCCAGCGCGAACAGGGTCTGCGCGTCCAGTCGGCTGCCGAGAACCTCGCCGCGAGTCCCACCGTGCGACAACTGCTCGCCTCCGCCCAGCCCCGCATTCGTACGGCGCTGCAGGGTGCAGTCGAGTCGGTGCGGGCCGTCTCGGGTCTGGACTACGCGCAACTGACCGACCCCGACGGCATCATCGTCGTCGCGACCGACCCGTCGCGGGTGGGACAGGAATCGGCGGCCGAGGGAGCGGGCGCGCGGACGGGCCGATCCTGGACCGGTCTCGCCGAGACGAGCGCCAACACCGCGGTGTCCCCCGACGCGTCCGTGCAGTCACAGGTCCCGGTGCTCGATGCCGACGGCCGCATCGTCGGTGTGGCGATCGTCGGCCGCGAGTACCCGTCGGTGTGGGAGCGCCTCGCGCAGGCGACCCCGGACCTCGTCATCTACCTTGCCGTGGCCTCCGTTCTGGGCGCCGTCGGGTCGATCCTGCTGGCCCGACGCGTCAAGCGGCAGACCATGGGAATGGAGGCCGGGGAGATCGTCGACCTGGTGCGCCAGCGGCAGGCGATGCTCGAGGGCCTCAAGGAGGCCGTGGTGGCGCTGGATCCGTCGGGTCGGGTGGTCCTGCTGAGTCGCAGCGCACACGACATGCTCGGCCTCGACGAGGACGGTGTGGGCCGGCGGGTGGAGGAGCTCGGACTCGACGACCGGGTCCTCGACGTCCTGCGTCACCCGAGCGACGACGGCGACCAGCTCGTCCTCACCGGAGATCGCATCCTCGTCTTCAACACGGTGCCGATCGAGGCGTCGGGACAGAAGGTGGCCACGGTGACCACGTTCCGTGACCGCACCGAACTGAGCGAGGTCCAGAGCAAACTCGACATCAGCCGCACCAGCTCGACGGCACTGCGGGAGCACATCCACGAGTTCGACAACCAGCTGCACACCATCTCGGGACTGGTCCAGCTCGGTGAGTACGACGAGGTGGAGCGGTACGTCGACGGCATCACCGAGCATCGTGAGCGCCTCACGTCCACCGTGACCGACCGCATCGACGATCTCGGGGTCGCGGCGCTGCTCATCGCCAAGATCGGCGCCGCCGCGGCCCGCTCGGTGACCGTGGCGCTCGACGACGCCTCACACCTCCCGCGACTCGACGACGATGCCTCCCGAGACCTCTGCACCGTCGTCGGCAACCTCGTCGACAACGCTGTGGACGCAGTCCTCGAGGGGCAGTCGGTGGACGCGGTGGTGCGCGTCCGGATCGTCGCGGACGCGGACGGGATCGAGGTCGAGGTGGCCGACAACGGCCCCGGCATCGGCACGGAGGATGCCGATCGCGTGTTCGAGCAGGGGTGGAGCACGAAGGGGACGTCGCTCGACGGGCACGGTTTCGGCCTCGCCCTCGTGCGTGTCGTGTGCCGCCGACGCGGCGGTGAGGTCGGCGTGAGTGACAGAGTCGAGGACGGTAGGCGGTGGACGGTCTTCCGGGCCGTCACCGGATCCGGGGGGAGGACGCGATGACACTCAGGGTGCTGGTGGTGGACGACGACTTCATGGTCGCGCGGGTGCACACCGGTTTCGTCACCAAGGTGGCCGGATTCGAGGTGTGCGGGGTGGCGCACACGGCGCAGGAAGCGCTGGAGAAGGTGGAGCACACCCGTCCCGATCTGGTGCTGCTGGACGTCCATCTGCCCGGCGTCACCGGGCTCGATCTCATCGGCCCGTTCCGGGAGATCATCCCCGACCTCGACGTCCTGGTGATCACCAGCGAGCGCGAGGCCGAATCGGTGCGCAAGGCACTGCGCGCGGGCGCCGTGCACTACCTGATCAAGCCGTTCAAGTTCCAGGCACTGCAGGAGCGCCTCGAGCACTACCGCCGCACACGGGAGTCGCTGGCCGCGATCGACGAGGCGGAGCAGGACGCCGTCGACAAGGCGTTCGGCGTGCGCGGGACCGCGACGCGGCTCCCCAAGGGCCTGAGCGCCGAGACGCTGGCCATGGTCGAGCACCAACTGCGGGAGAATCCCGGCGAGACCTCGGCGAGCACGATGGCCGAGAGGACCGGGATGTCGCGGTCGAGCGCTCGCCGCTACCTGGAATACCTCAGCGACGTCGACCGGGTGACCGTCTCGCTCGACTACGGCAACGTGGGGCGACCCGAGCGCCTCTATCGGCTCGAGCGCTAATTCATCACGTTGCGGCCGGACAGCGCACGGCCCAACGTGAGCTCGTCCGCGAACTCGAGGTCGCCGCCCATGGGCAGTCCGGAGGCCAGCCGGGTGACGGACAGGCCGGGGAAATCACGCATCATGCGCAGCAGGTAGGTGGCCGTCGCCTCCCCCTCGGTGTTGGGGTCGGTCGCGATGATCACCTCGGAGACGTCGACGCCGTCCTCCTGATTGCCGATGCGGGTGAGCAACTCCCGGATGCGCAGCTGATCGGGACCGACCCCGCTCAGCGGATCCAACGCGCCGCCCAGCACGTGGTATCTGCCCTTGAACTCGCGGGTGCGCTCGACGGCCTGCACGTCCTTGGGTTCCTCGACGACGCAGATCTTCGTCCGATCACGGCGCGGGTCCGCACAGATGCGGCACAGTTCCTTGTCGGAGACGGTGCCGCAGACGATGCAGAACTGCACCCCGTCGCGGACGCGCTGCAACGCCTTCTGCAGACGGTCGATCTCGGGCGCCTCGACCCCCAACAGATGAAAGGCGATGCGCTGCGCGCTCTTCGGTCCGACACCGGGAAGTTTACCCAGCTCGTCGATCAGATCCTGGACCGGACCTTCGTACACGCTTCTCGACCCGGTTCTAGAAGCCGGGCAGGCCGGGGAGTCCGCCGCCGCCCAGGCCGGCGAGGGGACCGAGCTTCTGCGACGCGACCTCACCCGCGGCGCGGGACGCGTCGGCGATCGCACCGATGATCAGGTCCTGCAGGGTCTCGACGTCGTCGGGATCCACGACCTTGGGGTCGATGGTCAGACCGACCACCTCGCCGCTGCCCTTCACCGTCGCCACGACGAGACCGTTGCCGGCGCGACCGGTGACCTCAGTCGCGGCGATCTCCGCCTGGGCTGCCATCAACTGCTGCTGCATCTGCTGGGCCTGCTGCAGCAGCTGGGACATGTCGGGCTGTTCACCGGGTTGCACGGCGGGTGTCCTTCCGAAGTGGTGACGAGATCGTGTCGGTCGAGCGTAGCCGCGTGCCTCACTCCACCTGGCGCGAGAGGTTCTGCAGGAGCTGCGCCTGAATCTTCTTCAGTCCAAGGGGCGCGAACGTCTTCTCGAAGAAGCCGCCGACACCGCCGGCGCCCGTCCACTCCGTGGTGGTGGTGACCGACGACCCGCTACCGCTCGGGGCGACGAGGTACGTGGTCACCATCGACGAGTTGGCGTCCTTCTCCGTGACGGTCGCGCCGGACACCGACACGGTCGCGAGCACGTTCCGCGAGCGCTTCTCGGTCGCCTGCAGGACCCAGCGAGCGACGGTGCCGTCGCCCTGCCCACCCTCGATGACCGCGAAGTCGCGGTACTGCTCGGGCAGGATGCGCGGACGCACCGTCTCGTAGTCGGACAGTGCCGCGAGGACCTTGTCGGGAGCCGCACTGATGGTGAGGGAACTGCTCGCGCTGACCTTGGCCATGACGGGGAGAACTCCTGATGTCGGGGTGGGACGGACGGTGACATTCATTGTTTCACGTCCACGCCCGGGCGAATCGAGCGCAACGATCGTGTGAAGTTTCCTCGTCGGGAGGCACCTTCCATAGCGTTGCGAACAACCTCCGTATAGCGTTCTCGCGTGGCTCAGACAGTCGATGCGGCGCTCGGGGGAGCGCGGGAACCCGGCGGGGGCGGCAACCGTCCGCACGAGATCGGACAAGCGGGACATCGGGCGGGTGTGGAACGGCTTCTGGCCAGTTACCGTGCCATTCCCCGGGACGCGACCGTCCGCCTGGCGAAGAAGACCTCCAACCTCTTCCGGGCCAGGCCGAAGAACTCCGCCCCCGGACTCGACGTCTCCGGGTTGGGAGGCGTCATCTCGGTCGACCCCGACGCCATGACCGCCGACGTGCAGGGAATGTGCACCTACGAGGACCTCGTCGACGCCACCCTGGCGTACGGGCTCGCTCCCCTGGTGGTGCCGCAGCTCAAGACGATCACGCTCGGCGGCGCGGTCACCGGCCTCGGCATCGAGTCGACGTCGTTCCGCAGCGGCCTTCCGCACGAGTCCGTCCTCGAGATCGACATTCTCGCCGGATCGGGCGACGTCGTCACGGCCACTCCCGACAACGAGTACGGCGACCTCTTCCGAGGGTTCCCCAACTCCTACGGCACCCTCGGCTACTCGACACGGTTGCGCATCGAACTCGAGCCCGTCCTTCCCTATGTCGCCCTACGCCACGTCCGGTTCCACGACCTCGAGTCGGTGCAGACGGTCATGGCGCGCATCGTCGCGGAGCGGGAGTACGAGGGTGACCGCGTCGACTACCTCGACGGGGTGGTGTTCTCCGGGACCGAGGCCTATCTGACCCTGGGCCGGCAGACCGACGAGCCGGGACCGGTGAGCGACTACACCGACTCGGCGATCTTCTACCGGTCCATCCAGCACGACGGCACCGCACCGCGAACGGACCGCCTGACGGTGCGCGACTACCTGTGGCGGTGGGACACCGACTGGTTCTGGTGCTCGCGCGCCTTCGGTGCGCAGAACCCGCGCATCCGACGTCTCTGGCCGAAGAAGTACCTGCGCAGCAGCTTCTACTGGAAGCTGATCGCGCTCGACCAGAAGTACGACATCGCCGACCGTCTCGAGAAGCGCAAGGGCAACCCGATCCGCGAGCGCGTGGTGCAGGACATCGAGGTGCCGATCGAGAACACGGCCGCGTTCGTCTCGTGGTTCCTCGACGAGATCCCGATCGAGCCGTTGTGGCTGTGTCCCTTGCGACTTCGCGAACCCGACGGGTACGCCGACGCGCAGGACTCCGACGCCGGAGTACGCGGGTGGCCCCTCTATCCGCTCGAACCTCACCGCACCTACGTCAACGTCGGCTTCTGGTCGTCGGTGCCCGTGGTCCCCGGTGAACCCGACGGGGCAGCCAACCGTCGGATCGAGAAGAAGGTGACCGAGTTCGACGGTCACAAGTCCCTCTACTCGGACTCGTTCTACGACAGGGACGAGTTCGATGCCCTCTACGGCGGTGACGGTTACCGCCGACTCAAAGAGAAGTACGACCCCGATTCGCGGTTGTTGGATCTGTATTCGAAGGCGGTGCATCGTCGATGACGACATTCAAAGATCAACGGAACCCCGGCCTGTCCGGCGGTTCCCCCAAACTCTCCATCGCCGAGATTCTCGAGCAGTTCACCGAAGGTGATCTGCCCGTTCGATTCTCGGCGTACGACGGCAGTACGGCCGGTGCCGAGGATTCCGAGTACGGGCTCAGGCTCACCTCACCCCGCGGCACCACCTACCTCGCGACCGCCCCCGGCGACCTGGGCATGGCTCGCGCCTACGTCTCGGGCGATCTGGAGATCGAGGGCGCCCACCCGGGTGACCCGTACGACGTGCTCCGGATGCTGGGCGACGACCTGCACTTCAAACGTCCGTCCGCGCGCGCACTGGCGACCGTCACCCGGTCTCTCGGATGGGAGTTGTTGCGTCCCATCGCTCCCCCGCCCCAGGAGTCCCTCCCACGCTGGCGGCGTATCGCCGAGGGGTTGCGGCACAGCAAGACTCGGGACGCCGAGAGCATCCACCACCACTACGACGTGTCGAACACGTTCTACGAGTACGTACTCGGCCCGTCGATGACCTACACCTGCGCCGCCTACCCGACTCTCGAGGCGTCGCTCGAGGAGGCGCAGGAGAACAAGTACCGCCTGGTGTTCGAGAAGCTGAACCTGAAGGCGGGCGACCGACTGCTCGACATCGGTTGTGGCTGGGGCTCGATGGTGCGCTACGCGGCCCGTCGCGGCGTCCACGTCATCGGCGCCACGCTCTCGCGCGAGCAGGCAGAGTGGGCGCAGAACGCCATCGCCGCCGACGGTCTGAGCGATCTCGCGGAGGTGCGTCACAGCGACTACCGCGACATCGTCGAGGGCGACTTCGACGCCGTGTCGTCGATCGGCCTCACCGAGCACATCGGCGTCTCGAACTACCCGGCGTACTTCGAGTTCATCAAGGGAAAGCTGCGCCCGGGTGGCCGCGTCCTGAACCACTGCATCACCCGCCCGGACAACCGCTCGTCGGCGCGGGCCGGCGGCTTCATCGACCGCTACGTCTTCCCCGACGGCGAGCTGACGGGATCCGGCCGCATCATCACCGAGATGCAGGACGTGGGCCTCGAGGTGCGTCACGAGGAGAACCTGCGCGAGCACTACGCGATGACGCTCCGGGACTGGTGCCGCAACCTCGTCGACAACTGGGACGCCTGCGTCGCGGAGGTCGGTGAGGGCACCGCGCGCGTGTGGGGCCTCTACATGGCGGGCTCACGCCTGGGCTTCGAGCGCAACGTGGTCCAGCTGCACCAGGTGCTCGCCGTCAAGCTCGACGAGAACAACGACGCGGGTCTTCCGTTGCGGCCCTGGTGGATCGGCTGATCCACTGACACGGACGCCGTCTCGGGTGTCGAATCACGGGGACTGTCGACACCCGAGTGGGTGCGACTCCACGAGAGGACACCCGAGATGGCGGATCAGTCGCAGCCCGGACGTGCACGGCGGGACAACTGGAACAACCAGGTACGACGACACGCACTGATGAATCCCGCGGGCGTGGCGCTGCGCTTCGGCGGGACGACGCACACCTGGCGCGGCCTCTGCGATCGTGTCGACGCACTCGCCGGCGGGTTGTCCCACCGTGGCGTGACGGCCGGGGACCGGGTGCTGATCCTCATGCTCAACCGGCCCGAGTACATCGAATCGGTGCTCGCCATCAATGCCGTCGGTGCGATCGCCGTGCCCGTCAACTTTCGGATGAGCGCCCCGGAGATCACCTACCTCGCGCAGAACAGCGGCGCCGGCCTCATCGTCGTGGAGGACGCTCTGGCGCCGCTCGCCGCGGCGGTGGGCGTCGCGGACTCGATCGTGGTGGGCGGAGACGGGGACACCTACGAGGCTCTGATCCGCGAGGGCGCGCCCGCGCCGGACACCGACGTCCCGGACGACGCACCGGCTCTGATCATGTACACCTCGGGAACGACCGGCCGCCCCAAAGGTGCTGTGCTGTCCCATTCCAACATGCAGGCTCAGGCGCTGACCTGCATTCGCGCCCTGCAGATGTACGGAGTCGACGAGATCAACTTCTGTGCGTCACCGATGTTCCACATCGCCGCCCTGGGCAGCATCGCCCCCAGCCTCAAGCTCGGCATCCCGACCGTCGTCCACCCCGTCGGTGCGTTCGATCCGGCCGCGTTGCTCGACGTCCTCGAGGCCGAGGCGGTGACCACCCTGTTCCTCGTGCCGGTGCAGTGGCAGGCGGTCTGCGCGGAACAGGCGCGCCGCCCCAGGACGTTGTCGCTGCGAGTGATCTCGTGGGGTGCGGCGCCGGCGTCGGACACCGTCCTGCGGGCGATGTCGCAGACCTTCCCCGACGCCCTCACCGTGGCCGTCTTCGGTCAGACCGAGATGTCGCCGATCACCTGCGTCCTCGACGGCGGCGACGCACTCCGCAAACTCGGGTCCGTGGGACGCGTCGTCGCCACGGTGGAGGCTCGGGTCGTCGACGACGACATGGTCGACGTCCCGCGAGGTGACATCGGCGAGATCGTCTATCGCGGGCCGACGCTGATGCACGGGTACTGGGAGAACCCTGCCGCCACGTCGGACGCGTTCCACGGCGGCTGGTTCCATTCCGGCGACCTGGTGCGTCAGGACGAGGAGGGCTTCGTCTTCGTCGTCGACCGCAAGAAGGACATGATCATCTCCGGCGGCGAGAACATCTACTGCGCCGAGGTCGAGAACGTGCTGTTCTCCCACCCCCGAATCCTCGAGGCAGCAGTGATAGGCCGCCCGGACGACCGCTGGGGTGAGGTGCCCGTCGCCGTCGTCGCGCAGCGCGGCACCGACGAGCCGGACCTCACGCTTCCCGACCTCGTCGGCTGGCTGGACGGACGCCTCGCGCACTACAAGCACCCGCGCCACCTGGTGCTGGTGGAGGCGCTCCCCCGCAACGCCGGCGGCAAGGTCGTGAAGGTCGACCTGCGCAGGCGTTTCTCCGACTAGACCCCTCGGCGCCTGCTCACCACCACGATCGCCACTCCGACGATCAGGATGACGGGGCCGAGGATCGACCAGGTGGTCGTGTTGCTCATCGCACTGCCACCGATCACCCCGAATCCCTGGAGGCTGAACAGCAGGCCCATGACGGCGATCACGGCACCGATGACGGTGACAACGGGAGTCTTCACGTGTCGAACCTAGTCCCCTGATGCCGCGTCGGGCCCGTTCTCGTGACGAGACACATCGTCGCGACGGGACACACCACGGACGCCGCTCGACATGATGGACTGCTGTCCGTGACTTCTCTTCCCCGACGATTCTGTCCACCGGTCCTCGTCGCGTGCGTCGCACTCGCGTCGTCCGTCCTTCTCGTCCCTGCTCCCGCGTCCGCCGAGACGGCCGCGGGCACGGTGCTCTCCAGCACCGCGCTCGATCCCGCGCTGGCACCCGCCGGCGCCGCGGAGAGCTATGTGGTGCGCTACTCCACGCTGCGGACGGCCGAGCAGGCCGGGGAGTCGACGGGCACGGTGTTCGTGCCCACAGGCGATGCTCCCGCCGACGGATGGCCGGTCGTGTCCTACGCCCACGGCACCACCGGTGTCGCCGACTCGTGTGCACCGTCGGCGACGGGCACCGCGCAGTACGAGCGTCCGGCGATCGAGGCGTGGCTGGCCGCCGGCCACGCCGTGGTGGCCACCGACTACGCGGGCATGGGGACTCCGGGTGTGCACGCCTATCTGGACGGACCCGCCGCCGGTGCCAACGCGATCGACATCGTCCGCGCAGCACACACGATGCTCGGCGATCGGCTCTCGCCGGAATGGATCACCACCGGCCTGTCCCAGGGCGGCAACACGTCCTTCTTCACCGCCGCAGCGGCATCCACCCGCGCACCGGACCTCGACTTCCGCGGCGCCGTGTCCGTGGCCGGCCCGACGGGGCTCGACACCGTGCTCCCGCTGGTCGGTCCGGTTCTCCCGCCGGTCGTCCCCAGCGGCTTTCTCGGCTACGTCTTCTACACCCTCGCCGGACTGGCGGACCAGCGTCCGGAACTCGACGTCCGGCAGTACCTGACGCCGAAGGGCGTCGAGTATCTCGACGCTGCGACCACGCTGTGCGGCACCGAGTTCCGCGACTATCGCTCGGCGCACCCGGCCCAGTTCGGGGAGCTCCTCACGCGCCCGTTGACGCCGCTGGCCCCCGTGCTCGCGCAGATGCAGGCCGTCCCCGTCAGTGGCTACGACCGGCCGCTCCTCATGACTCAGAGCCTCTCCGATCAGACGGTTCCGGCTCCGCTCACGTTCGTCCACACGGCCCGGATGACCGCTGCCGGTACGGACTTCCAGCTGGTCACCTTTCCGACGCCCGATCACATCGGCACCCTGATGGCCTCCATGCCCGCATCACTCGACTTCGCCGCGCGCGTCCTGAGCTGAGACGACGACAGCCCCACACCAGGAGGTGCGGGGCTGTCGTGTACTCGTGACTAGCGCAGAGACGCAGGCGGAGTGAACCGCTCGCCGTACTGCTTGGCCAGCTCCTCGGCACGGGCGACGAACGCCTCCTTGCCGATCGAGCCGTCCGCGGCCTCGTAGCCGACGACGTACTGGTGCACGCCACCGGTCCACGCCGGGAAGCCGATACCGAAGATCGAGCCGATGTTGGCGTCGGCCGTCGTGTTCAGCACGCCCTCGTCGAAGCACTTCTGCGTCTCGATCGCCTCGATGAAGAGCATGCGCTCCTTGAGGTCCTCGAACGACGACTCCGAGGTACCCGACTTGAAGGCGTCACGCAGACCCGACCAGAGGCCGGTGCGCTTGCCGTCGACGTACTCGTAGAAGCCGGCACCCTTGGCCTTCGACGGACGCTCGAACTCGTCGACCATCTTGTCGATGACCGCGCCCGCGGCATCCTCGGGAGGAGTTCCGCCGGCTGCGACGATCGCGTCGTAGGTCTCCTTGCGGATCTTCTGCATCAGCGTCAGCGTCAGCTCGTCGGAGAGCTGCAACGGCGGCGCCGGGTAGCCCGCCTGCAGACCGGCCTGCTCGATGGTCGCGGGCTCGACGCCCTCGCCCAGCATGGCGATGGCCTCGTTGATGAAGGTGCCGATCACGCGGGAGGTGAAGAAGCCACGGCTGTCGTTGACGACGATCGGAGTCTTCTTGATGGCCTGCACGAGGTCGAATGCCTTGGCCAGAGCGGCATCCGAGGTCTTGTCACCGCGGATGATCTCGACCAGCGGCATCTTGTCGACGGGCGAGAAGAAGTGGATTCCGATGAAGTCTTCCTGGCGCTTGACACCCGTCGCGAGACCGGTGATGGGCAGCGTCGAGGTGTTCGAGCCGAGCAGCGAATCGGGTGCGACGAGGTCCTCGATCTCCTGGAAGACCTTGTGCTTGAGGTCCTGCGACTCGAAGACCGCCTCGATGACGAGGTCTGCACCCTCGACGTCCTTCGGATCGGCAGTCGGGTGGATACGCGCCAGCAGCGCGTCCGACTTCTCCTGCGTGGTCTTGCCGCGTGAGAGCGCCTTGGCCTCGATGGCCTCGGAGTACGCCTTGCCCTTGTCTGCGGACGCCTGCTCGACGTCCTTGAGGACGACGTCGATTCCGGCCTTGGCACAGACGTAGGCGATGCCGGCGCCCATCATGCCGGCGCCGAGCACGGCGACCTTGGTGAACTGCGTCTTCTCGTGGCCGTCCGGGCGGGACTTGCCGGCATTGATCGCCTGCAGGTCGAAGAAGAACGCCTGGATCATGTTCTTCGACACCTGGCCGGTGACGAGCGACGTGAAGTAGCGCGACTCGATGGTGGACGCGTTGTCGAAGTCGACCTGCGCACCCTCCACCGCGGCGGACAGGATCGCGAGCGGTGCCGGCATCGGCGCGCCCTTGATCTGCTTGCGCAGGTTCGACGGGAACGCCGGAAGGATCTGCGCGAGCTTGGGATTGGACGGCGTGCCGCCGGGGATCTTGTAGCCCTTGACGTCCCAGGGGGCGACGCCGCCCTCGGGGTTGGCCTTGATCCATGCCTTCGCGGCGGGAACGAGTTCCTCGACGCTGCCGACGACCTCGTGCACCAGACCGAGCTCGAGCGCCTTGGCCGGGCGGAATCGCGTGCCCTGGGACAGCACCGACATGAAGCCGTTCTGGATACCCATCATGCGGGTGATGCGGGTGACGCCGCCGCCGCCGGGCAGCAGGCCCAGCGACACCTCGGGCAGGCCGAGCTGGACACCGGGAACGTCCGCGACGATGCGGTGGTGCGTCGCCAGCGTGATCTCCAGGCCGCCACCGAGTGCGGCGCCGTTGATCGCGGACACGACAGGCTTGCCGAGCGTCTCGAGCCGACGCAGCTGCGACTTGACCGTCTGCACCTCGTCGAAGATCTGCTGGGCGTCGGCGGGGCCGGCCTTGATCATGTTCTTGAGATCGCCACCGGCGAAGAAGGTCTTCTTCGCCGAGGTGACGACGACACCGGTGATGGAGTCCTTCTCGGCCTCGAGGCGGTCGACCGTGGCGCCCATCGAGGTCTTGTAGAGCTCGTTCATCGTGTTGGCGCCCTGGTTCGGGTCGTCCATCGTCAGGGTGACGATGCCGTCGGCATCCTGGTCCCACTGAATCATGTTGTCACTCATGCTGTTCCTCAGACTCGCTCGATGATGGTGGCCACGCCCATGCCGCCGCCGATGCACAGGGTGATCAGTGCGTAGCGGCCGTTCCGACGCTCGAGCTCGTCGAGCACGGTGCCGGTGATCATGGCGCCCGTGGCACCGAGGGGGTGGCCCATCGCGATGGCGCCACCGTTGACGTTGAGCTTCTCGCCCGGGATCTTCAGGTCGCGCTGGAAGCGCAGGACCACGGAGGCGAATGCCTCGTTCAGCTCGAACAGGTCGATGTCGTCGACCGTCAGGCCGGCCGCGGCCAGCACCTTCTTCGACGCGGGCGTCGGCCCGGTCAGCATGATGGTGGTGTCGGCGCCGCTGGTGGCGGTCGCGACGACGCGAGCGCGCGGCGTCATGCCCATCGACTTGCCGGCGTCCTCGCTGCCGACGACGACCAGGGCCGCACCGTCGACGATGCCCGACGAGTTACCGCCGGTGTGGACGTGATCGATCTTCTCGATCCAGTGGTACTTCTGCAGCGCGACGTCGTCGAACCCGCCCATCGCGGCGATGCCCTCGAAGGCCGGCTTGAGATTGCCGAGCGACTCGACGGTGGTGCCGGGGCGCATGTGCTCGTCACTGTCGAGGATCAGCAGACCGTTCTGGTCCGTGACCGGCACGACGGACTTGGTGAAGTAGCCACCCGACCATGCGGCTGCAGCGCGCTCCTGGGACTGCGCGGCGTACGCGTCGACGTCCTCACGGGTGAAGCCCTCGATCGTCGCGATGAGGTCGGCGCCGATGCCCTGGGGGGCGAAGTAGGTGTCGTAGTTGGTCTGCGGGTCCATGGCCCACGCGCCGCCGTCCGATCCCATGGGAACGCGGGACATCGACTCCACGCCACCGGCGATGACGAGCTCGTCCCAGCCCGACCGCACCTTCTGCGCGGCGAGGTTGACGGCTTCGAGGCCGGACGCGCAGAAACGGTTGAGCTGGAAGCCGCCGACCGTGTCGGGCATCTTCGCGGCGAGCACCGCGGTACGGGCGATGTCGGCACCCTGATCTCCCACGGGCGAGACGACGCCCAGGATCAGATCGGAGATGCGATCCTCGTCCATGTCGGGGAAACGACGGCGGAGCTCGTCGATCAACCCGGTGACCAGCGAGATCGGCTTGACCGAGTGCAGCGACCCGTTCTTGCCCTTACCTCGCGGTGTTCTGATGGCTTCGTAGATGTATGCCTCTGTGGTCACTGAACACAGTTCCTTCCGACGTGAGACTCGGGCAGCACGGTGCACTGGAGACACCGGCGCCCACGAGGACAGACCTCGACGCCATTCACCCTAGGCATGGAGCCGCGCTGCCGAAAGGACCGAAACGAGCGCGCACTGTGACACTCCTGCCGGTGTTTCACACCGTCAGCAGCAGGTCAGACGTCTTTCAGCGGGGTGGCACCCAGCTCGGACTGCAGCAGCTCGAGCGCGACCTCGTCCGGATCGCGACGCGTCGACGGATCGACCGGCTCCTTCGCCTGCTTCATGAGCTCTTCCTGCTCCTCCGGGCTCTCCGGGGGAGGTGGACCGTCGTACGGCGAGGGACCCGGGTCGTCCGGATAGTCGGGCTCCTCGGGCGGCGGGGGGATGTCGTCGTCGGACGGGCGCGAGGGCGTCGACCGCGCCGGGGCGCTGCCGGACTGCGCCGGCCGTGCCGGCTCCGGGGTGGGCGCCGACCTGCTCGGGCGCGAGAACCGAGGGCCGGTGGACGCCGGGCGCTCGGCCGGGGCGGATGCCGGCGCCGGTGCCGCCGACCGAGCGGTGCCGTCGCCCGCCTCGCAGACCACGGTCCACTCGACGCCGAAGACGTCACGCAGCGCGTCCTTGATGACCTCGGCGTTGCGGGGCTCGACCAGCCTCTTGGCCAGGGGTACCGAGTCGTGAGCCAACACGATCGCCCCGTCCCCCACGGACTTCACGGTGGCGCCCGAGAGCATCACCTCGACGGTGCGGCTGCGCTCGCGCACCTTCGTCCGCACCTCGGACCAGACGGCGCGCACGTCCGCGGCATCCGGACCCTCCGCCGCGGCGGGACTCGGCGCGGCGGGCTCGGGTGCTGTCTCTGCTGCCGTCTCTGTCTGCTCGAGTGCCGACTCGGTGGGCTCGGGTGGCGTCGATTCGGCGGCCGGGGGTTCCACGGCTACGGGGGTG
>NZ_JABUEI010000011.1:0-126230 GCF_019836145.1 Rhodococcus sp. BP-241 | reverse complement strand
GCTCCGGGGTCGGCTCGGGTTCAGGGGTGGCCGGCTGTGCTGCGGGCGGCTGCGCTGCGACCGGTTCGGGGCGCGCAGGTTCGGGGCGCGCAGGTTCGGGGCGCGCAGGTTCGGGTGTGACCGGTTCCGGTGCAGCGACTCTGGCTGCGGGGGCGTCGACGACGGGCGCGGGAGCGGCGGCCGGCTCGGCCGCCCGCTCGGACGGACGGCGGTACGTCTGCTGCTGCGCCGCCGCCTCGAGGCGGTCGTGCTGATGTTCGGCCTCGACCGCAGCGGCCTCGCCTGCGGGCAGGGTCACGTCGAGGCGCCGTTCGAGGCGCTCCAACCGTTGCAGCACAGCACTTTCCGCATCGGACGCCGCCGGCAGCAGCATCCGCGCACACATGACCTCCAGCAACAGCCGGGGAGCCGTGGCGCCGCGCATCTCACCGAGTCCGGCGTGCACCGTCTCCGCGAATCGGGCCAGCGTGGCCGGGCCGATGCGCTCCGCCTCGTCGCGCATCCGATCGAGCATGTCGGCGGGGGCGTCGACGAGTCCGCGCTCCCCCGCATCGGGGACCGCGCGCATGAGGATGAGGTCGCGGAGTCGATCGAGCAGGTCCACCGCGAACCGGCGGGGATCGTGGCCCGCGTCCATGACCTTCTCGACGGTGCCGAACAGAGCGGCACCGTCCCCGGCGGCCAGTGCGTCGACGGCCTCGTCGATCAGCGCGACGTCGGTGACGCCGAGCAGAGTGAGTGCGCGGGTGTACTGCACACCCTCGTCGCCTGCACCGGCGAGCAGCTGGTCCAGCACGCTGAGGGTGTCGCGCGGGGAGCCACCACCGGCACGAATGACCAACGGGTACACCGCATCCTGCACGGTGACCTTCTCCTCCGCACAGATGCGCTCCATCAGACCGCGCATGGCGAGCGGAGGCAGCAACCGGAAGGGGTAGTGATGGGTGCGGCTGCGGATGGTCGGCAGCACCTTCTCCGGCTCCGTGGTCGCGAACACGAAGATCAGGTGCTCGGGCGGCTCCTCCACGATCTTGAGCAGCGCATTGAAGCCCGCCGTCGTGACCATGTGGGCCTCGTCCACGATGAAGACGCGGTAGCGCGATTCCGCAGGCGCGTAGAACGCGCGGTCACGCAGCTCACGGGTGTCGTCCACGCCGCCGTGGCTGGCCGCGTCGAGCTCGATGACGTCGAGGTTGCCCGGGCCGCCGGGAGCGAGCGCGACACACGAGCCGCACACTCCGCACGGCGTCGACGTCGGACCCTGGACGCAGTTGAGCGACCGCGCCAGGATCCGTGCGGACGACGTCTTGCCACACCCGCGAGGGCCGGAGAAGAGGTAGGCGTGATTGATGCGCTTCGAGTCCAGTGCGACGGACAGAGGCTCGGTGACATGCTCCTGCCCGACCACTTCCGCGAACGTCGCTGGACGGTACTTCCGGTACAGGGCCACGCGAGAGAGAGTACCGACGTCGACCGACAGAACGGTCGGCGGGAACCTAGGATCCTGCGCTCTCCTTGGCGGCCCGCTTGGCCGCCTTCTTGAACTCGCGCACCTCGCCCAGACTGGTCGCGTCGACCACGTCGGCGATGGATCGTCGGGAGCCGTCGTCGCCGTACGATCCGGCGGCGTCGCGCCACCCGGCCGGCTCCACACCCATCTGCTTGCCCAGCAGAGCCAGGAAGATGCGCGCCTTCTGATCGCCGTACCCGGGCAGCGCCTTCAGTCGCTTCAGCACTTCTCTGCCGTCCGGGTCGCCGTCCGTCCAGATGGCGTCGGCGCGGCCGTCCCACTCGTCGACGATGTACGAGCACATCGACTGGATCCGCTTGCCCATCGACCCGGGGAACCGGTGCACCGCGGGTGGGGTGGAGCAGATCGCGAGGAAGTCGTCCTCCGGCATCTCGGCGATCGCGCGGACGTCGAGCGACCCGATGCGATCCACCAGCTTCTTCGGACCGGCGAACGCCGACTCCATCGGTACCTGCTGATCGAGCAACATCCCGATCAGCAGCGCGAGCGGGTCGGAGGCGAGCAGGGCGTCGGCGTCGGGATCCCCCACCAAGTGCAGCGTCGTGGCCATGGCGTCATTCTTTCACGCGGACAGCGCAGCACGAATGCGCTGCGCCAGCCGACCGTCGACGAGGTCCGCCCACGTCCACCGCACGACGATCCACCCGGCGGCACGCAGAGCGTCCTCCCGCAACTTCTCGCGGATCACGACTGCGTTCGCGGACTCGCCGTTGCGTGTGTACTTCGCCAGTCCGTCGAATTCGCCGAGCACGCGCTGGTCCTCCCACAGGAAGTCCGGCCGATACGTGCGCCCGTCGATCACGATCTCGATCTGCAGCTCGGGCGCGGGGAGCCCGTGCCGATCGAGGTACACCCGACTGCGCGATTCGCCGACGCTCTCGCTACGACCGTCCAAGAATGCGGCGGCACGTCGAGCGCCCGCGACGCCGCGCCGACGGCCACACCCGCGGATGGCCTCGGTGATGTCGTCGATCGATGTCGGAGTGCATGCCAGCGCCGAATCGCCAACGCACACAGCGGCTTCGAAGCTCGAGGCGCACGCAAGATCCGCCACGGTCCGCGCCGCGGAGGTCACTCTCGCACCGTCACGCATCACCACGTCCATATCGGCGAGTGGATGCGTGTGGAGGTGCCGTACCGCGTCGACACGTCCGCCGGTCGGCCTGTCGACCGTCAGGTGCACCAGCGGTGGCGGCCCCTGCCACAACGACATGCCCCACGCCAGCGCGGCCGACTCGTGGCTGAGCGTGAGACCCGGTCCGCCTGCGGCCAGGGCTGCCCGGGCTGCGAGAAGGTGTCGAGCCTCCGGCGTGGAGTCGGTGAAACGCCGCTTGTCGACGAAACACCCCCGCCGCACGGCCACGATGGACCCGGACCTGCGTGCACTGCGGATCTCGGTGTCGGACACACCTCGGCCGAGAAGATCCGCGCGCCGGATCAGTTCTGCGGCTTCGCCCTCGTCGCTCATGTGACGATCGTGGCCGAGATCCAGGAATGCTGCTCATGGCCATCCACAGGCGTCGAACCGTCACCGGTTTCCGCAACTCACAGGGGTTGCAGCCGGTGAACCCTGCCGGAATCGGTGTGAGAACCCGACCAAACTACGACCCGAGCAGCTTCTCCGTCGCGGCCAGCAGCACGCAGGTGGCCACGCCGTCCATCGCCGCGGACAACTCGTCGGTGGACGGGAAGCTGGGGGCGAGGCGAATGTTCCGGTCGTCGGGATCGCGCTTGTACGGGAAGGCGGAGCCGGCGCCGGTGAGGGCGATGCCGGCGTCCTTCGCCAGGGAGATGGTGCGCGCTGCGGTGCCGTCGAGCACGTCGAGGCTGATGAAGTACCCGCCCGCGGGCTCGGTCCACGACGCCACCTTCGACGCGCCCAGGCGATCGTCGAGGATCTCCTGTACCCGTGCGAACTTCGGCGCGAGGATCTCGCGGTGCTTCGCCATGTGTGCGCGCACACCGTCGGCATCACCGAAGAAACGCAGGTGGCGGAGCTGATTGAGCTTGTCGGGGCCGATGCTCTTCTTGCCGTAGTGGCCCAGGTACCAGTCGAGGTTCGCCGACGACGAACCGAGGAAGCTGACGCCGGCACCGGCGTAGGTGATCTTCGACGTGGACGCGAAGACGTACGGACGGTTCGCGTGACCGGCCTCCGCTGCCAGGCTCAGCACGTCGTACGCGGGCGGGAACTCGTCTGCCAGCGGATGCACCGCGTAGGCGTTGTCCCAGAACAGGCGATAGTCGGCGGCCGCGGTGGGCATCGTCGCGAGAGCGCGGGTGACCTCCTCCGAGTACACCGCGCCCGTGGGGTTGGCGTAGTTCGGCACGCACCACATGCCCTTGATCTGCGGATCGCCCGAGACCAGCCGCTCGACCTCGGCGACGTCGGGGCCGTCCTCGTTCATCGTCACCGGGATCATCTCGATGCCGTAGCTCTCGGTGATGGCGAAGTGCCGGTCGTAACCGGGGCTCGGGCACAGGAAGCGGACGACGGGTTCGGCCGACCACGGACGCACCGAGTCGACGGTGCCGTGCAGCAGCCCCCACACCACGAGGTCGTGCATGATCTCGAGGCTCGCGTTGTTTCCCGCGATCAGGTTCGCGGCCGGGATGTTCAGTAGCTCACCGAAGATGGCGCGCAGCTCGGGCAGACCCTGCAGTCCGCCGTAGTTGCGGCAGTCGGTGCCCTTGCCGTCCCGGTAGTCCTCACCGGGCAGGGTGAGCAGGCCGGCCGCGAGATCGAGCTGCTCGGGTGACGGCTTGCCGCGGGTGAGGTCCAGCGAGAGTCCGCGTGCGACCAGTGCCTCGTACTCGGCGGTGCGCTTCTCGTGCTCCGCGGCCAGCTCGTCGGGGTTCATCAGTCCGAGTTGAGCTTGGCCGGTCATGGCGAGGAGGGCCTTTCGAGGCGACTGCGCGTGGCGGGAAGTTAAGGGGACCCCGCGCACCCGGCAGAGCCCGTTGACCCTTGCTGCCTTCCGGCCCTGGGGGAGTTCACAGGATGCGCGCCGCGCGGGATCCGTGGACGAGTCTAGCCACATCCCCCGCGCACCACCGAACCGACCCGATTCGTCTCAACGGGGGTGTCGCCGGTAAGGTAGCCGACGGAGGATTCGCCTAGTGGCCTATGGCGCTCGCCTGGAACGCGGGTTGGGTTAACGCCCTCAGGGGTTCAAATCCCCTATCCTCCGCAGAGAAAGACCCCCGTGCACTGCACGGGGGTCTTCTTCGTTCTCACTCTCTGTCCAGCACCCAGGTCACGGGAGCCGGGTCGAGCCCTTCCACGACGCCGGCCGCCCACGCCTCGGCCGTCGACACGTCCTCGTGCTCGGCGGTGGCCAGGATGGAGTCGTCGCTGGTGTCTCTCACTCGGTAGGTCGGCATGGCTCACGAATGCCACGCGGCGGCCGGGGACAAACTCAGAACAGTGCTTCCTGCATGGCGGGCAGCGCGGTGTCGAACTCGCCCCTCTCGATACGCCGCCCGCGCAGTCTCGACAGGTCGGCCACGTAGAGCGAGTCCGGGTCTTCGGACACCGTGGCGCCGACGGCGGAACCGATGCACCACTGCACGGTCAGGCCGTGCGCACCGACGGCAGTGTCCAGCGGATAGGCCGTGCGCCGACCCGTGAAGGCCGCCTCTCGGCCCGCGGGCGGCTCCCACTGCTCGTCGACGACACGGAAGTCGTCGTCGGAGAAGTCGGGACCGAGGTCGGCGAGCACCTCGCGCGCCAGTGTCGCCGCGTCGGCGTTCGATCGGTCGAGGCGGGCGAGGTCGATCGGGCGGGTCAACCCCGCCGCCTTGGCTGCGGCGCGCACGGCCTGGCGCAGACCGGCAGTGTCGGTCATCGCGTCCTCGAGGTGCCGCACCACGCGTCCGTCGACCGCCCGTGCGACGTAGCGTCCGACCACAGCGCCCTGCTCGGTGAGCCGTCCCCATTTCCGAGGATCCGCCGCCGTTCCCACCTTGTCCGTCCCGTCGGCGAAGGTCGCGACGTAGAGCCAGTGCGGTTGCATCACGACGCTCTCGAGCCCCTTCGACAGGAAGTCCTGCCGGTGGACTATGTGGACGAACCGGTACGGATCCGCCGCGACACAGGCGTCGCAGTGCACCCCGGAGGTGGCGCGCGCACCGTTCGGGCAGGCCACGGGACGGCCGTCCTCGGCGCGGCGACCGATGCACCAGAGCACACCCGGCGCGTCGAGCGCGCGGTATCGCAGTGCGGACGACAGCACCGGCCGGGACGTCACCTCGCCGGTGTCCGTGTCGGTGACTCCGAGCAGCGGCTCCCCGCGTGGCCACCCGACACCGCGCACGACCAGGGCCATCGCGACTCCTCTCCACCTGGCAGCATTCCCGGGATGAGCACACCCGGACCCGTCGGATCCCTCTACCGCCGAGTGACGACGCGCAAGGCCGGCGTGCTGCCTCCGCACCGCGCCACCCGACGTCTCTCGGCCTACGTCTACGGAAACGTCCTGGTGATGACCGTGGTGGTCGCCGCCAGTCCGTCGTCCATCGCGAACGGTACGGCGGCGTTGTTGGTGATCGGCACCACGCTCACCACCTTCCTCGCCCACATCTTCGCGGACGCCGTCGCGGCCGGCACCGTCGACGACGACACCGTCGACTGGCGCGAGGAGTTGCGGGACTCGCTGCCGATCGCCTCCTCGGGCGTCGCGCCGTCGTTGCTGCTGGCGCTGGCGTGGCTCGAGATCCTGCCCGGCGCACTCGCGCAGGGGCTCGCGGGTGGTCTGGTGACGTTGCGTATCGCGTCGATCCCGGTGGTCGCCGAGCGTCTACGCGGCCGCGGACTGTCGTTTCGCCTGGTCCTGGCCGGTATCGCCACCGCAGTGCTGGCCGCGATCGTCGTGGCGGTGAAGGTGTATCTGACGCACTGATCGCGTCGTTCGCCACCGAAACCTCTTGTGACCGACACCGCCGCCGGGCAGTGAATGTCTGGGATCACATGCTCGCGGAACGGCTCCCCGCCGCCCACCAGCGTGCACACTGGAGCGGTAGTACAACGGAGGGATCTCCCATGGCGGCACTCGATACCGCACAGCCGGACATGCAGACACTCAGCCTGCACGGCAACGAACTGAAGTACCTGGACATCGGACACGGCCCCGCGGTCATCCTGATCCACGGACTGCTGGGCTCCCATCACAACTGGGAACCGCAGATCGACACCCTGTCGCAGCGGTACCGCGTCATCGTGCCGGACCTGTTCGGCCACGGTGAATCGGACAAGCCCGCCGGGGACTACTCCATCAGTTCCCACGCCGCGACGGTGCGCGACCTGCTGCACAGCCTGGACATCACGTCGGCGACGTTCGTGGGCCACTCGCTCGGCGGTGGCATCGCAATGCAGACGCTGTACCTGTTCCCCGAGTTGGTCGAGCGCATGGTGCTCATCGCCAGCGGCGGCCTCGGCCCCGAGGTGAGCCCCCTCCTGCGTGCGGCCACCCTGCCGGGCAGCGAATTCGTTCTCCCGCTGATGGCGAACCGCACCGTGCGGGGCCTCACCGATCTCGCGATCGATCGGCTCGACAAGCTGGGACTCCCCCTGATGAGCGCCAGTTCCTCCGAGGCGTGGCGCAGCTTCGGGTCGGTCCAGGACGCCGGCACCCGCCGCGCGTTCCTCGCGACCGCCCGCTCCGTCATCAGCTTCCGCGGTCAGACCATCAGTGCGACACCGCACTTCGCCAACTTCCCCAACATCCAGGCGATGCTGGTCTGGGGTGCGCGCGACAGCATCATCCCCAACTCGCACACCGAGAACGCTCGGGCCGAGTTGCCGCACGGCCGCGTCGAGATCTTCGAGAGGGCAGGGCATTTCCCGCATCTCGACAATCCCGACCGCTTCGACCGCATCTTCACCGAGTTCATGCGTGACTGCGAGGCCGGTGCCTCGCGTCCGCACCTCGTCGCCGAGGCCTGACACACACACGAACGCGCCCTCTCCCGTGATACGGGAGAGGGCGCGATTCTGTGTGCGTGCCTACTTCATCGGGATACCGGCCTTCGCGAGTTCTGCCTCGGTGGCCAGGTTCTTCGCGTCGGCGATGTCGATGCTCTCGAGCGCGATGCCCTTGGTCTCACGAGCCACCACGACGGCGATCAGCGTGATGAGCGCGGAGGCTGCGAGGTACCAGGCGATCGGCACGGACGAGCCGTAGACGTCCAGCAGCTTCACCGCGATGATCGGCGCGAGCGATCCGGCGACGATCGACGTCACCTGATAGCCCAGGGACACACCGGAATACCGCATACGCGTGGGGAACATCTCGGACATGATCGCCGGCTGGGTGGCGTACATGAAGGCGTGGAACACCAGTCCGATGATGATCGCCAGCATGATGACGACGTTGTGGCCGCTGTTCATCATGGGGAAGGCGAAGAAGCCCCACGTGCCGGCGGTGACCGCACCGACGAGGTACACCGGACGGCGTCCGACGGTGTCCGCCAGGCGACCGACCAACGGGATCACCGCGAAGTGCACAGCGTGCGCGATGAGCATCCACCACAGGATGGTGCTGGTGTCGGTTCCCACCTCGACCTTGAGGTAGGTGATGGAGAAGGTGACCACCAGGTAGTACATGACGTTCTCGCCGAAGCGCAGGCCCATCGCGGTGAACACGCCACGCGGGTAACGCTTGACGACCTCGAAGACGCCGTACGACGCGGCCTTGATGACCTCGGCCTGCTTCTGCGCCTCGACGAAGATGGGTGCGTCGGTGACCTTGGTGCGGACGTAGTAGCCGACGAAGACGATGACGGCGGACAGCCAGAACGCGACACGCCAGCCCCAGCTGAGGAACGCGTCCTCCGAGAGCACGGTGGTGAGCACCAACAGAACGACCGTCGCGAGCAGGTTGCCGCCGGGGACACCGGCCTGCGGCCAACTGGCCCAGAAGCCGCGGCTCTTGTTGGGGCTGTGCTCGGCGACGAGAAGCACTGCGCCGCCCCACTCACCGCCCACCGCGAAGCCCTGGATGAAGCGCAGCGTCACCAGAAGTGCCGGCGCCCAGTACCCGATCTGGTTGAACGTCGGCAGGCAGCCCATGAGGAAGGTGGCGGCGCCGACCAGCACCAGCGAGAACTGCAGGAGCTTCTTACGTCCGTACTTGTCACCGAAGTGACCGAAGACGATGCCACCGAGCGGTCGTGCGACGAAGCCGACCGCGTACGTGACGAAGGCCGCCAGGATGGCGTCGAGTTCGCTGGTTCCCTCCGCGAACATGATCTTGCTGAACACGAGCGTCGCCGCCGTGCCGTAGAGGAAGAACTCGTACCACTCGACCACGGTGCCCGCCATGGATGCGGCGACCACCTTCCGCAGACCCGACGGTTCCTCGTCGCGATCCACCCTGTCGACAACCGACATGACATTCTCCTTGCTGAGTCTCCGGTGCCGGGACAGTGATCCACGGCACACGCCGAGTCGAGTATCGACGCAGATCACCGCGCCGCACAATGGCCGCGCGCGCACGACCGAACTGCAAAGATGCACACATGACCTCGTCCGGACGCTCCTCGGCGCACACGCCGCCCAGCGCGGACGATCTTCTCGTCCTCCTCGCCGTCGGGCGCAGCGGCCGCTTCACCGCCGCCGCGGACAGCCTCGGTGTCAATCACACGACGGTGTCTCGCCGCATCGCCTCACTGGAGAAATCACTCGGTGGCCGGGTACTGGTCCGCACCTCGGGCGGCTGGGAACTCACCGACCTGGGCCGACACGCACTCGCCGCGGCCGAGACGGTCGACAGCGTGGTGCGCGGCCTGGTGGACCCGGGCGGTGCGTCGCTGCGTGGTGTCGTCCGCATCTCCGCGACGGACGGATTCAGCGCCTACATCGCGGCGCCGGCCGCCGTCAGTGTGCAGGAACGGCACCCCGAGGTGTCCGTGGAACTGGTCGCCGCGACGCGACGCGCCTCGCAACAACGGTCGGGAATGGACATCGAGATCGTCGTCGGCACGCCTCAGGTGCACCGCGCCGAGGCCGTGCACCTCGGCGAGTACTGCCTCGGTCTGTACGCCACTCCGGAGTACCTCGAGCACCACGACACCATCACCACCCGACGCGACCTCGCCGGCCATCCCCTCGTCTACTTCGTCGAGTCGATGCTCCACGTCGACGACCTGGATCTCGCGCGCTCGGTCGCCGTCGGCGACGCTCCCCCGTCGTCGGACGTCCCGGTGATGCGGAGTTCGGTGAGCTCGACCAACGTCTTCGTGCACGTCGAGGCCACGCGGGCGGGCGCCGGTATCGGCCTGCTGCCGTGCTTCATGGCCGACCGGCACCGCGATCTCGTGCGCATCCTGCGCTCGGAGGTGTCGGTCACCCTGGCCTACTGGCTGGTCGTGCGCGGCGAGACGCTGCGCCGCCCCGAGGTCGGGGTGGTGGTCGACGCGCTGCGGACGGAGGTCGCGTCCCGACGGGACGAGCTCATGGGTCGCGGCGAGTGAACGGCCGCTTCGCACCGAGCCCCTCCGGCGACCTCCACATCGGGAACCTCCGCACGGCTGTGCTCGCGTGGCTCCTCGCCCGCGGAACCGGACGCGGATTCGTCCTGCGCGTCGAGGACCTCGATCGCGTGCGACCGGGAGCCGAACACCGTCAGCTCGACGATCTCGCCGCCGTCGGCATCACCGTCGACGGGCCGGTGCTGCGGCAATCGGATCGCCGAGAGTCCTATGCCGCGGCCATCGCCTCCCTCGCCGCCGACGGCCGTGTCTACGAGTGTTTCTGCACCCGCCGCGAGATCCAGCAGGCCGCGTCCGCACCGCACGCTCCCGAGGGTGCGTACCCCGGAACCTGCCGGAACCTCACCGAGGCGCAACGCGCGTCCCGCCGCGCCGAGGGCCGACGCGCCGCGCTGCGGTTGCGTTCGGACACGCGGTCGTTCACCGTGACCGACGCCCTCGTCGGCGAGTTCACGGGCGTGGTCGACGACCTCGTCCTCCAGCGCACGGACGGCGTTCCCGCCTACAACCTCGCCGTCGTCGTCGACGACGGGTTCCAGAGCGTCGACCAGGTGGTTCGCGCGGACGACCTGCTCGCGTCGGCGCCGCGTCAGGCCTACCTCGCCGGTCTGCTCGGCGTGCAGATCCCGGAGTACGTGCACGTCCCGCTCGCTCTCGGACCGACGGGCAAGCGCCTCGCCAAGCGGGACGGCGCCGTCACCCTGCGCGACCGACTCGCCGCCGGGCAGACCGTGTCCGACGTCCGCGCCGAGATCGCGTCGTCGATCGGGGTTCCGTCCGAGCGCACGCACGAATCGCTGTCCGACCTGGCCTCGCACTGGTCCCTGGACCTGCTCCCGAGGGAGCCGTGGTTCGTGCTCGGTCACTGATCGAGACCCCGTTGCAACGGAACATCGCACACCGGTCGGGGCGCATCGGACGTAAGGTGGCCGCGAGAAGACTCCGACACGTCAACCCGTACGAGAAGGACATCATGACCACAGGCGGTTTCGACCCGAGCAAGGATCCGCAGAACCCCGGCAGCTACCCGCCGCCGCAGCAGGGTTCCTACCCGCCCCCGTCGCAGGGGTCCTACCCGCCGCCCTCGCAGGGCAGTTACCCCCCGCCCTCGCAGGGCAACTACCCGCCACAGCAGGGTGGCTACCCCCAGCAGGGCGGCTACCCCCAGCAGGGTGGCTACCCGACGCCCCCGCAGTTCGACAACACCACCAACTACGGTGGCTCGAACTTCGGTGGAGTGCCCGGCGGCGGTCAGCCCGGTGGGCTCGGCATTCGACTGGGCGCGCGCATCATCGACGGGATCATCGTCGGCATCGTCGCGCTGATCCTCGCCGCGATCTTCGGTGCGACCGACAACATCCTCGTCACCGGACTCTTCTCCGGCGTCCTGACGTTCGCGTACTTCGTCGGCCTCGAGGTCAGCCAGGGCGCGACACTCGGCAAGAAGATCCTCGGACTCCAGGTGCACGGTCCCGCCGGCACGCCGCGGCCGACGCTGCAGCAGTCCGCGATCCGCAACGCGTTCACGCTGCTCAACATCATCCCGTTCCTCGGTAGCCTGCTCGCGTTCATCGCCGTGATCGTCATCGCCGTCACGGTCAACTCGAGCCCCACCAAGCAGGGCAAGCACGATCAGTTCGCCGGTGGCACCCAGGTGGTCAAGAAGTAGCCTCCGCACACACCGACATCGGGCGCGGATCCCTTCGGGGATTCGCGCCCGTCGTCGTCTCGGTGCTTGGATCGACCGGTGACTGCAACCAACTCCACCGCCACCGACGACGACACTCCGTCTGGACAGGCCTCGTTCGCCCACATCAGCCGTGGCTTCTACCCCGCCATCGTCGCGCTCTTCGTCGCGACGCTGCTGATCTCGAACGTGGCCGCCAGCAAGGGTGTCGCCTTCTTCGCCGCGTCCGACGTCTCGCTCGGGCCCTTCCAGATTCTCCCCATCAACACCGACGGCGCGTTCTTCCTCTTCCCCCTCGCGTACATCCTCGGCGATGTGCTCAGCGAGGTGTACGGGCTCAAGGCGACGCGCCGCGCCATCTACCTGGGCTTCGGCTCTCTCCTGCTCACATCGGTCTGCTTCTGGATCGCCATCGAACTCCCCGCCGCGTCGTTCTACGAGAACCAGGCCGCACTCGAGACCGTCGTCGGCGTCGTGCCGCGCCTGGTCCTCGCCGGTCTCGCCGGTTACACCGTCGGACAGCTGTTGAACTCCATCGTGCTGGTGAAGATCAAGGAACGCACCAAGGAGAAGCACCTGTGGGCCCGCCTCATCGGGTCGACGGTGGTCGGCGAGTTCTTCGACACCCTGATCTTCTGCAGCATCGCGGCCGGCGTCATCGGCATCACGACGGGCGCCGACTTCGTGAACTACGTCATCGTCGGCTTCCTGTGGAAGACCCTCGTCGAGGTGCTCGTGCTCCCGATCACCTACGCCGTCATCGCGTACATCAAGAAGCGCGAGCCGACCTACTCCCCGGACTGACCCCCGCCCGCCCCCGCGAGTACGTCGATACTGTCGTTGTCGAGCACGACTTCACGACACTATGGGCGTACTCGCGGGGAGTTGCGGCTCAGGAATAGAAGCGCGCCAGCGTGTCCTTCTTGAACTCCTGGAACCGCCCGTCGCGGATGGAGGCGCGGATGTCGTCCACCAGCCGCACGGTGAACCGCTCGTTGTGAATGGTGGCGAGGGTTGAGGCCAGCATCTCCTTGGCCTTGAACAGGTGATGCATGTACGCCCGCGTGTAGTGCGCGCAGGTGTAGCAGTCGCACTCCTCGTCGATCGGCGTGAAGTCCCGACGGAACCGCGCGGTGTTGATGTTGAAGCGCCCGTCCGGTGTGTAGATCGCCGCGTTCCGGGCCACGCGTGACGGATTCACGCAGTCGAACGTGTCGGCACCGTTCTCGATGGCGACGAAGAAGTCGTCCGGCTCGCTGATCCCGAGCATGTGGCGCGGTTTGTGTTCGGGCAGTTCCTCGTTCACCCAGCGGACGATGGTGCCGAGGTTCTGCTTCTCCAGAGCGCCGCCGATGCCGTAGCCGTCGAATCCGCGCCCGGTCTCGCCGACGATGGTCTCGAGATCGTGTGCCGCCTTCCGACGAAGGTCCTCGTACTGCGCACCCTGCACCACACCGAACAGCGCCTGGTACGGCTTGTCGGCTCGCTCGGCCGTGAGGCGCTCGTGCTCGGCGATGCACCGCACCGCCCACGCCTGCGTGCGGTCCAGCGACTGTTCCTGGTACGCACGGGTGTTCATCAACGTGGTCAGCTCGTCGAACGCGAACATGATGTCCGCGCCGAGCTGGTGCTGGATCTGCATCGACACCTCGGGAGTGAAGCGGTGCCGCGATCCGTCGAGGTGGGACTTGAACGTCACGCCGTCGTCGTCGACGTGCGCGAGGCGCTCCTTGCCCTCGGCGATGACGTCGTCCGACTCCACCCGAGTGGCGTCCATCGAGATGACCTTCTTGAACCCGACGCCGAGCGACATCACCTGGAACCCGCCGCTGTCGGTGAACGTCGGGCCGTCCCAGTTCATGAACGTGCCGAGTCCCCCGGCCTCGTCCACGATGTCGGGCCCCGGCTGCAGGTACAGGTGGTAGGCGTTCGCCAGAACCGCCTGTGCGCCCAGCTCTTTCATCGACTCCGGCAGCACCGCCTTGACGGTGGCCTTGGTGCCGACGGCGATGAACGCGGGGGTCTCGATGTCGCCGTGCGGCGTCCGCAGGGTGCCGGTTCGACCGAGATGGTCCTCGATACGGGTCTCGACTGTGAAGAGGTCGGTCATGCCCCCATCGAACCAGACGCCAGCTGCTGCTCCTGCAGGCCGGACGCGCTGAGACGGTGGTAGGCGCCGCGCGCCGCGATGAGCTCGTCGTGCGTGCCCTTCTCCACGATGGACCCGTTCTCCATCACCAGGATCAGATCGGCGTCGCGGATCGTGGAGAGGCGGTGCGCGATCACGAAACTCGTGCGATCGCTGCGCAGGGCCGCGGTGGCCTTCTGCACCAGCAGCTCGGTACGGGTGTCGACGGAGCTGGTGGCCTCGTCGAGGATCAGCACGGCCGGGTCGGCGAGGAACGCGCGCGCGATGGTGATCAACTGCTTCTCGCCCGCACTGACGTTGCTGCCCTCCTCGTCGATGACGGTGTCGTACCCGTCGGGCAGCGAGTGCACGAAACGGTCGACGTAACTCACCCGCGCCGCCTCCATGATCGACTCCTCGGTGGCGCCACTGTTGCCGTACGCGATGTTGTCGCGGATGCTGCCGCCGAACAGCCAGGTGTCCTGCAGCACCATGCCGGTGCGCGATCGCAGCGTCGCCCGCGTCATGTCACGCGTGTCCACACCGTCGAGCGTGATCGAGCCGGAATCGATGTCGTAGAACCGCATCACGAGGTTCACGAGCGTCGTCTTGCCGGCGCCGGTGGGGCCGACGATCGCAACCATCTGGCCGGGTTCCGCCACGAAGGACAGCCCGTCGATGAGCGGACGCTCCGGTTCGTAGCGGAACGACACGTCCCGGAACTCGACGCGTCCACTGCGCGTGGTGGGGGTGACGGGTGCCGACGGATCGGCGCCCTCCTCCTCGGCGTCGAGGATCTCGAAGATGCGCTCCGCCGAGGCGACACCCGACTGGAGCAGGTTGACCATCGAGCCGATCTGCGTGAGCGGCTGTGTGAACTGGCGGGAGTACTGGATGAAGGCCTGCACCTCGCCCAGGCTCAGCGTGCCGGACGCGACGCGCAGTCCGCCCACCACGGCGATGGCGACGTAGTTGAGGTTGCCCAGGAACATGATGGCGGGCATGACGATTCCGGAGATGAACTGTGCCCGGAAGCTCGCCTGGTACAGCTCCTCGTTGCTCTCGTGGAACACCCGCGCCGTCTCGTGCTGGCGGCCGTAGGCCTTGACCAGCTCGTGCCCGGTGTAGGCCTCCTCGACCTGTGCGTTGAGCGCGCCGGTCTGCTTCCACTGCGCGATGAAGTGCGGCTGCGAGCGCTTGGCGATCATCGCCGTCACCACAATCGACAGCGGCACCGTCAGGATCGCGACCAGTGCGAGCAGCGGCGAGATCCACAGCATCATGCCCAGGATGCCGAAGACCGTGAGCACCGAGACCACGAGCTGGCTGAGTGTCTGTTGCAGGCTCTGCGAGACGTTGTCGATGTCGTTGGTGACTCGCGAGAGCACGTCGCCGCGCTTGTGGGAGTCGAAGTAGCGCAACGGCAACCGGTGGATCTTGTTCTCGACATCGGTACGCAGACGCTTGATGACGCGTTGCAGCGCGATGTTGAGAATGTAGCCCTGCACCCAGGACAGCAGTGCGGACCCGATGTAGAGGATGAGGACGAGGACCAGCACCTTGCCGACGGCGTCGAAGTCGACTCCCCGACCGGGGACAACGTCCATGCTCGACACCATGTCGGCGCGTGTGCCCTCACCCGAGGCGCGGAGACCGTCGACGACCTGCTCCTTGGTCAGCGAGGGGTCGAGCGAACGGCCGACGATGCCGTCGAAGATGAGGTTGGTGGCTCTGCCCAGGATGTTCGGGGCGAGAACGGTGAGAACGACGCTAGCGACGGCGAACACGAGTACCACCGTGAGCAGCATGCGCTGCGGAAGGAGCCGGCGCAGCAGCCGCCTGACGGACGGTCCGAAGCTCATCGCCTTCGTGCCGGGAGCACCGGGACCGGGAGGACCGCCGGGCCGCGTCATGCGACACCCGCTGCGGTGCGCTGCGAGTCGACGATCTCGGCATAGGTGGGACACGTCTCGAGCAGCTCGTCGTGCGTACCGAGGCCGACCATCCTGCCGTCGTCGAGCACCACGATGCTGTCCGCGTCGCGGATGGTGGACACCCGCTGCGCGACGACGATGACGCAGGCGTCACGTGTGATGGGGCGCAGGGCCGCTCGGAGATTCGCGTCCGTCGTCAGGTCGAGAGCGGAGAACGCGTCGTCGAAGACGTAGATGCTCGGCCGCCGGATGATGGCGCGGGCGATGGCCAGTCGCTGACGCTGCCCACCGGAGACGGTGGTGCCGCCCTGGGCGACGGGGGTCTCGAGACCCTCGGGCATCTCGCGGACGAAGTCGGCGGCCTGCGCCACCTCGAGTGCGTCCCACATCTCGGCCTCCGTGGCGTCCTCCTTGCCGTAGCGAAGATTGGAAGCGATGGTGCCGGAGAACAGGAAGGGCCGCTGGGGGATCAGTCCGATCTCCGCTCGCAGCGCCTCCGGATCGAGTTCTCGCACATCGGTTCCGCCCACGCGCACCACTCCGTCGGTCGTGTCGATGAGACGCGGGATCAGGTTGACCAGCGTCGTCTTGCCCGAGCCGGTGCTGCCGATCACGGCCGTGGTGGTTCCGGCCGTCGCCCGGAACGACACGTCGCAGAGCACCGGGTGATCGGCCGCGGGATACGCGAAGGCGGCCTTGTCGAATTCCACCGTCGACGGCGCCGAGGCGAAGACGACGGGCTTCGCGGAGGGCACGACGGACGAATTCGTGTCGAGCACCTCGGTGATGCGCTCGGCACACACGCTGGCGCGCGGGATCATCATCGCGATGAACGACGCCATGATCACCGACATCAGGATCTGCATGATGTAGCTCAGCAGGGCCGTCAGCGATCCGATCTCCATGCGTCCCTCGTCGACGGCGTGACCGCCGAACCAGATCACCGCGACGCTGGTGACGTTGCTGATGAGCATGACCACCGGGAACATGAGCGCCATCAGACGACCGACCTGCAGTGCGGTGGCGGTGAGGGCGGTGTTCGCGTCGTCGAAACGCTCCACCTCGTACGGCTCGCGCACGAAGGCGCGCACCACGCGGATGCCCGTGATCTGCTCGCGCAGAACGCGGTTGACCGTGTCGATGCGCTTCTGCATGACCTTGAACGCCGGCACCATGCGGACCACGACGAAGCCCATGCTCAGCGCCAGCGCAGGAACGGCGATACCGAGGAGCCACGACAGTCCGAAGTCCTCGCGCAGAGCCATGACGATGCCGCCGACGCACATGATGGGCGCCATCACCAGGATGGTGCAGCCCATCAGAACCACCATCTGCACCTGCTGAACATCGTTCGTGTTGCGGGTGATGAGCGACGGAGCGCCGAACGTCCCGACCTCGCGCGCCGAGAAAGTGCCGACGCGGTCGAGGAGCGCCCCGCGGATGTCGCGGCCGGCCGCCATGGCGGCGCGTGCTCCGAAGTAGACGCCGCCGATCGAGCACGCGATCTGCACGGCGGAGACGGCCAGCATGATCGAGCCGGTCGACAGGATGTAGCCGGTGTCGCCGGTCGTCACGCCGTTGTCGATGATGTCGGCGTTGAGGCTGGGCAGGTACAGCGAGGCCACGGTGGCCACGAACTGCAGCACCACCACGCCTGTCAGCGCGCCGCGGTACGGCGCCAGATACCGGCGGAGAAGTGAGATCAACACGTCGTGCATCCTTCCTTCTCGACAGGACCCGTCGGACGACAGGCGTGGTGGGTGCAGTTCATCGACTCAGCTCCGGTTCGCCGGCTGCTGGGTCGCCGGTGCGGTCTCGTCCGTCCTGCGGACGAGTTTCTCACCTTCGATGTCCACGTTCGGCAGAATCTTGTCCAGCCACTTCGGCAGGTACCAGGCCTTGTCGCCGAGCAGCGCCATGACCGCGGGGATCAGAATCATGCGGACGATGAAGGCGTCGAAGAACACTGCCGCCGCGAGGGCGAAGCCGATGGACTTGATGAACGAGTCGGGCTCGAGCATGAACGCTGCGAACACCGAGATCATGATGACCGCCGCGGCCGCCACGACGCGGGCTCCGTACTTGAAGCCCGTGACGATGGCGTCGCTCGCATTCGCTCCGTGGACGTACGCCTCCCGCATCCGGGACACCAGGAAGACCTGGTAGTCCATCGCGAGTCCGAAGACCACACCGATCAGGAAGATCGGCATGAAGCTGACGATGGGCTGCGGGTTGGAGATCAGCCCCAGTCCGCCTTCCTGGAAGATGAAGACGGTGGCACCGAAGGTGGCGAGCACGCTGAGCAGGAAGCCCAGTGTCGCCGTCAGCGGCACCAGGATCGACCGGAACACGACCATGAGCAGCAGGAATGCCAGTCCGACGACGACTGCGAGGTACGGGATCAGGGCCTTCTGGAGCCGATCCGAGACGTCGATCTCGAGCGCGGTCTGGCCTGTGACGCCGTAGGTGACGCCGTACTCGGATTCCAGACCACCCCGGGCGTCGCGCAGCGCGGTCACCAGGTTCTGCGTGTCCTCGCTGATCGGCGAGCTCTCGGGAGTCACCGACACCAGGGCGGTGTCGCCCGCCGGGTTGAGCCCGGCCTGCTGTGCGTTGGTCACGTCGGGTTCCGCCGCGGCCTTGTCGACGACGGCCTGGAAGGCCGCCGTCCGATCGGCCTCGGGAACGTTGCTCGCGTCCACGACCATCAACAGCTGTCCGTTGCGGCCCGGGCCGAAGCCCTGGTCGACCAGGTCGTACGCCTCACGAGCGGGGGTACCCGGTTCGGCGGTGGCCACCGACGGAAGCGCCAGTCGCAGCGACGTCATGGGACCGGCGATGACACCGAGGATCACGACGCCGACGATGAGGACCAGTGCGGGACGCTTGATCACCATGCGCACCCACCGCAGGCCGTTGGTCGGCTTGTCGTCGTGCTCCGGGTCCGGGACGGTGCGGATCTTGCCGGCGAAGGCCTTCTTGCCGAACAGACCGAGCACGGCGGGGAGCATCGTCAAGGCGACGAGGACGGCGACGAACACGCCGAAGCCTGCGGCGAGACCCATCTGCGAAAGGAACGGGATGCCGACGACGCGAAGCGCGACCAGGGCGATGAGCACCGTGGTTCCGGCGAAGACGACGGCGCTGCCCGCGGTACCGACAGCACGTGCGGCGGCTTCTTCTCTGTCGTCCGTCTCGCTCAGCTCGTTGCGGAAGCGGGCGACGATGAAGAGGGAGTAGTCGATGGCGACGGCGAGGCCGATCATGATGGCCAGGATGGGCGTGAACTGCGTCAGTTCCGCGAAGCCCGATGCGGTCGTGATGGTCAGGCTCGTCACGCCGATTCCGACGATGGCGGTGATCAGCGGCAGTCCGGCGGCGACCAGCGACCCGAACATGACGACGAGGACGACGGCGGCGACGGCCAGGCCGATCAGCTCGGCGGTGCCGCCGGGCGGCTCGGCGGCCTGCATGGCGCTGCCACCGATCTCGACGGTGAGCCCTGCGTCACGGGCGGGCTGGGCGGCGTCGGTCAGCTCGGTGCGGATCTCGGCCGTGACATCGGTGACGGTGCCGGTGATGGGCACGTCGAGGATGCCGATGGTCTTGTCCGGTGAGAGCGGCGACACGGCCGCGGCGTTCGCGGCCGCGACGTCCGGCGCGAGACCGGCCTCCGCGTACTGATCGACGATCGCCTGGTTGCCGGCGATCGGATCGAGGAGCGGCATGGCACCCTCGGGCACCGGTCCGGCCGCGGGATCGGCCTTGGCCGTGTCCTTCACGGCGGCGATGCCGCGAATGTTCGCGATGACGCCGTCGATGGCCGCCGTGTTCTCGGGCGAGTCGAGCGTGGTGCCCGCGGGTGCCTGGAACACGTACTGCGCGGACGCCGACGTGAGCGGATCCTCGCCGCCTCCGAAGCGCTCCTTCTGCAGATCCAGCGCAGCCTGGGCGGGGGTTCCCGGGATGGAGAACGACGTGCTCGTCGGGCCGGACAACGTGGCCGCGCCGATACCGGCCAACACCAGGATGGCGAGCCAGATCGGCAGCACGATGCCTTTCCGACGGTACGAGAACCGTCCTATGCGATACAGGAAGGTGGCCATGAGAGTTCTCCTCGTTCGGGGGGGTGTCGTGCTGCGGGTGACGGACGGACGCGCGATCAGTCGGGCGGGAGCGGGGTGGAACCGGTGAGCGGCGCTCGGAAGCCCCGTTCGAGTTGTTGCATGGCGAGGCGGACCACTTCGCCGGCGGATTCTGCTGTGGTGGAGCCTTTCTCGGATGCCTCGGCGAAGAATCCGAGTGCGGCGCTGACGGTGGCGCCCACCGCGGCCTGGACCAACGAGGGGTACAGGTCCCGATCGGGATCGAGCCCCGTGCGCCGGGCCACGGCCTTCTTGAACGCCGCGGAGAGCGAGCGGTCGAACTCGAGCTTCTTCGCCAGCAGAGCCGGCGACTCCTCGACGAACCGCGCGACCGCGACAGTCTCGGTCAACTCGCGCTCGGGATCGTCGACGATCTCGAAGACGATGGCGCGCACCGTGTCCCAGAAGTCCTCGTCCTGCGGCCGGTGTTCGATCAGGTCCACCCACTCGAACGCTGCCTGCTCGAGGTAGTACAGCGCCGCTTCTTCCTTGCTGGAGAAGTAGTTGTGGAACGTGCGCGTCGACACCCCCGCGTCGCGGGCGATCGCCTCGGCGGTCACGGTGTCGAAACCCTGTTGCCGCCCGAGACGGATCGCGGCAGCACTGAGCGCTGCACGGGTCTCCGCCTTCTTGCGGTCGCGTAGTCCGGAACTCACGGATCCCACAGTACGGAACTTGCACGGCTCGGCAAGTTTGCAGTGGTGTGCACTTTTGTGACGCTCACCACGCTCGCGCGGTGTTTCGAACCGTCAGGGAGTGAGCCAGCGCTTCACACGGGCGGTGATGAACGGCAGCAGGACGTACACCATGAGGGGTGTGCTCACGAGGGTGACGAGCAGGGTCCGGAGTACAAGACCCAGCGAGAGGTACTCGGAGACAAGGGTGTTGAGCAGAAGAGACAGGGGGAAGAACGCCGACCAGATGACGATGGCCTGCTTCCACCGAGGCGGCGGAGCGCCCACGACGCGGACCGCGTCGGTGAGCGTCGACTGTGGCTCGAACCACCCTTCGACCCCGGTGAGGCGATGCGTCACATGGTCGTCCGCCACACCCACACCACGCGCGACCCAGGCACGCCGGAAGGGCGACGAGAGCCACTCCTGCAGATGAGCGTCCGAATCGAATCGGTAGAGCACGTAGTACTCGTACGGATCGGTCGAGGAGCGCAGCCACCCGCCGCCCAGGAACCCGTCGAACGTGCGCAGCACACTGATTCCGGCATCGGTCCAGGCCACGAAGTCCTGCTCACGGCCGGGCGTGATGCGCCGCGCCACCGAGGTCGTGACCGCGGTACTCGTGGACGTGGACCGGTCGTCCCGGGGTTCAGTCATGTCAGGCGATCGAGAGGAGTCAGTTCTTCTCGGAGAACAGCTGGGTGTAGACGGGCGGCGCCGCGTTGACGACGTCCCTGGCAGCGGACGTAGCGGGAGCCTCGACGGGCTCCGCGTCGGCGGTGACGGGTGCGAGAAAGATCAGTTCGGGTTCCATGGAAACCCCTTCATCAGTAGTTCGGTGGTGAGGAGAACGAGTCGTCCGTCACGAGGGGGAGAACGAGGCGCCGGTGAGAACCGCGGCGTGCTCGTGATCCGAACACTACGCCACGGCGCCGACCTGGCGCGGTACTACCACGCCCGGCCACGTCGACCGTCGTCTGTGGATGCACTGAGAGAAGACGACCGACACTCTCGGACTGTCGACGCCGTGCCCTGCCTGTGTCACACTTGTGACAGAGGCGTGACCTGAGCACTTCCCGCCCTCTCCGCGGTTCTCACCACTGCATCGACTGCCAGAACGACCGACAGCCACCGTGGCCAGACCGTCCACAGAACAGAGGCACCAGTGTCCGTCACCGCCGAACGCCCCAGAGATCGATTCGTCAGTTCGTACACCGAGCTGTCCGTCGCCGTGCGCGCCTCGGGGCTGATGTCCCGCCGCCGCGGTTTCTACTGGTCCCGCATCATCGGCACCGTGGCGGCCTTCGTCGCCGTCTGGGTCGGTGCGTTCCTCCTGGGCGATTCGTGGTGGCAGCTCGCGCTCGCCGTCGCCCTCGCCGTCGTGAGCACGCAGTTCGGCTTCCTCGGTCACGACGGCGCCCACCGCCAGATGTTCGACTCGGCGAAGTGGAACGAGTGGACGGCCCGCATCCTGTCCGGCACCTTCGCAGGACTCTCGCTGCACTGGTGGCAGGGCAAGCACAGCAAGCACCACAACGCGCCGAACCAGATCGGCAAGGATCCCGACATCGGGAACGGGCCCATCGCCTTCGTCCCCGAGTACGTCGCGCAGCGCACCGGCTTCTACGGCGCGTTCACCCGCCGCCAGGGCTGGCTCTTCTTCCCGCTGCTCACCCTCGAAGGCGCCGCACTCCACGTCGCCAGCGTGCGCACGCTGATCGGCTCCAAGGAGATCAAGCACCGCAAGCTGGAGCTGTCGCTCATCGCGCTGCGGCTCACCATCGGGTTCGCACTGCCGTTCCTCGCGATGCCGGCGGGGCTCGCGGTCGGCTTCATCCTCGTGCACTTCGCCGTCTTCGGCGTTCTGCTGGGCGGCTCGTTCGCGCCCAACCACAAGGGGATGCCGCTGGTTCCGGCCAACGCGAAGATCGACTTCCTTCGCCGCCAGGTCCTCATGTCACGCAACGTCGACGGCGGCCCCGTCACCGACTTCATGATGGGCGGCCTCAACTACCAGATCGAGCATCACCTGTTCCCCAGCATGCCGCGGCCGAACCTCAAGAAGGTGCGGCCCATGGTGCGCGAGCACTGCGCCAAGCACGGGGTCACGTACACCGAGACGTCGCTCGTGAAGTCCTACGGCATCGTCGTCCGCTACCTCAACCAGGTGGGACTGTCGAAGCGCAACCCCTTCGACTGCCCGCTGGTACGCGAGTACCGCGCCTGAGCTCGGTGTGACCGCGGTCACGTAGACTGCGGCGGGTGATCGCCGATCTCTGGAACAGTCTGCCGACCGCGCTCCGCGACCCGGTCGCCCTCGCGGTGCCGGCATTCCTCGTTCTGCTCGCGCTCGAGTGGACCGCAGCGATCGTCCTCGAAAGCCATAGCGACGAGACCGAGGACGAACCCGGCCGACCGACCCGTGGAAGCTACCTCCGCGCCGACGCCCGGGCCAGCATCGCGATGGGGCTGGTGTCCATCGCCACCACCACCGCATGGAAAACCCTGGCGCTGCTGGGCTATTCGCTGATCTTCGCGTATGTCGCACCGTGGCAGCTGCCCTCGGACCAGTGGTACACGTGGGTGATCCTGCTGCTCGGCGTCGACGTCCTCTTCTACTGGTATCACCGCATCGCGCACCGCACGCGCATCGTGTGGGCCACGCATCAGGCGCACCACTCGAGCGAGTACTTCAATTTCAGCACCGCACTACGGCAGAAGTGGAACAACAGCGGCGAGATCCTGATGTGGCTTCCGCTGCCCCTGCTCGGCGTCCCGCCCTGGATGGTGTTCACCGGGTTCGCGATCAACCTGGTCTACCAGTTCTGGGTGCACACCGAGCGCATCGACCGGATGCCGCACTGGTTCGAGTTCGTCTTCAACACGCCGTCGCACCACCGCGTGCATCACGGCCGCGACAAGGAGTACCTGGACAAGAACTACGCCGGCATCCTCATCGTGTGGGACCGCCTGTTCGGGACCTACGCCGACGAGACGTTCCGACCGCACTACGGGCTGACGACTCCGGTGCAGACGTTCGACATCCTGAAGCTCCAGACACACGAGTACGCCGCCATCGCACGGGACGTGCGGACGGCGGCGACTCTTCGACAGAAACTCGGTTACATCGTCGGACCGCCCTGACACGACGACCGGCCTCCGGCCTACCCGGATGGACTCCCGCGGACGCTACGGCTCAGGCCTTCCCGAGCGTCACCAGGAAATCGACGGAGCCGGTCGGATCCACGGTCACGAAGCCCAGCGACGGCGGCTCGATGCCGTAGTCGGTCCATGTCGCGGGAATGTTGCCCGAGGCGACGATGGTCTCGCCCGACCGGAGCACCTGCGTCTCGACGCTCACGTCGCGCGTCTGGCCCTTGAGGGTCAGCGTGCCGTCGAGGGTGACGGTCGCCGTGGTGCCGTCGGTGGGCACGGTGGACAGGTCCACCGGCGACGTCACCGTGAACGTGGCGGTGGGGTTGTTCGCGACATCGAAGATGTTGCCGCGGAACTGGTTGTCGCGCCGATCGCTGTCGGTGGTGATGGTCTCGGTGCGCACCACGATCTCACCGGCGGTGAGCTCCTCGTTCGCGATCGTGGCGCTTCCCGAGACGTCCGGCGTGGTGCCGACGACTGTGACGTCGGTGCCGTTGAGCACCTCGGCGACGGTGTACCCGGCCGACGTCGGGTTCGCTGCGTCACCGGGCGTGACGGTCCACTCACCGTCCAGATCGCCCGTCGCCGCCTCGGCACCGGAGGTGGACACCGACGCCGCCGGATCGCTGCTCTCGATCGACGAGTAGATGCGCGGTCCGACGACGAGCGCCACGATCGCCAGGACGACGACCACGGCTCCGGTGATCCACCATTTCTTCTTCATGGGACGAACTTTAGTTGTCGCTTCAACGTGCGGCCACCGCTGCGGCCTGGGAATCCCCTGTGAAAGCGTCCGTCACCACGTCGAGTGAACGACGTCCCGGAGGTAGCGGTCGTAGATGCTCTGCACGCCGGCATCGAACTCGGCGCCGAGAAGCGCGACGCGCCCCGCCTCGGCATTGGCACGAGCCTGGTCCACGTTGCGGGCTCCCGGGATGACCGTCGAGATCTGCGGGTGCTGCCACAACCAGGCGATGGCGGCGGCGGCGGGCGTCGTACCCTCCGGAGCCGCGTCCGCGACCAGGGCGGAGAAGTCACGAGCCGCCGCAAGGCCCGTGTCGAACGGAACGCCCGAGAACGTCTCGCCGACGTCGAAGGCCTCACCGTTGCGGTTGAAGTTGCGGTGATCGTTCTCGGGGAACGTCGTCGACTCGTCGTACTTCCCCGAGAGCAGGCCCGAGGCCAGCGGCACCCGCGCGATGATGCCGACTCCGGCATCGGCGGCGACGGACAGCACCTCGTCGACGGGCTTGAGCCGGAAGGCGTTGACGATGATCTGCACGGTGGCCACGTTCGGTCGGCGGATCGCCTCGAGCGCCTCCGCGACCGTCTCCACGCTGACGCCGTAGTGCGCGATCGCCTGCTCCTCGACGAGGGTGTCGAGGGCATCGAACACCTGGTCGTCGCCGTACACGGCAGAGGGCGGGCAGTGCAGCTGCACCAGTTCCAGGGTGTCGACACCGAGGTTGCCGCGCGACCGGTCCACCCACGTGCGGAAGTTCGCGAGCGTGTAGTTCTCCGGCACCTGGTCGACGCGTCGACCCATCTTGGTCGCCACGGTGACGGTGTCCCGCAGGCCGCGATCGGCCAGGAATCCGCCGATCACCCGCTCACTGCGCCCGTCGCCGTACACATCGGCCGTGTCGAAGAAGGTGATGCCGCTGTCCACGGCGGCGTCGAGCACCGCCACGGCGTCCTCCTCGGACACGTCGCCCCAGTCGGCTCCCAACTGCCAGGTGCCGAGTCCGACGCACGACACCTGCCGGCCGGTGCGTCCCAGGGTGCGGTTCTCCATCGCGTTCATGTTTCTCATCTCGTCGGTGTACCCGAAGTTGGTGAACGACAAAGCCCCCCAGCTGCCGAGGCAGGTGGGGGGCTCATGGCGGTGGCGGAGGGATTTGAACCCTCGGACGGGGGTTACCCGTCACACGCTTTCGAGGCGTGCTCCTTAGGCCGCTCGGACACGCCACCGGCGGATACGTTACCGGATGGGTGGCGCGGATCCGAAATCGCGACGTCAGGAGTCACGCTCGGGGTACCTCAGTGGCCGGTGAGCTTGTCCTTGATGTTGGACGCGGCGTCCTTGACCTTCTCCACGCCGTCCTTGACAGCGGCGGAGGTCTGATCGCCCTGGCCCTCGGCCTTCAGGTCCTGGTCGCCGGTGGCGTCGCCCGCGGCTTCCTTGCCCTTGCCCTTGAGGTCTTCTGCCTTGTTGCCGATCTTGTCGTCGAGTCCCATGTGGTGCTCCTTCGAAGCGGAAGAACATGACGTCCACCCCTCCGTTTCGGCGAGGCGGGCGACGCAACGCTGCGTCTGGTGTTCTACCGGGCAGTAATACCCCGTCGACGGATCGCGTCAAACGTCGTTCGCGGTTCGAAAGAAGTCCCGAACCAGACCGGCCGCGTCGCTCTCGAGGACGCCGCCGACCACCTCCGGTCGATGCGTCAGACGCCGATCCCGCACCACGTCCCACAGCGAGCCGACGGCGCCCGTCTTCGGTTCCCAGGCCCCGAACAGCAGTCCGTCGACTCGCGAGAGCACCGCCGCGCCCGCACACATCGTGCAGGGCTCCAGCGTGACGACGAGAGTGCAGCCGGTGAGTCTCCAGCCGTCCCCGTGCCGTTCGGCGGCGGCGCGGAGCGCGAGCACCTCGGCGTGGGCGGTCGGGTCCCCGCGGCGTTCGCGTTCGTTGACCGCGGACGCGATCTCGTCACCGTCGGCGTTCACGACGACGGCACCCACGGGAACGTCGCCCGCCGGCGTGGTGCGGGCGACCTCCAGGGCGCGACGCATCCAGACGTCACGCAGGTGGAGAGGCACCACGGTCAGCGGGGCAGCTTGTCGAGCACCGCGGCGAACTCCGCGGCGAATCCCAGTCGCGCGGCAATCATGCCGAGCTGCTCGTCGGGGTAGAGGTCGGACTCGGCCAGGATGACGCCGAGGACCGGCTCGGGAAGACCCATGTCGCTCAGCAGATCCAGATCGCCCTCGTCCCACGGCTCGACGTCGTCGAGCTCGTCCGGATCCAGATCGGGCACATCGACGTTCAGTCGGTCCAGGACGTCGGCCGCGATGTCGTAGTCGATCGCCGCGGTGGCGTCCGACAGCAGGACCCGCGTGCCCGACGGTGCCGGACGCAGCACGACGAAGAACTCGTCGTCGACATCGAGGAGCCCGAACACCGCACCGGCACTGCGGAGTTCGCGAAGCTCGGTCTCGGCGGCACTGAGACTCGTCAGGGCGTCCGCGGACAACGGCCGGCACGTCCACGTGCCCTCCTCGCGGACGACCGCGATGGCGAACCCCTCGAGATCGTCGTAGTCGTCGGAGCGGTTGTCACCTCGACCCTGGGACGAGGTACTGCCTCCGCGCTGTGCAGCCATGCGCGCAACCGTAGTCCCACACCGTCGCCCCGGCGTGCAGACCTCCCTGTTCAGGGGAAACAGCGGGAGATTTCGGTGTCGTGCACCCGGCGGACGGTGCCGATGTGGAAATCTTCCCCCGGTGAACACACCCGACCGTCCCGTCTGCGTCCTGGGCCTCGGCCTCATCGGGGGCTCGTTACTGCGCGCCGTGGTCGACTCGGGTCGCCCGGCATGGGGTTGGAACCGATCGACCGGTGCCGTGGATGCCGCTCGCGCCGACGGGTACGACGTCACGGCGGACATCGCCTCCGCCCTCCAGCGCGCCGCCGAGGAGGACGCTCTCGTCGTCGTTGCGGTGCCCATGCCGGCGGTCGACACCGTCCTGGAATCGGTGGCCGCGCACGCGCCGCACTGCGTGCTCACGGACGTCGTCAGTGTGAAGGCGGAGATGGCGGCCGCGGTCGCACGTGCCGGACTCGGCGCTCGGTTCGTCGGCGGACATCCCATGGCCGGCACATCCGCCTCGGGGTGGCTCGCGGCCGACGTCGATCTCTTCCGCAACGCGGTCTGGGTCGTCACCGTGGACGACGACACCGACCCCGACGCCTGGCTCGCGGTCGCCGATCTCGCACTGTCCTCCGGATCCGTCGTCGTCCCGGCCCGAGCCGACGACCACGATCGCGCCGTCGCCCGCGTGTCCCATCTCCCGCATCTGCTGGCGGAAGCACTCGCCGCGGTGGGCGCGCAGGGCGGGGAGCTCACGTTGCGGCTGGCAGCCGGCTCGTTCCGCGACGGCACCCGTGTGGCAGGAACAGCTCCAGCCCTGGTCAGCGCGATGTGTGATGCCAACGCGCCCGCCCTGGTCGACGCGCTCGACGAGGCGCTCGCCGCGTTGCACAGCGCCAGGGACGCTCTCGTCGCCGACGCCTCGACCGAGACACTGGTGTCCGCGGGCCATGCGGCGCGGTCGCGCTACGACGAGCAGTTGCAGTGGTGGGAGATCACCGACGTCGTCGTCGGCTCGCCGTCCTGGCAGGGCGACCTCGTCGACGCCGGTCGCCGCGGCGGTGTGGTGCAGCGGCTGCCCCGGCGGGCGTGACGGTCCGACCCGTCAGATGCGCTCGGCGAGTCCCCGGTAGTCGGCGACGAACCCGTCCGAGTCGACGCTCACGGCCGACGTCCCGACGGGCGAGACCACCTCGAACTCGTGCGGCCCGCGGCTGTAGGACAGTGTCTCCGCGCGGGCGGTGAGGACCGGCAGACCGACGTACACGACGGGCACCTGGTGATCGGCCGGGTTCGTCTGCAGGCCGAGACGACGGATGGCGAGCGTGTTGAAGAAGGGGCTCCACACGAGCTCGACGTCGAGTGCACCGCCGAACGAGCTGCGGGTCGGTGACCCGTCGTCGACGAGCCAGTAGCCCTCGGAGTCGCGACTAATGGAGACCTGCTTCTCCCCCGACGCGACGGCCGCGCGCACGGACAACCGCTTGGTCACTCCCGATTCGTCCGTGACCAGGTCGTACGACGCGGAGAACGCCGGGTGTTCGTCGCACTCGCCGCCGATGATCCGGCCGGCGGCCTTGATCCGCTTGCCGTTGAGCTGGACGCGCACCGACTCCATACGCGGGGCGCTGTGCGCGCGCCACGTCAGGATGGCCGGCCACGACGAGCCCGTCACGTCGGCGGACGACAGGGAATCGGCGGTGGGTGTGGTCACGCGTTCACGGTAGATCACACGAGCACGACAAGTACCGGAGCCGGGCGAATTGCCTGTGAATCCGCGTCCCCGTCAACGTCCGAGTGCCCCGTTCTCGCGAGATGAAACGGTCACGAGCAGGGTTTTCGTCGACAGTGGGCGTGAGTCGGCGCACCACGCCCCCGTCTGCGGGCGCTGCTCACAGCGGTGTCGCCCTCTCGGTCGGACTCCGTGTCGGTGTTCTCGAGTAGCCTCACTCGAGATCGACGTCGGTACCCGGAGCCGCCGTCGCACACGACGGTGAGCGGGGGTACGCGTGTCCAGACAGGGTGCCATGGTCGGCCTGTTCGCCGGCATCGGCGGTCTGGAGCTGGGCCTGGCGCGCAGCGGGTGGTCCACAACTCAGCTCTGCGAGATCGACGCCGGCGCGGGGGCGGTGCTGCGCTCGCGCTTCCCCGACGTGCCGCTGCACACCGACGTCGCGACGCTGCGGGCGCTCCCCGCCGGAACAGAGCTGGTCGCAGCCGGTTTCCCGTGCCAGGACCTCTCGCAGGCCGGTCGCACGGCGGGGATCACGGGCGCGCGGTCGGGTCTGGTCGACGAGGTCTTCCGACTCGTCGCACGCAAGCGTGGTCCCCGGTGGCTGCTGATCGAGAACGTGCCCTTCATGTTGCAGCTCGGCCGCGGCGCGGCGATGCGGCACATCACGCACGCGCTCGAGGATCTCGGTTACATGTGGGCGTATCGCGTCGTCGACGCTCGCTCGTTCGGCCTGCCCCAGCGGCGTCAGCGCGTCGTCATGCTCGCCTCACGTACGGACGACCCGCGTGAGGTGCTCTTCGGACCCGACGCGGGCATCCCCGAGGCCGGCGACGCCGACGTCCTTCCGTGCGGCTTCTACTGGACCGAGGGGGTGCGCGGCCTGGGCTGGGCGATCAACGCGGTGCCGACGCTCAAGGGCGGATCGACTCTCGGTATCGCCAGTCCCCCGGCCGTCCGGCTCCCGTCCGGCGAGCTGGTCACCCCGGGCATCTCGGACGCCGAGCGGCTGCAGGGTTTCGACGCCGGGTGGACCGCCCCCGCCGTCGGGTCCCCGGGTGTCCGGGCAGGGCATCGGTGGAAGCTGGTCGGCAACGCCGTGAGCGTGCGCATGGCGACCTGGGTCGGTGAGCAGCTGGCCAACCGCACTCCCTACGACGAGGGGTCCGACACCGAGCTCGTACCCGGCCAGAGCTGGCCGTCGGCCGCGTGGGGCCGTGACCGTCGCGCGTTCCGGGTACCCGCGAGCACCTGGCCGGTCCAGCACCCCTACGAGGATCTGAGCGGATTCCTGGAGGAGTCGAAGTTGTTGTCCGCCAGGGCCACTGCCGGGTTCCTCAAGCGCGCACGCTCGGGTCGGCTGCGCTTCGCCCCCGGGTTCCTCGACACGGTCGAGTCGCACCTGCACAGGATGACCGACGATCCCGTCGTCCCCGAACCCGTTCGCGTGGCCTGATGTTCCCGTTGACGTTCGCACTCGACTTCGCCGGCGACCGTCCCGCGCCCGATGCCGACCGCGGGGAGAAGAAGAACTACGCGCAGCGCCTGTCCAACAACCTCGCGCAGGTGGTCGCCGATGCGTTGAGGCCTCGGTATCCGTCCATCACGCCCGACGCGCACGGCATGGGCCAGGAAGCGCAGGTGGACGTCGCGAAGGGACGCAAGCGGCTCGACGTCAAGGCACTCGATCCGACGCTCGGCCTCATCCTCTGCGTGTCCGTGAAGACCTACAGCTTCCAGGACTACAGCCCCACGTCCGGTCGGCTCGGCCGCTGGACGAAGAACATCGTGCGCAACGACCACGAACTGCGGGGTGAGGCGATGGTGCTGCACCAGCGCCAGCCGTACAGTGTGCTCGTCGCCGTGATGTTCGAGCCCTGGTCGACGTGCGAGGACGGCGATCCCGCGAAGAGCAGCGACATCGGCAAGAGTTCGTTCGCGCATCACGTCACGACGCTGTCCAAGCGGTCGGGCCGCGGCAAGCGCCCCGTCGTCGGCATGCCAGGCCGTGCGTGGGTCGACCTCGGGGCCGAGGACACGCGCTACGACCTGTTCGAGAAGGTGTTCATCGGTCTCTACGAGCCGGACGGCCCGTACCGGGGTGAGGTGCGCTTCTTCGACGTCGACGAGGCGCCGCCGCGCAACGGCCGTCCGTCGGACCGCACCACACTCTCGTTCGAGGAGTTCGTCGAGGTGGTGCACTCGGAAGTGGAGCGGCGCAACAGGTTCGCCCCCAGCTGGTCCGAGATCGACGACGACGAATGACGCCCGACGCTCGGGCGACGCCGCCGACGGACGCCGCGACCAGTGCCCGGTTCAAGAAACAGAAGCGGCGTGACACCAAGCCCGAGGTGGCCCTGCGGAAGGAACTGCACCGAGCGGGACTGCGGTACTTCGTCGACAAGGCCCCACTGAAGGGCATGCGACGACGGGCCGACGTGGTGTTCCCGCGTCGCCGAGTCGCGGTGTACGTCGACGGATGCTTCTGGCACAGCTGCCCGGAGCACGCCACCCACCCGCGCAACAACGCCCAGTGGTGGGCGGACAAGTTGGCTGCCAACGTCGCTCGGGACCGCGACACGGATCGTCGACTGGACGAGGCCGGCTGGACCGTCGTGCGTATCTGGGAGCACGAGGATCCAGCCGTGGCAGCGGAGCGGGTCACCGAGGCAGTGCGCCCCGGCGACTGACGTCAGCGCTCGTGGCGTCCCGGAGTGTCGTGCGGGCCGACGACAGGCGCATCGGCGTGTCCGAGACCGGTGGTGCGGTCCGTGACGTTCCGGTCCGTGACGTTCCGGTCTGCGGGATTCTGGTTCTGCTGTGCCGCGTTCGCGTCCTGTCGACGCGGGGTGCCGTCGTCGTGGACGGTCGGGTCCAGCTTGTTCGCCCGCTCCCACTCACGGTCCAGTTCGTCACGCCCGGTGGCGGCAGTGCCCTGGTGCTCCTGCGCGCGCTGCTGCGCGATGCGGGCCTCCGCTGCCGCGGCGTCCGCCTCGGCCTGCGCACGACGGGCGTCGGCCTCGGACTTCTGCGCGAGCGCCTCCGACCGCTCCACCTCCGCGCTGCGCTCGGCGGCCCGCTCCCGGATCTCACCGGCCTGCTCGACGCGCTTCTGCTTCGCCTTCTTCGACAGTGCGACGCCGACGGCGACGAGCAGCAACACCACCACGACCGCGATGACGATCCAGACAGCTGTGTTCATGACGGCTCCCGATGTTCGAGTGCGCGCACGGTTGCGCGCGGGACGGGGTACCCCTGGCGCCCGATTTCCACACGGGCCGCCTACCCTCGACCGCCATGACCACCGATGTCGCCTCTCGAGCGCTCGACGTACTGGTGATCGGCGGCGGTATCGCGGGTGCCTCGCTCGCCTGGGAACTCTCGTCCGATCGAACCGTGTGTCTCCTCGAAGCGGAGTCGACCCTGGCGATGCACTCGACCGGGCGTTCGGCTGCGATGTTCCTCGAGACCTACGGCAACCACGTCATCCGTGGCCTGACGACGGCGAGCAGGGCCTTCCTCGTGGACCCGCCGGACATGGTGCGCGGAACGGTCATGACTCCGCGCCCCTTCGTGCAGTTCGCACGTCCGGGTCGGGGCGACGCTCTCGCGGAGATGTTCACGACTCTGCGGACACTGTCTCCTGATGCCCGCCTGCTCGAGACCGCCGAGGCGGTGGACCGGGCGCCCCTCCTGCGGCCTGCGGCAGTCGAGGCGGCCATCGTCGAACCGGGCGCACTCGACATGGACGTCGACGCGCTGCACCAGGGCTTCCTGCGCGGAGCACGCCGCCGCGGATGCACCGTTCGTACCGGGGCGCGGGTCGTCGCGATCGACCGCGTCGGCGAGCAGTGGCGGGTCGATCTCTCGACCGGCGACACTCTCGTCGCCACGGTGGTGGTGAACGCGGCGGGTGCCTGGGCGGACGACCTGGCCGACCTCGCAGGCGTACCGAGGATCGGCCTGCAGCCGCGACGACGCACCATCGCCGTGATGGACGCGCCGCCCGAGATCGCCGACACCCACCACCCGCTGATCAGCGACATGGACGAGTCGTTCTACATCAAGCCGGAGGGTGTCCGTCTGCTCTGTTCCCCTGCCGACGAGACACCGTGCCCGCCCGGTGACGCGAAGCCCGACGATCTCGAGATCGCCCGCGCCCTGGACGAGATCACGGAGGCGACCGTGGTGACGAGCCGCCGTGTCCGGTCGTCGTGGGCCGGTCTGCGCTCTTTCGTCGCCGATCGCACACCGGTGGTGGGGTTCGACCCGAGCGTGGAGGGCTTCTTCTGGTGCGCGGGTCAGGGTGGGTACGGCATCCAGACGTGCGCGGCACTGGCGCGCGTCGGTGCGGCGCTGGTCCGCGGCGAGCCGCTACCGGCCGATGTGACCGACCGGGGCGTCACCGCGGAGGACCTGGCGCCGGGCCGGCTGCGCTGAGCCGCACGGGGCTAGAGCCACTTCTGTCTCCGGAACACGATGTACAGCACGCACGACGCGGCCAGCATCGCGCTGACAGCCGCCGGATAGCCGAACGTCCAGCTCAGCTCCGGCATGTGCTCGAAGTTCATGCCGTAGATGCCGGCGATGAGAGTCGGCGCGAAGAGGATGGCGCCCCAGGACGAGATCCGCTTGACCTGCTCGTTCTGTTCCAGACTCACCTGGGTCATCGCACGCATCTCGTCGTTCTGCCGCTGACCCACCAGGGTGGTGTGCACCGACAGGGCGTTCTGCAGGTTGGCGCGGAACGAGTCGACGCGCTCGGTGATGCGGATCGCGTGGTCGAGCACGTCGCGCAGGTTGCGCCGCAGCTCGATGTCCACGTTGTACTTCTCCGAGCCGCGGCCGAGGGCCTCGATCATCGACACCAGCGGGTGGGTCGCGCGCTGGAACTCGATCACCTCGCGGGAGAGCTCGTAGATGCGGCGGGAGACGTCCGGGTCGCCGGTGAACAGCTGGTCGTCGATCTCGTCGATGTCGTTCTCCAGACCGGCGACGACCGGTTCGTACTCGTCGACCACCTGGTCGAGGATCGCGTACAGCACGGCCTCGGTTCCCAGTTCGAGCAACTTCGGCGCACCCTCGAGCCGTTTACGGACCACGCCCAGGTCGGGTGACTCGGCATGGCGGATGGTGACGACGAAATCGGGACCGCAGAACACGTGGAGCTCGCCGAACTCCACCTTCTCGGTCTCGTCGATGTAGCGCGCGGGGTGCAGGACGACGAACAGCTGATCGCCGTAGCGTTCGAGCTTGGGCCGCTGGTGCGCTTGGACGGCATCCTCGACCGCCAACCGGTGCAGCCCGAATTCTGTTGCCACCGAGTCGATCTCGGTCTTGTCGGGACGGTACAGCCCGATCCACGCCATGCCGCCGCACGCCCGCAGGAGCTCGTACGTGCGATCCAGACTCTCCGGCTCGTCGGTACGCGCCCCGTGCACGTACACGGCGTTGTCCACGATCGGCACAGTTCACCCCTCGTCGTCGCACGTCCGCCGCCCGTCGGGCGGCTACCAGGACGCTCGCATCCAAACCTCGGACACGAATCTTCGTCCACCGCGACGACGGAAGCGAAACGGACTCGTTTCTGTCCACAATCGTCCGTTTACGGACGCGGATCCGCGCCGTGGCGATAGCGTGTGACCTGTGGCAGAACGCGGCGCACGACCCCAGGTTTCGGTACTCCGCCGAACCATGCTCAAGGCATTCAAACATCTGTCGAACCCGCTGAGGCCGGACGACTACTTCGAGATGATCAATCCGTTGTGGACCACCCAGGAGCTCCGCGGGAAGGTCGACCGGGTCGAGAGGGAAGGCACCGACGCGGTGTCGGTGTTCATCAGGCCCGGGTACGACTGGGGTGGGCACCAGCCCGGCCAGTACCTCCGACTGGGCGTGGTCATCGACGGCCGCTATCACTGGCGCGCCTACTCGATCACCTCCGACCCGCACGGCGACCACGGCCTGATCTCCGTCAGCCCCAAGCTGGTTCCCGAGGGCACGGTGTCCCCGTTCCTGGTGCAAGGGATCAAGCCGGGCGACATCGTGCGACTGAGCGAGATCGAGGGAGTCTTCACCCTCCCCGATCCCGTGCCCGCCAAACTGCTCTACATCAGCGCGGGCAGTGGCATCACACCGATCATGAGCATGTTGCGCGAACTCGACCACCTCGACGCCATGCACGACGTCGTGGTCATCCACTCCGTGCACAGTCGCGACCAGACGATGTTCTCCGAGACCCTCGAGCGCCTCGATCGCAAGCACTCGTCGCTGCGTCTCGACCTTCGGGTGACCGAGGAGCGAGGTCGAATGAAAGCCACCGATCTGGACGAGTTGTGCCCCGACTGGCGTGAGCGCGAGGCATTCTGCTCCGGTCCCGGCGACCTGTTGGACGATCTGCGCGACTACTGGAAATCCGAGGGTGACCCGGAGAAATTCCACTACGAAAGTTTCCAACCCGTCATCGGTGGCGGTGACGAAGAAGGAGAGGGCGGCACTGTCCGCTTCATCCGTAGCGACACCGACGTCGAATGCGACGGAGGCACACCCATTCTCGCGGCCGGGGAGGAAGCGGGGCTGGATCTCAAGTTCGGTTGCAGGATCGGCATCTGCCACACCTGCACCGGAACCCTGAAGAAGGGACGTTTGAGAGATCTACGTAATGGGGAAGTCTCCGAGCCTACGGGGCAGGCGGTACGCATCTGCGTGAACACCGCCGAGGGAGATATCGAAATCGATCTCTGACGAGACCGATTCACATGCAGTAACAGGGAGGGTTCGTCATGAGCATCGACACCGGGAAAAAGACCGAAGTGTCCATCGAGAGTCCGCTCGCACATCTCAGCGAAGAGACCATCGAACAGCTTGCCAAGGAATTCGACGCCATTCACGACGAGGTCTACGCCGACCTCGGTGAGCGCGATCGCAACTACATCACCACGGTCATCGCGGCGCAGCGCCAACTCGCTGTCGCGGGGCGCGTGATCCTCTTCGGCTCCAAGAGCCGCACCGCCTGGGTGGCCGGAACGGCCTGCCTGGGTGTGGCCAAGATTCTCGAGAACATGGAGATCGGCCACAACGTCATGCACGGCCAGTGGGACTGGATGAACGATCCGGACATCCACTCGTCGGTGTGGGACTGGGACACCGCGTCCACCGCCGAGGCCTGGAAGCACTCGCACAACTACGTGCACCACACGTACACCAACATCCGCGGCAAGGACAAGGATCTCGGCTACGAGATCATGCGGATCGACCCGAACCAGCCGTGGTCGCCCGTCTACCTCGCGCAGCCGTTCTACAACCTGCTGCTGATGGCTTTCTTCGAGTGGGGCGTCGCGCTCCACGACCTCGACATCGAGGCCATCCGCAAGGGCGAGAAGCCCATGAAGGACCTGCTCACCGATCTGCGCGGCATCGGGACCAAGGCGCGCCGTCAGATCGTCAAGGACTACATCGGCTGGCCCGCGGTCAGCGCTCTCGCCTACGGCGCGGTACAGGTCGTCTCGGGTGGACGCGTCTCGGGCGCCGGCAAGTCGAAGCTGAGTGCGCGGTTGCGCTCGCTGAGCTCGTCGAAGGCGACCAACTCCGTGGCCAAGGTTCTGGACAAGCACGGTGCCGGCATCGAACGCACCTTCGTTGCCACGGTGACGGCGGACTTCGTCGCCAACATCATCCGCAACCTGTGGTCGCACGGCATCATCTTCTGCGGTCACTTCCCGGACCAGGCATACACGTTCAGCAAGGAAGAGACCGAGAACGAGACCCGCGGCGGCTGGTACGTCCGCCAGCTCGTCGGAGCGGCCAACATCGAGGGCTCGTCGCTGTTCCACTTGATGAGTGGCAACCTCAGCTACCAGGTCGAGCACCACCTGTACCCGGACATGCCCAGCACCCGGTACAAGGAAGTCGCGCCGAAGATCAAGGACATCTGCGAGCGCTACCAGCTTCCGTACAACTCGGGCCCGTTGATGAAGCAGTGGGGATCGGTGCAGCGCACCATCATTCGGCTCGCCTTCCCCGGCGGCAAGATGGCCCCGAAGCCCGGACCGTACCGCGGCGAGCGCGTCGGGGGTTCCTCGTCGAAGCCCAGCGAGGCGGCTCGTTTCCGCAACCGCGTGCCGGCGGGTCACCCCGACTCGGGCCCCGAGCACAACGGTGGCGGCGTCGAGGCGAAGCTCCCTCCGCGCGGGGAGTGACGACGCGCTGCCGGTGACGGCAGCACTGATCTGACGAACGAGTGGTTTCGACCGGCGTTCTCTGGATACCCGAGTGAATCGGGCCGGAGACGCCGGTCGTTTCCCATTTCGGAGGTCGTTCGTGGCGCTCGACGGCCTGGACCCCGCCCTTCTGACGGGTGTGTTCGAGAACGCGCCCGAGCTGGTGTCCCTGTCCGCACTGGACGGCCGCGTCCTCCACCTGAACCCGGCGGGCCTCGCGCTCGTCGGAGCACCGTCACTCGACGCCGTGCTCCGCCTGACCACGGCGAACTTCTTCTCCGACGTCGGTCTGCTCGCTGCGCCCGACGTGGAACGATCGCTGCACACCACCGGCCACTGGCAGGGTGTCGGCGAACTCCGGCGGCTCGACACCGGAGAACCCGTACCGGTCTCCATCTCGACGTTCCTGGTTCCCGCGGGTGAGCGCGACGAGCCGGTGATCGCGTCGATCATGCGTGATCGACGGTTGCGAACCAGTCACGAGAGCGCCCTCACCGACGTCCTGGAATCGGCCGCCCACCGGGCTCGCGAGCAGAGTGCTGTCGGCCTGTTGGGGCGGCTCGCGGTCGACGGTGATCTGACGACCATTCTGGACGCGACGACCAGCGCCGCCTCGTCGTTGATGGGTACGGACTGCGCGTCGATCGCACGCCTCGACGACACCCGCACCGCGTTGCGCGTCGTCGCCTACAGCGGGGTGAGCGAGCGGCCCGAGGTGTTCGGAACCGGTACCCGCTCGGCTCCGGGCCTCGCCCTCTCCTCCGGCACGGTGGTCATCTGTTCCGACGCGCGGACCGAATCGCGATTCGACACCACGACGATGCGCTCGCGCGGACTGCTCAGCACCGTCTGCGTCCCGTTCGACTCCACGCCTCGGCCCGGGGTGCTGGCCGTGCACAGTGCGGCTCCGCGGGAGTACACGGATCGGGACGTGACGTTCCTGCGGACGGCCACGGACATCCTGGTCGCGGCGATCCGGCGTATCGAGCTCGAGAACGAACTGCGGTACCGATCACTCCACGATCCGCTCACCGGTCTGGCCAATCGAGCGCTCGCGTACCGACGTATCGACGAGGCCGTGGCTCGCGCCGCGGACAGCGAGACCACCGTCGCGGTCCTGCTGGCCGACCTGGACGACTTCAAGACCGTCAACGACAGCCTCGGACACGTGAGTGGAGACGCGGCGCTGATCACCTTGGCGCGCAAGCTCGAGCGCACGGTGGCGGTCGGCGACACGGTGGCGAGGCTGGGCGGCGACGAATTTCTCGTCGTGTGCGACCACATGGTGGACGAGGCCGACGCGCGGAGCCGGGCGGTGCGCATCTCGACAGCGCTGGCCACCGTCGATCCGCAGAGCGATCAGCCCATCCCGTTCAGTGCGAGCATCGGATTCGCCGTGGCCGGTGACGATGTGCCCTCCGCGCAGGAGATGGTGCGCCGCGCGGATCTGGCCATGTACCGCGCCAAGGGCACGGCTCCCGGGACCACGGACGTGTACGACGTGCGCGATCGCTACGAGGCCGATCGCGTGTTCCGACTCGCCGCAGACCTCCGACGATCTCTCGTGGACGGCGAACTGCGGCTCGTCTACCAGCCGATCGTCGACCTCGTGACGGGCGCCGTCGTCGCCGCCGAGGCCTTGGCTCTCTGGGATCATCCGACACTCGGCAGCGTCTCGCCTCGTGAGTTCGTCGCGGTGGCGGAGCGCACCGGCGTGGTCGGACACCTCGGCCTGTGGGCACTGCAGACCGCGTGCACGGATGCGGTGCGCTGGCCCGAGGACGTCTCGGTACGCGTGAACGTGAGCGCCCACCAGCTCAACGATCCGGACTTCGTGCAGTCGGTCCGACGCACTCTCGACGCGACCGGCCTGCCGACGACGCGTCTCGGGTTGGAGATCACCGAGACCGTGTGGGTGAAGGAGAACGCCCGCGTGGCCACCACTCTCGAGGCGCTGCACGCGATGGGGGTGTCGTTCGCACTCGACGATCTGGGAACCGGCCACAGCAGCATCGCGTATCTGGACCGTTATCCGATCTTCGACTGTCTCAAAATCGACGGGTCGTACGTCAACGCGCTACCCGGTGCGAGACCACACGCCATCGTGGCCGCGATCGTGTTGTTGGGCACTGCATTCGGAGTGGACGTGGTGGGTGAAGGCATCGAGACCGCCGAGCAGGCCGAGGCGTATCGCGCATGCGGCGGTCGCCTCGCACAGGGCTTCCATCTGGCGCGCCCGATGCCCGCTGCGGCGATCGAACAACTCCTACGAGAGGGTGTCCGATCGCCGCGGTGACGCGCTACTTGACGGCGCGTCGGACCCGGACCGCGCCCGAGATGGTCCAGGCGATGACGGCACCGACGACGGCGGCACCGAGGAGTGCGACACCCTGTGCCAGATCGAAGTTCCACCCGATGAAGTTGATGGTCGTGTGCACGGTGTTCTGCAGGATGAAGATCACCAGAGCGATCGTGAGGAGCAGCGCGATCAGGAGAGACAGCTTCGAGACGAAGCCTCCGGCACGGCGACGTCCGGTGTGTGCGTGGGTGGTGGTGTCGGTCATGGTGGTGCCTTTCGCGATGTCGCCGGTCCTGGCCGGCGATCGAGTGAGCGGATGCTCGAAGGAGTGATGGTCCGCGGACCCGCGGAAGAAACATGTCCGTTCGGTCGGTTCGAGCGAGGTGTGCGTCGAACCCGACAGTGTCCGGACACACCACGGGCGGCGATGGACCCGCTGAGGGTCCGGCGCCGCCCGGGTGTGGAGTGGTGCAGTCTTACTTGAAGGTGTCCTTGACGTTCTCGCCGACCTTCTTCACGCCGGCCGAACCCTGGTCCTTCTTGCCCTCGGCCTCGAGGTCCTTGTTGTTGGTGGCGTCACCGACAACTTCCTTGGCCTTGCCGATGGCGTCTTCTGCTGCGTTCTTTGCCTTGTCGACGATTCCCATGATGAAACCTTTCGTTCGGAGCGACGGCGGGTGACCATCGCGTTCTGAAAGGTGAGTCGAGGCCCGGCGCGGAAAACGCACGTCCATGCAGAGTGATCCCGGTCACAGCTACCCGCCGAGTGCGAACGCCACGAGAAAGCCGAGCGCGGTGGACATGCCCACCCACCATCCGCCGTCCTTGTAGGCCTCGGGCATCAGGGAGTCCGCGAGCACGGCGAGAGTGGCACCGCCCGCGAACGCCTGGACCGTCGAGATGCCGACCTCCGGGACGGCGTCGGACAACTGGTGGCCCAGTACGGTGACCACCACGAGCACGACCGCCGTGGCCGTCCACAGGGTCATCGCCCGAGCCGCGGAGAAGTCGCGTCGGTCCCGCATCAACGATGCACCACCGACAGCCTCCGGAACGTTGCCCACCGCGACCGCCACCAGCAGCACCAGCCCGCCACCGGACGTCAGGGAGACACCCAGCGCGGTGTTCTCCGGGACTCCGTCGAGGATCGTGCCGAGCATCAGTGCCCACCCGATCGCTGCGGGCCCGAGCTTGTTCTCGATCAGATGGCTGGCCACGACGTACACACCCGCGCCCAGGAACAGCGCCGCGCCCGCGACGAGGATGCCGGCCTGACGGAACGCCGGCTCGAACAGTTCCGACGACACGGCGGCGATCATCGTCCCGGCACCGAAGGCCATGAGACCGGCCAACACCCGTTTCGGCAGTGTCCACCGCAGCCCGATCGCCGCACCGATCACCAGGGGAAGCGCCGTGCCGATGCCGTACAGGGCGGCGGTCAGCATCTCGATCGTCTCGTCACCGGCGGGGAGTACCCCCGTCCGCGTCGTCGAGTCATCCGACGACCTGCTCTCACAGACCCAGCGCGGTGACCACTGCCAGCAGGACGACGACGACGGGCAGGACGACGAGCCGGCCTGCGGCACCGGGAAGCACGTCCCGGTTCATCCCGTCGACGAGTCGGGAATGGGCCCTCGTCGAGAAGGCGACGGTCGTCACGGGGAGCACGGCACACAGCACTGCGAGTGCCACCAGCGGTGGATGATCTCGCACCGCACGCGCGACGATCAGGGCCGTGACCGCCATGGTCAGTGCGGTCCGCACCCGAGCGAGCGTGGTGCGCTCGGCCTGCAGGCCCGGTGCCTCCGTCACAGGTACAGCCCCACCGCGAACGCCACCACGGCGATCACCAGACCCCCCGCGAGCAGCGCCGCCGCAGCGGGGAGAGGCAGTGACGCCCGCCGGCGCATGGCCGTCTCGATACGGATCCAGCGCACGAACGACCCGACGGCCAGAACCGCCGCGAGAGTGAGCAGCCCCAGCACGAGGGTGGTTCTCAGCCACGGAGGCAGCAGATCCCCACCGAACGCCTCGAGTGCCGCGGCCGTGGCCACGAGGCCGAGTGACGTCCTGATCCACGCCAGGAACGTCCGCTCGTTCGCGAGCGTGAATCTCGGATCGGGGTCACTGCCGTCGCGCAGTCCGGTCGGCCACAGTCGCACGGCACCCACTCTCGTCGGCGACGGCCCGCAGGGCCACAGCGGGTGTCAGCGGTTGGGGTGCCAGCGCTCGTAGGCGCGGCGTTCCGCCTCGTCCCGCGCGACCTTCTTCGGGTTCTGCAGGTCCGGCGACAACCCGTGCGCTTTGAGACGACGGCGACGGTTGGGTTCCATGTACGCGGCGGCGTAGAACAGCGCGAGCAGTACCGCCAGCAGGATCATCGCGCCGCGCAGCCACAACTCACCGGGGAACAGCAGGAACGCCGCGAAGATGGGGAGAAACGGCACCATGCTGCGCAGCAGATGACGCGGAACCGCACGATCACCGATCAGGTCCTCACGCACCCAGGCCTGCATGGACAGGGGCAACGTGCGGCCGAACGAATAACCGATCCACTGCAGCGGCCCCGGGCGAGTCCTGCTCATCGTGTGCTCCTCCGCTCGGTCGACAGTGCACCGGCCGCGATGGCCGCGGTATTGATCCGGGTGAGCACCGCGTGAAGTTGTTCGAGCTCGCTCACGTCGACACCCAGAGATTCGATGACGGTGCCCGGTATGGACTCCGCCGAACCTCGCAACTGTCGCCCCTCGTCGGTCAGGTCGATCACCAGCCTGCGCTCGTCGGTGTCGCTCCGGCGCCGGGTCAGCAGACCGTCGGCGTCGAGCCGCTTGAGCAGCGGCGTCAGCGAGGCGGGTTCGAGTTGCAGAGCCGACGCGATCTCCCCCGCCGACATCGGTGCCCGCTCCCAGAGGGCGAGCATGACGAGGTACTGCGGGTGCGTCAGTCCGAGCGGTTCGAGAATCGGCCGGTAGACCGAGAGCACCGCGCGGTTGGTGACGGCCAGGGCGAAACACACCTGACGGTCGAGCGCGAGGGGGTCGGTGGTGGTCACGGTTCCATCGTACGCTGATAGTGAGAGTACGTACTGTTCGATGGCTCACGGTTGGCTGGGCGGGGTGCTGTCGGTCGGGGGGTGGGCGCTGTGGGCTATGCGGTAGGCGATGCACACCCCTTACTGCAGGTGAACATCCACTGCGGCCGGCTGAACGGGGTGCACGACGCTGGGGCCTGTGCGGGTCGGGTGCGGCGCTGATCGCGGACGCGCAGCCCCGAGAGGGGGGCCACGATTCGGGCTGGTGGGTTGGGCACCGGGCGATGTGCACCCCTTACTGCAGGCGAACACTTACTGCGGCCGGTTGGACGGGGTGTACGGCGCTGGAACCCGTGCGGGTCGAAGGACGGCGGTGATCGTGGACGGTCACCCCCGCAGAGCGGTGGCAGAAGTCCACGATTCGGGCGAACGGGTTGGGCACCGGGCGATGTGCACCCCTTCCTGCAGGTGCACACCCACTCCGGCCGGCTGTACGGGGTGTACGGCGCTGGAACCCGTGCGCGTGGTGCCGGCAACGCGTGCCGACACCACGCGAGACGATCAGGGTGTGGGGGCCTCGCACTCGGCCGGTGCGGGAGCACCCTCGGGCGCCGGAGCGCCCGGCGCTGCGCCCGGATCCTTACCTGCAGGCCCGTGACCGGCCGGACCACCATGGCCGGGGCCCGCCGGGCCACCGTCAGGACCGCAACCGGGCGCAGGCGGAGCCGGCGCGCCCTCGGGGGCAGCCGGTGCACCCTCAGGCGGGGTCGGGGCGCCCTCGGGAGGAGTCGGAGCATCCCCACCCGCAGCAGGCGGGGTCGGTGCACCCTCGGGCGGAGTCGGAGCACCCTCAAGCGGGGTTGGCGCACCCTCGGGCGGAGTCGGTGCACCCTCGGGCGGGGCCGGAGGCGTCGCGCACGTCGCACCGGCGTCGGGTGCCGCAGCGTCGGGTGCGGGCGCCGAGGCGTCGGGCGCCGCGCTCTCGGAGACCGGGGGCGCCTCGCCCGGGCCGTCGGCGGACGCGGTTCCCACCGCTCCGAGCAGCAGCCCACCGGCGAGCACTGCTCCGGCGATCAGTCGGCCTGTCCTGACACGCATGACTCTTGTCGACATTGTCGTCCTCATCTCTCGTCGGCACCGGGCGGCGCCGTTCGTGAGGTCGACACTCGATCGTGGACCTGAAGCCTGCCTGAAGTCGCGGCGATCACGGCCTCGTCTTCAGCAAGTCTTCAGCTCGGGACCCGCATAGTGGTGTCGTGACCGAACGGCGACCCGCAGCGACCCCGAGAATCCTCGTGATCGAGGACAACGAGACGTTGCGGCTGTCCGTGTCCACCGCGATCGCGGACCTGGGTGCCGACGTCCGGTCCGACGCGGACGGTTCCGCGTTCGAGGCCGCGCTCGCGAACCATCGACCCCACCTCGTGGTCCTGGACATCATGCTTCCCGGCCGGGACGGACTCGAGCTCCTGCGGGTCGCGCGCCGCAGCAGCGACGCGGCGGTGCTGATGCTCACGGCGCGCGACTCGGTGTCCGACCGCGTCACCGGGCTCACCGCCGGCGCAGACGACTATCTGGTGAAACCGTTCGCGATGGCGGAGCTCCTCGCCCGCGTCACCGCGGTGCTCCGTCGACACGGCGCGGTCGCCACCTCGATCGAGTGCGGAGACGTGTCGGTGGACACCGAATCGGGTGACGCCAGTCGGGGCGGCAACGCCCTCAACCTGACGGCCACGGAGTGGAAGCTGTTGTCCTACCTCGCCGCTCAGCGCGGGCGAACGGTGTCCAAGACCCAGATCCTGACGCAGGTGTGGGGGTACGACGCATACGACGAGAACCTCGTCGAGGTCCACATCAGCGCGCTGCGTCGCAAGCTCGAGGAGTTCGGCCCGCGCATCCTCCACACTCGGCGCGGCATCGGCTACGTGTTGGCCGCCGACACCGTGAGTCCGACAACATGACGACCCCACCCCGTCGCGGTCTCCGCACCGGATCTCTGCGCCTGCGATTGCTGGTGTCGGTGATGTCGGTGGTGCTCGTCCTGCTCGTCGGCATCGTCGTGGCGACGACGGTGTTGCTGCAACGCCAGCTCGAGGCCTCGGCGGGAGACAGCCTCGCCGGCCGCACCGCCACCGCGCAGCAACTGCTGGACAACGGTGCCGATCCCACCGAGATCGTCTCCGCCACACAGGGAGAGAACGTGGCGGCGCAACTGGTGACGACGGACGGCCGTATCGTCGGCGACCTCGCGCTCCGAGCGACGACACCGCCGCCCGCACTACGCCCCCCGACGACGCCGGGAAACGGTCCCCCGCCGGGACCCCCACCGGGCCCGGAGGAGACGAGGCCGACGCGGGTCTCGACGACGACCCTGACCGACGGATCGGTTCTCACGGTCGCCGTCGACACGTCCTCGATCGACGCGGTGCAGCGGCAGCTGCTCGTGGTGCTGATTCCGTTGGTGCTCGTCGCGTCGGCGGTGGCGGCACTGCTCATGGCGGTGGTCGTCGGAGCATCGCTCCGACCGTTGCGCAGCATGACGGCACTGGCCCGCTCGATCACCCGGGGTAATCGCGGTGATCGACTCGCTCCCACCCGGTCGGACACCGAGCTGGGTGAGACCGCAACGGCATTCGACGAGATGCTCGACGAGCTCGAAGGAGCCGAGGCGCGCGAGCGTGCCACCGCCGATCGCACACGGCAGTTCGTCGACGATGCTGCTCACGATCTGAGAACGCCGGTCGCCGGGATCTCCGCCGCCGCCGAGACACTGCTGCGGGGCGGCGTCGACACCGAGCGCGACGTGCGGGAACGACTGCTGGCGTCGATGATTCGTGAATCACGCCGCGCATCCCGGCTGATCGACGATCTGCTGATGTCGGCGCGCACCGACGACGACGTGGAGTTGGATCGGCATGACCACGACCTTCTCGCTCTGGCCCGTGCCGACGCCGACCGGGCGCGGCTGCTCGCACCGGACTCGACCGTCGTGGTGACCGGCGAGAGCGTGGTCGCGCCGGTCGATGCCGCACGACTCGCTCGAATCCTGGCCAACCTCACCGACAACGCGCTGCGCCACGGACCGCCGGACGGCGTCGTCACCGTCGACGTGCGCGACACCGGTGCCACCGCGACGATCCGGGTGTCCGACGAAGGACCGGGCATCGGCGCTCAGGATCGCGAGCGGATCTTCGACCGGATGGTGCGGCTGGACAGTGCTCGCACCTCGGACGGATCGGGACTCGGCCTCACCATCGCCCGAACCTTTGCACGGGCCCACGGCGGCGACGTCGTGTACGACGGCACCGCCTTCGTCCTCAGTGTGCCTCGGTGACCGACTGCTCTGTGGGGGAACGGGTTCCGAACACCACCCCGCCGAGGCCGATGATCGCGCTGACCAGCATGGTGACGGCCATCGGCACCGCGGTGCCTTCGCCGCCGAGTCCCACCAGCGGCGAGATGACCGCGGCGAGGCCGAACTGGGCCGCGCCCATGACGGCCGATCCCGTGCCCGCGGCCCGGCGCGCCTCTCCCAGTGCGAGAGTCGTCGCGTTGGCGATCACCAGACCCAGGCTGGCGACGGCGAACCACAGCAGTACCAGGGTCGCCCACAGGTAGGGCCCGACCACCGCGTCGACGACGAGCAGCGCCGAGAACGCGACCATCGAGACGAGACCGATGCGCAACAGCGCTTCCGGACGGACGCGGTCGACGAGCTTGGCGTTGGCACCACTGGTGACGACGATGCCGAGTGCGTTGGCCGTGAAGGCGATGGAGTACCACGTCGTCGAGAGCCCGTGCACCTCCTGCAGCACGAAGGGCGATGCGGAGATGTAGGCGAACATGACGCCGAAGCCGAAGGCGAACGCGCCCGCATAGCCCAGGAATCGCTTGTTGGACATCACCTCCCGTGCGTCCGCGATCATGGCGGAGAGTCCGCCCGTGCTGCGGAGCTCGGCGGGATGACTCTCCGGCAGGAGTGCGAGCACACCCACGAACATCAGGACGGACACACCGGCGAGCACCCAGAAGACGCCGCGCCACCCTGTCAGACCGATGACCGCACCGCCGAGCAGCGGGGCGATGACGGGAGCGACTCCGTTGACGAGCACGAGGAGGCTGAACAGTTTGGCGGCCGCCGCGCCGCGTGCACGGTCACTGATGACGGCGCGGGAGAGAACGACGCCGGCGGCGCCGGTGAAGCCCTGGAAGAACCGGAACACGGTGAGCCACTCGACGGTCGGAGACCACGCGCACAGGATGGTCGCGATGATGGACACGAAAGTGCCCACGAGGAGCAAAGGGCGTCGACCGAAGCGGTCGGACAGCGGCCCGATCACCAGGTTGCCGATCGCGAGACCGACGAGAAACGTCGTGAGGGTCAGCTGGATCGCCGTGGCGCTGACACCGAACTCCTCGGCCATGCGGGGGAATGCCGGCAGATACATGTCGATGGACAGGGGCGCGACGGCGGCAAGGAGCGCCAGCATCGCGATCACGCCGGACGCCACCGGCCGCGCGGCGGTCGAGTCGACGGTGTCGCCGGACCGAGTGTCGACGCTCATCGGGTGGCCTCCGTGTTGGATATAACTTTATACATACTCACATGAGTAGAATGTCAGTCATGGCGTCCGGAAGTCCAGTGAGCGAGTCCGATGTGATCGACATCGCCCGCGAGGTGCGGGCTCTCGTGTGGTCGCTGCGCCGATTCGGCGAACGACAGTCCGGACTGCCCGCCCTCCCCCATTCCGAACTCGAGGTTCTGCGTGTGGTGGTCAGCCACGAAGGGACCACCGTCTCGGACGTCGCCCGCATGCTGGGCCTGCACAGCAGCAACGTCAGCACGACGGTGCGACGTCTGATCGACAAGGGGCTGCTCGCGCGGGACACCGATCCCGGTGACAGACGGTCGAGTCGGCTGCATTCCACCGCCACGGCACGTCGACACGGTGAGATGATCGACGACGTGTGGATCGACGCCGTCGGACGCCGACTCGCGGCCATGTCAACGGAGGATGCGGCTCTGCTCACCCGTGCCGCGCCGCTCCTCGCGCACCTCACGTCCATGCCGACCGAACCCTGACGACTCCGCGGGGCGACCGAACCGTCATAGTGACGCCATGCTGATGTCGCTCCGCCTGCTCCGACAGATGGCGCCGTGGCGCACGGGACGCGGGCCGGTACGGGTCGACCCGACCCGTACGTGGTTCCGCGTCGCACCGTCCGATCTGGACGTGCTGATGCACATGAACAACGGTCGATACCTGTCCGTACTCGACGCGGGTCGAGTCGACATGTTCGTGCGCGGTGGCCTGTGGCGAGCCCTGCGTGGACGCGGGTGGCATCCCGTCGTCGCGTCACAGACCATCACGTACGTCCGCTCCCTCACCCTGTGGACGAAGTTCTCGGTGTCCACCCGCTTCCTCGGTGTCGACGCGAAGAACGCCTATCTCGAACAGATCTTCGACGTCGACGGACGTGTCCACGCGACCGCGATCGTCGCCCTCAGGTTTCTCGACGACAGCGGATCCTCGGTACCGACCGACGACATCGTCGCCCTGTTCGACGGCGATGCAGCCCCACTTCGCCGCCCGGACGCAGAGATTCCGCTCGGCCGACGCACTCAGCATCTCGTGGTCGCCGCATTCGAGGACGTCTGACCCTTCCGGGCGCGCATGCTCCTATATGGTCTCCTTCGAACCGCATCTGCGGCGAAAGGAGCCGACATGGTGACGACGAGGATCGCAGTGCTGGGGTGCGCGGCGGTGGTGGCACTGTCGCTCACGGGGTGCTCCTCGCCCGGACCGGCCGAAGACGGCATCACCGTGTTCGCTGCCGCGTCGCTGAAGGCGTCGTTCACCGAGCTGGGTGAGCAGTTCGAGCAGACCCGCCCGGGTACCACCGTGACGTTCACGTTCGCGGGGTCGTCCGATCTGGTGTCCCAGTTGTCGCAGGGTGCGCCCGGGGACGTTCTGGCCTCGGCGGACACGATCACCATGGACAAGGCACGGGACGCCGAGTTGATCGACGGTGACCCGGTCACGTTCGCGACCAACACTCTGACGATCGTCACTCCGCCGGGCAACCCCGCCGGGATCGGCTCGTTCTCGGACCTGGCGACGTCCGGGGCCACGGTCGTCGTGTGCGCGCCGCAGGTTCCGTGCGGTGCCGCCACCGAGAAGATCGAGACGGCCGCCGGGGTGAGCCTCACCCCTGCCAGCGAGGAATCGTCCGTGACGGACGTTCTGGGCAAGGTCACGTCCGGTCAGGCCGATGCCGGCCTGGTCTACGTCACCGACGCGGCCGGCGCCGGTGACGCCGTCGTCACCGTGCCGTTCCCGGAGGCGTCGGGCGCGGTGAACTCCTATCCCATCGCCGCACTGGCCGACTCCGGCGCACCGGACATCGCGAGCGCCTTCGTCGACTTCGTCTCCGGTCCCGACGGACGGAAGGTGCTGGCCGACGCCGGGTTCGGCGCGCCCTGAGAGACCGCCGCTGCGCCGAGGATCCGCCGCCACGGGGGAATCATTCCCGCGCGGACGGGGTTGGCCGAACGAGACGTTCGTTGCACGACCGAAGGAGAAGCACGTGAAGATCGGCATCATCGGAGCAGGCGACATCGGCGGAACCCTGACCCGACGGCTGCGCGCCGTGGGCCACGAGGTTGCCGTCGCCAACTCTCGGGATCCGGAGACCCTCGCGGATCTGGCGTCCGAGACCGGCGCCACCGCGGTCTGGGCGAAGGACGCCGCGACCGACGCGGATCTCGTCATCGTCAGCATCCCGCAGAAGAACACGCCGGACCTCGCGTCCGGCATCCTCTCGGCCCGCAAGCCCGGTGCTCCCGTGATCGAGACGAACAACTACTACCCGCAGCAGCGGGACGGCAAGATCGACGCGATCGAGGACGGCACACCGGAGAGCGTGTGGGTCTCGGAACTACTGGGCGAGCCGGTCGTGAAGGCATTCAACGGAATCTGGTGGAAGCACCTCCTGAACAAGGGCGTCCCGGCCGGCACCGAGGGCCGCATCGCGCTGCCGATCGCCGGCGACGATGCCGACGCCAAGAAGATCGTGTCCGCCGTCATCGACGAGATCGGCTTCGACGTCGTCGACGCCGGATCGTTGGCCGACTCCTGGCGCCAGCAGCCGGGTACACCCGTGTACGGCAAGGACTTCGGAGTCGACGCGACGGTCGATGCGCTGGCGCAGGCGACCCCGGAACGCACCGCGGAGTGGAAGGCCTGACACCCCTCAGGTGGTGAGCACCGCGTCGTAGGCCCAGTAGGCGCCGAACAGCGCACCCGCCACCGCGGCGGCACCGAGTCCCGCACGGACTCGTGTCGCCGCGGTGCGGCAACACGCCGTCACGAGGATGCCCGCCAGCGCGGCTTCCACGAACCAGTGCGGACCGCCGACCACGACAGTCCCGTACACGGCCTCACCGAGCACGATCCCCGCCATGACCACCGTCCCGCTCACACGGCGGTCACGCCCGACAGCAGCACCGGCTGCGCCGCACACCGCCCCCGCACCGAGTCCGACGAGGACGAAGACCAGCACTTCCCGCACGGTGATCACGTTCGGCGACAGCAGGATCCACACAAGGACGAGCGCGAGCATCGACGCGACTCCGACTGCCACACCGCGTCCGTGCGGCGACCGGGCCGCCACCGCGAACGGCACCAAGCCCCACAGCGCACTCGTGTTCACGAGCGCATCCCACGGCGGCGGCACGATGGTGAACAGAACCACGAGGGCCACACCCGCAGCGGACCCGAGCGCGGCCGCCGCGACGAGACGTCGTGCGCCGATCAGCGCCCCGTCCACCGGGGTTCGCGCTTCTCCATGAACGCCATGATCCCCTCGACCGTGTCGGAGGACGTGGACAACTGCGCGAGCGCGCGGTCGGTCTCCTCCCATGCGGCCGCTTCGGACGGGATGCGCCCGTCGACGATGCCCCGGGCGATGACCTTGCTGGCGCGGATCGCGAGAGGCGCTCCCGCCGCGATGGTCTCCGCCAACCGAAGCGCCGTGTCGAGAACGGCGTCCGGTTCCACCACACGATTGACGAGTCCCCACCGCGCCGCGTCGTCCGCACTCATGGGCTCACCGGTGAGGATCAGTTCCATCGCGATCGCTCGCGGGATCGCGTCGACCAGCCGGAAGAGTCCGCCCGCTCCCGCGATCAGGCCGCGATGCACCTCAGGAAGCCCGAATCGTGCAGCGGTGGAGGCGATCACGACATCACCGGACAGCGCGATCTCGGTCCCACCGCCGAGTGCGTTCCCGGTGACCGCGACGACGATCGGCGTGGAGATCGGGTGCCTGGTGACTCCGGCGAAGCCCCAGTGTGCCGTCTCCGGAGGGGTCACGCCGTCGGGACCCCGCGTGCCGAGTGCCTTCAGATCGGCTCCGCCGCAGAAGGTGCCGGAGCCCGCCGCCGTGAGCACGACGGCACGGATCGACTCGTCGCCGTCCGCCAGTTCCCACGCCTCGCCCAGCAGGGTGTGCACCTCTGCGTTCACGCTGTTGGCCGCGGCGGGGCGGTTCAACGTCACCAGCAGCACGTGTCCGCGGCGTTCCGTGAGAACCACGTCCTGATCGCTCATGCCCGTACTCCCCTGCCGTTCGCCGTGATCGAGTCGAGGGTGATGTCCAGGTTCCCGCCCTCGTCCACCACGTCGATCGTGAGGCCGACCGGTGAGACGTCGCGGTCGGTGACCACTCGATGAAGCGCCGCCGCGGCGTCCGCCCCGGTACGACCGGCGATGCGGTCACCCTCGGGTGTGCGGGCGATGACGAGCGCCTGTTCCGGTTCCCCGCCGCGCCCGAACATGACAGTCGCCGTCTCGACGATCGCGCGACCGCTGTGGCCGTGCGTCACGGGTACCGCTGTCGCCGACACGCTCACCGCATCGGGGTTCCCGACGTATCCGGCCTCGTGCGGATCGGTCGACAACAGGATGGTGTGCTGGTGGGTGAGGTAGCCGCCGTTCGCATGCACCATCGCGATCGCCGGAGCGCGTCCGCCGCGGGACTGTCGCAGCAGCCGGGTCGATTCCGCGACCGCGTGCAACGAGTAGCTGCTGAGCGGCCCACCGAAGAACGAGTGGCCGCCCAGGACCGTGGGAGTGGCATCCGACGACAGTCCCAGCTCGTCCATCAACAGGAGAGGGACGACGGGAAAGCAGCTGTAGGCATCGACGAAGGTGAGATCGGCACCCGCGACACCCGCCGCGGCGAGGGTGGTGCGCACCGCCGCTCGGAGCGCCGGTGAATGATCGAAGGTGCTGCGCGCCATAATGTCCAGGGCATCGGACGCACCGGCGCCGCCCCACAGGTACACGATGCGGTCCTCGTCCACCCCGGCCGCGCGCGCTGCCGCCAGCGAACACACCAGCACCGCGGCGGCCTGGTCGACGAACGGCATGGCGTTCATGGCGAGGGGATAGCAGTCGGACACCGCGCGGTTCGACGCGTCCACGCCGGCGATGTCGTCGGGCGACCGCTCGACCGGACTCCACGCGACCGGATGTCGCGCCGCGACAGCGGAGAACCGCGAGTACAGCTCTGCCGACGCCGTCAGTGACTCGCTGGGTCGCAGACCGAGACGGTCGGCCCGAGCGCGGTCGAACAGCGGATAGATCTGGACGGGGGCGAGGATGCCCGCTCGCTGCATCTCGGCGCTGCCGAGGTCGTCCGGTGCGAAGGTCGGCGGGCCGCCCGGTGCGACGGCCCAGCCGAGCTCGACGGGATCCGTTCCGGCTTTCGTCAGTGCTCGCACGGATGCCTGCGTCTCGCCGCCGACGACGAGTGCCACGGAGCTGCGACCGGCGGCGATGTCGTGCCCCACTCGGTCCATCAGGCGCGCGGGGTGGTGACCGCCGATGGTGCTGGTGGACCGCGTCGGCGCGGATGCCCCCAGCCGTGCTGCGATCAGAGCCGGGAGATCGTCGTAGTTCCAGCTCGTCGTGCGCACGGCGTGGATCGCGTCCACCGCGGCGCCGAGCGCCGACGTTCCGCTGTCGTCGAGCGCAGCACGGACCGCGCGCAGCACGAGCTCCATCGGCTCCACGGGGTCGGCCGCAGCGCCGGCGCTGCCGGACACGACATCGCCCACGCCCACGACGACCGGGATGCGGTCTGCTTCCTGTGACATGGAATCACCTTATTACAGACACCAGTTGTCTGTAATCTGATGGCATGGAGTCGACCGACGGCACGGCGCGACGGGGGCGGCCACGCGACCCCGCCATGGAATCGCGGGTGTACGACGCCGTCGTGGACGTGTACTGGCGCACCGGGTGGGCGGGATTCACCATCGATGCCGTCGCCAAGAGCGGTGGCGTGGGCCGCGCGGCGATCTACCGTCGGTGGCCCACCAAGGAGGCACTCCTCACCGGGGCTCTGGAGACCGTGCTCCCCCTCGTCGACCCCATCGACACCGGCACCCTGACAGGCGATCTCACGGAACTGGCTCGTCAACTCCTGCGGGGCTACCGAGACTCCTCGGGGCTCATCGCCGTGCGCGTGGCCCTCGACGCCCGCGTGTATCCCGATCTGCTCGAGGCGCTGACCGCCACCATCAGCACGAGCAGATTCGTCGCGACCCGAGACATCGTCCGCCGCGCCGTGTCCCGCGGCGAGTTACCGGAACACGTGCGGACCACACTGCTGCTCGAGATGCTCACGGGCGCCGTTCTGAGCCGAGTGTTGTTCGCACACGATGCGACCGAGGCGCCGTCCGCCGCCACCGCGGACGACGCGTACATCGACGGACTGGTCGACGCGGTGCTGGCGAGCGTGCGCCGCTAGCGCGTCGACTCGGGAGCGGACGACTGCCCGCGCGCCCTGTCCTCGTACGCGCGACGCCGTTCCGCGTCCACGTCGCCGAGGAAGATCTGCTCGGATCCGAAACGGCGACTGACGAACTCACCGAGTCGGCGCGGCATGAAGCGCTGGCTGACGACGATCGCGCCGGCCGAGGCCGGGATGCGCACCTTGGGTCGTGGCTTCTCGACGAGCCGGACCACCGCCTGCGCGATGTCCTCGGGTTCGGCCTTCTTCATGAAGGGCACGTCTCTCGTTCCCGCCGTGAGTTCGGTGTTGACGAACCACGGCAGGACCAGGGAGAACTCGACGCCCGAGGATCGGTACTCCACCCTCGCCGCCTCGGTGAACGCGATGACCGCAGACTTGCTGGCGCAGTAGGTGGCCAGGCCTGGCGCCACCGTCTCACCCGCCATCGAGGCGATGGAGACGACGTGTCCGCGCCGTCTCGGCACCATGCGGTGCAGCGCCGACTTGGTGCCGATGATGACGCCGTGCACGTTCACGTCCATGATTCGGCGCGCCACCGCGTCCGGCTCGTCGGTCAGAGCCCCGACCGGCATGATCCCGGCGTTGTTGACCAGGACGTCGACGGGGCCCAACTCACGCTCGACGCGGTCGAGGAAGGCGTCGAAGGACGCCGGGTCCGTGACGTCCAGTGCTCCGTGCAGGTGCACCCGCGCGGACTCGGCCCCGGCGGCGAGGGCGTCCGCGTCCACGTCCCCGATCGCCACCCTGGCGCCGGCGGCGACGAGCGCGCGCGCCGTCGCGAGGCCGATTCCCCGTGCGCCACCGGTGATGGCGATGACTCGTCCCTGCAGTGATCCCGTCATCGTCTTATTACAGACACGCAGTGTCCGCAAAGTCAAGGGTCCGGAGTGCCGTCGCGGCCGCCCCGGCGATGCGAGGATCGATCCCGTGCAGAACCGTGACGACGACATCCGCCGGGTCCACCGAGTGCTCGACGACCTCCGCCTCGAGTCACTGGTGGACGTGCACACGCATTTCATGCCGCACAGCGTTCTGGTCAAGGTGTGGAACTACTTCGACTCCGTGGACGACCGCCTCGGTACCGCGTGGCCGATCGAGTACCGCGTGGACGAGGACGAACGCACCGACCTGCTGCGCAGGTACCGGGTAGGGACGTTCACGTCCCTGCTGTACCCGCACAAGCCCGGCATGGCGGAGTGGTTGAACGGGTGGGCCGCGGAGTTCGCGGACCGGACACCCGACTGTGTACGCACCGCCACCTTTCACCCCGAACCGGACGCTGCTCGGTACGTCCGTACCGCCGTCGAGGACGGGGTCGGAGTGATGAAATGCCATGTGCAGGTAGGGAACATCGACGTCCACGATCCGTACCTGGACGACGTGTGGGCGGTTCTCGACGACGCCGCCGTACCCGTCGTCATCCACTGCGGATCGGGACCCGAACCCGGTCGCCACACCGGACCGGACCCGATCCGCGCACTACTGCACCGCTTTCCGACACTCACCCTGCTGATCGCACACATGGGTATGCCCGAGTACGAGGACTTCCTCACCCTGGCCGAGACGTTCGACAACGTCGGGCTCGACACCACGATGGTGTTCACCGATTTCACCGAACAGCTCGCGCCCTACCCGCGATCGGCGTTGCCGCGCCTGCGCGACCTGCAGGACAAGATCGTGTTCGGCAGCGACTTCCCCAACATCCCCTACTCGTACGCGCACGCGGTCGAGAGCGTGGTCGGCCTCGGACTCGGTGACGACTGGTCCCGCGCTGTGCTGCACGACAACTGGGCCCGGTTCAGCCGCCGTACGGCACCATGACGTCGATGATCCAGACGACACCGAAGCGGTCGGTGAGTTTGCCGTACAGCGGGGAGAACACCGACGGACCGAGTTCCACCTCGACGGTCGACCCCGCGGCGAGCGCCGTCCAGTAGCCGGTGATCGCGTCGGCGTCGGTGCTGCGCAACGAGAAGTAGAAGGCGTTGCGGCCCGCGTCCCGCACGAGGTCGTGCTGCACGTCGTAGGCCATCACGTGGAAGCCGTCCGGCGAGGAGACCTGGCCCCACACCACCTGGTCGGCCTGATCGGGGCTCGTGTCGCCGTACGGGACCACGACGAGATCGCCGCCGAACACCGAGTGGTAGTACTCGAGCGCGGCGCGCGCGTGGCCGTCGAAGTTCAGATGCAGGGTGCTGGTCACGGTCATGGGGTTCTCCTCGTGGGTGGTCTCTCGCGGGCGGCGATCACCGCCTGCAGACCCACTGTGTCGGTCGAAGCGGCCAGTTTCTGTCCGCTACTTCGGGCAGTATCGGCGGCATGCCCGCACCCTCGTCACGCATGCTCACGCTGCTGTCGTTGCTGCAGCACCGACGGGACTGGCCGGGCGAGGAACTGGCTCGGCGACTCGAGGTGAGTCCGCGCACCGTCCGGAGGGACGTCGACCGGCTCCGCGAGCTGGGGTACGCGGTGTCGTCCGTGAAGGGGCCCGACGGGGGCTATCGCCTGGACGCGGGCGCCGACCTTCCGCCTCTGCTCTTCGACGACGACCAGGCGGTGGCACTCGCCGTCGCCCTCGGCGGTGCCACGTCACTCGGCGTGGACGTGGCCGAGCCTGCCGCCCGAGCTCTCGCCACCGTGCGTCAGGTGCTCCCGAGCAGGTTGCGCCACAGACTCGACCGCGTGGCGACGACGCCTCCGCCCGAGTCCGCGCCCCTGGTCGACAGCCGAACACTGCTGGCGGTCGCCGGTGCGGTCGGCACCGAGGCACTGCGGTTCGCGTACACGTCCCCCTCGTCCGAACCCTCGTCGCGACACGTCGAGCCCTACGGCGTCGTGACCGCGCGGGCGCGGTGGTACCTGGTGGCATGGGATCTGGCGCGCGACGACTGGCGCATCTTCCGACTCGATCGCATGGTGCTGCGCCCACCGACCGGCCGACGCTTCACACCGCGGCCCGTCCCGGGCGGCTCCGCCGGTCGCCTGCTCCAGGCGCGACTCCGCGGATCGGAGACGGGTACCTGGCCCTGCGTCGGCGAGGCGGTCGTCCGTCTGCCGGCCGAGGCGCTGCGGCCGTTCCTCACCGAGTCGGACGAGTCCGTGGAACACGTCGACGCAGAGCGGTGCCGCGTGACGGTCGGCTCGTGGTCGTGGGTCGCCGTGGCCGCGTCCCTCGCACGGTTCGACGCGGACCTCGAGGACGTCTCCCCGCCCGATCTCGTGACGGCGATGGCCACGGTCGCGGCACGTCTCGGCCCCGAACGAACCGACGCGCCCCCGGCGGGCGCTCGATCTGCTACGACTGACTCGTGACGAGACTCGGCATCGTGTTCACCCCCGCCCACGACCCTGCCCGGCTGATCACGGCCGCACGCGCCGCGGAGAAGGCGGGACTCCACGAGTTCTGGCTGTGGGAGGACTGTTTCAGCCACGGTGGGCTGACGACCGCGGCCACAGTGCTGGCGAGCACCGAGCGCATCCAGGTCGGCCTCGGACTCATGCCCGCGCCGCTGCGCAACGTCGCGCTGTGCGCCATGGAGGTCGCGTCGCTGCATCGACTGTTCCCCGGCCGGTTCCTCGCCGGTGCCGGACACGGCGTGCAGCACTGGATGGGGCAGGTCGGCGCCCGCGTCGCGTCTCCGATGACATTGCTGGACGAGTACTCGACCGCTCTGCAGGCGCTGCTGCGCGGGGAGGAGGTCACCGTCGACGGCCGGTACGTCTCCCTCGATGCCGTGCAGCTGCAGTGGCCGGCGCCCGACGAACCGTTCTTTCTCGGCGGTACCGGTCCGAAGACGCTGCGCTACGCGGCATCCCACTCGGACGGCACCTTGTTCGCGGCCGCGATGTCGGACGACGAGCTGGCCGCCTCGTGTGCCGAGGTGAGCGCAGCGCGGCGCTCCGCCGACCATCGCGTCATCGCGCCTCGACTGGTGGCGGTGGGCGCCGGCGCGGACGACCGCATTCGCGACGAGGTCGCGCGCTGGGGCAAGTCCGATACGAGCGGGCTCGCGGTCACCGGCGGCGCGGCGGAGGTGGCGGACGAGGTCGCCCGCCTGGGGCACCTCGGCATCACGACGGTCGTCGCCCACCCCACCGACGACGAGCCCGATCTCGAGGGGTTGATCGAGGTGCTCGGTCAGACGGCTGCAGCACTCCGGTAGCCGGTCGCGACAGCCCTCCGCGATGACTTCCGCACCGCTCGGTGGTCCATCTCGTCACACGCAACCGAGGAGTGACGCCATGGGAACGATCACCATCGAGATGTTCGCGACGCTCGACCTCGTCGGGCAAGCTCCCGGCGGACCCGACGAGGACCCGGACGGGTTCCCGTTCGGCGGCTGGCAGGCGCCGCTGATCGACGACGTCACCGGCGCTCAGATCGATGCGGCCTACCGCGGCACCGATGCGCTCCTGCTCGGGCGACGGACGTACGACATCTTCGCGTCGTACTGGCCGCATCAGCAGGGCGGACCGGACGACGGCATCGCGAGTCTCTTCAACGGGATTCCCAAGTACGTCGCCTCGCGCGATCCGCGCACGCTCGACTGGGCCGGATCCTCGGTACTGGGCCCGGATCTACCGACCGCAGTGCGCGAGATCCGAGAGCGGCATCAGGACATCAAGGTCGTGGGCAGTCTGGACCTGGTGCAGACGCTGCTGCGGGAGCGGTTGTTCGACCGCCTCGACCTGTGGCTGCACCCCATCGTGCTGGGTGTCGGAAAGACGGTGTTCGACACCGGCGCTCTGCCGACGAGCCTCGCCCTCGTGGCCCCACCGCAGGCGAGCCCCGGTGGCACCGTGTTCCTGCAGTACGCGCTGGCGGACGGCACGCCGACGACCGGTGACATGGGCGCTCCGGACCGGGGACTCTGACCGGCCCGTCGCGGGCGTCACACGAGGTGCCTCATCCCCCGATCGGCTTCCCGAACAGACCCGCGACGATCTCGCCCACAGCATCGACCCAGACGGGATAGGTGCGCTCGTCCAGTGCCATGGACCCGACGTCGGCGGTACGGCAACCGGGCTCCACAGGTACACCGGCGAACCGATCACGCATCCACAGAACGGCACTCGGGAACGCGATCACCTCCAGCGACAGGTGTTCGCTGAAGTGGTCGCGGGTGTAGGTGACGTTCGCTCCGGGCCGACTGCAGTACGCGTCGACCATCCCGTTCACCGGCCCGACGGGAACCAACCAGTCCGGGTTCGAGTGGTAGACGTAGATCGGCATGGTCGGCGTAGTGCCACCGAGGTTCAGCGCGTCCAGGGACTTCTTCACCACCGGCTGCTCCAACGGATCCCCCTCGGTCCGCAGGAAACCCTTCAGGTTCAGGAACGGCAGGAGGGCAGAGGTGTACCCCACGCACAGGTTGTCCTTGGCCGCGAAGAGGGCCCGACCCGCGGGATCGATGTGTTCGTCCACGAATCGCGCCAAGTCGGGGTCTTCACGGCTGGCGCCGATGATGCCGGCCGCAACGATGCCGGATCCGAGCGCGTTGTTCGCGTTGTTCACCAGGGCGGCGAGCTCGGCGGGGGTGCCGCCCTCCGTGGCGCCGACGATGCTCAGCTCCGGGGCGTAGGTCCCGGCGAGTTCGGCGGCGTGTCCGGTGGCGATCGCTCCGCCCGAGTAGCCGCTCATCCCGACCTTCGTGTCCACCCCGGACAGTCCCATCGGAGCGAAACTCTCCGCCGCCCGGATGCCGTCGAGCGTGATGCGTCCGGCGACCGGACCGGCGGCGAACGCGTTGTTCGGCCCCTGATGGTCCGGAACCGACACCGCCCAGCCCTGGGCCAGCGCTGCCTGCACTTCGAGGAACTGCACGCCGGACGTCACGGCACCCGTCAGAGGCCACGGGATCGCACCCTGGCGCATGACGTACGACGGCGCGCAGTACGCGGCCAGTGAGTCCTCGGCCATCTGCACCGAGAGCAGCGGACGCGGAGCCGAGGCGGCGCCGCGCGGGGTGATGACGGTGGTCACCGCCGGGATCGGCTCGCCCCGGCCGTTGTTCGACCGGTACGACAACTGCCAGGCGTCGACCTGCGTCGGGATCAGATTCAGCGTGGCCAGGTCCACGGGACGCGCGGCGATGATCTCTCCCGGTGCGGCGGCGGCGACCACGGCGTCGGGCGGCAGGTAGAAGTCGGTGTCGAACTCAGGGATCGCGGGGAAGGTGACGGGCGCCGCGGACACGGGCGTGACCACCGTCGCGGACACCGCCACGGCGGCCACCACCACCGCAAGTGCGTACGAAGGACGGAACCGACGAGCGGACATCGATCTCACTCTTTCTGCGCCGAGCCTCGACAGCTGTCGTATGTGCGCCCGGCAACAGTGTTCAGCACATCCAACATGTTGGACACGCGTGTCCATGATTGTGATCAGGACTGTAGAGCGTTGTGGGCTGGATAACAATCCCCGCTATCGATCGAGGTCAGGAACGAACGCGCCGAGGACGGCGATCATCGTCTGGACGATCCCGTCCACGCGTGGCCGGGGCGGCGGGGTGCGCGACCAGTCCGACACCAACTCGGTGAGCGCCCCGAGGAAGGCCGTGGCGGCGAGCCGGTGACCGCCCGGCGGGACGAAGTCGGCGCCGATCTCGGCACGGAGCGTCGCCTCGATGAACTCGGCCCAGGTCGCGCGGCGCCTGCTGCGGTGCTGCTCGACGTCGTCACTCACCCCGACCATCTCGAGGTACGAGATGCGTGCCCGACGTGGGTCCCGTCCCAACGACTCGATCAGCGCGGTCATCGCGGCGACGACGAGCGCTCGTCGGGTGCGGTCCGTCGCGTCGGCGAGCGCGGCGACGACCGCGGCGAGGGCATCGTCCTGCACGAGGTCGTACACGGCGACGAGCAGCGTCTCGCGATTGGCGAACTCGCTGTAGAACTGGCTGCGTGCCAGACCCGCGGCCGAGCAGATGTCGGCGACGGACGTCGCGGCGTACCCCTTGTCGCCGATCACCTCGATGCCGGCCTGCAGGAACCGTCGTCGCCGGTCGGCACGTCGATCCGTCATCGACCGTCCGCCGTAGACGCGATCCACGTCCTCTGCCACGCGAGAACCCTATCGAAGCGGCTCTCGTCGATCGTCAGCCCGCGAGTCGGACGGTCCGCGCTCGCACGGCGAGGAAGAACGGGATCGCCGAGCCGATACCCACACCGAACGTGAGGAGCACCGTGACCAGCCACCACCGGACGATGCCGAGTCGCCGCGCCTCGGGCAACGCCCAGACGTGGAAGGCGATCACCACGAGGATGAGATCCACCATCGCGAACCGTCCGGGCACGGTGGACCAGATCTTCCCGACGAAGAAGTCGGCGGCGGATCGTGTCCCGTGCTTCCGGACGTAGGGCAGGGCGATCGCGTTCTGCGCGACACCCGCCACTGCCGCGAGTGCCATGAGTCTTCGTTCGTCCGACGTCGTCACCGATGCTCCGTTCGTGGTGTGAATCTGATGAGTATCACCTGCCGGTGAAGGTGGCCTGCCGTCTCTCGACGAACGACAGCATCCCCTCGGCCGCGTCGGCCGTCGAGAACAGTGCCCGGATGCCGGGGAGCAGCTGCGCCGCCGCGGCGGCGTCCCCCTCGATCAGGCTGCGATGAGCGGACTCCAGCGTGGCCCGCACACCGAGCGGCGCAGCGGACTCCGCGATGCGGTGTGCGAGCTCGATCGCGCGCTCGATCGCCGCGGCGGGATTCGCACAGACCTCCTGCACGAGCCCGATGCGACGAGCCTCCTCGGCATCGAACTCGTCTCCGGTGAGCATCCACCGCATGGCGTTCCCCCAGCCGGTCTCGCGAGGAAACCGCAGGGTCGCCCCGCCGAACGGGTAGATACCGCGCTGAACTTCCATCTGAGAGAAACGCGTTCCGGCTGCGGCGACCCGGATGTCGGACGCCAGCAGCAGTTCGATGCCGAGCGTCATGCACCATCCGTGCACCGCCGCCACCACCGGAGTGGTCCACGTTCCGTCGAGGCGCCACGGATCCCGCCCACCCTCAGCGAACGGCAGACGATCGCCCGTCAGATGCTGGGCGACGTCCACGAGATCGAGACCGGCGGTGAAGTGCTCACCGTGAGCGAAGAGGAGTCCGGCACGGAGGTCGTCGTCCGCCTCCAACATTCCGTACGCCGTGGACAGCTCGCGGATCATGTCGGTGGTGAAGGAGTTCCGCTTCGACGGCCTGTTCAGCCCGATGTGCAGGACGTGCCCACGCGGTTCGACGGTGATCGTCTGGAACTCGGTCACGACACACTCCCCCTGTGGCGGGCCGGAACCCGGTTATATGTTCCATCGCATAGTACACAGAGGTGCCGGACCCGTACATGCAGAAAGCCGGCACCAGGATGATCCTGGTACCGGCTCTCTGTGGTGCGCCCGAAGGGATTCGAACCCCTAACCTCCTGATCCGTAGTCAGGTGCTCTATCCGTTGAGCTACGGGCGCATGCTGTGGTGCTGTTCAGTTGTCCTCCGACCGAAGTCGAAAGTGGCGGAGGCGAGAGGATTTGAACCTCCGGACCCGGTGAAGGGTCAAGTCATTAGCAGTGACTCCCATTCGGCCGCTCTGGCACGCCTCCTGGACCTCTTTCGAGGGCACCGGTCCTTGCGAACCGCCGAGAAGGAAGATTACACACGCCCCGGAGTAGACGCAAAACGGCTGGTGGGGCGGTCTTATCGGAGATGACTGTCGAACCAGTCGAAGATGCGACGCTGGGCGTCGACGATCGCCTCCTCGCCGGCCGACTCCTCCGACACGGCGGATCCCTCGTCCGCACGATGCTCGACACCGGCGTAACTGACGACGAGCGTGGCGACGGACGCCTTCGACACGGCCTCCTGCAACTGCTCCACGTGCTCCACGGGAGTGCGGACGTCGTCGCGTCCGTAGAGACCGAGCCAGGGCGCCTTGAGGGATGCCGCCGCGTCGACGAGAGCGAGCGCATCCGTGGTCAGCGCCTCGACGATGCCGGGAGCAGCGACACTCACCGCCGCACCGATGGCTCGATCGGTGGCCACCAGGGCGGCTGCGGTTCCGGCGTCGTCGAATCCGATGACGCCGATGCAGTCCGTCGGGACGCCCCGGCTCTGCAGCCAGTCGACGGTGGCGTCGAAGTCCTCGAACAACGGCGTGCCGAACACCTCGTCGTCGCCCGCTGCCCGGTGGAACAGGTGCGGCGCCGCAACCAACCAGCCGTCGGCGGCGAGGGACCGCATGAACTCGAGCAGGGCCTGCGGGAGCTCGCGCGCCTCGTGCAACACCACGATGCCGCCGCGAGCCCTGCTGTCAGGCTCGAACGCGGTGAGCGGCACGCGATCGAGCGTGGCGGTGTCCGCACCCTCGTCGCGGGGGCGGATGGGCGCAGTGTCCTCGATGAGACCCGACATGGCTCCACGGTAATGGCACACAATGGCGAAAGCGAGGGTCGAGCGAGAGCCGCGACCACACTGTGTCCGACCGCCGCGCATAATCGGTGATCGTGACCCCACGCACGCGCCCCGACCTCGATGCCATCCCCGGTTACCTACCCGGTCGTTCGTTCCCGGGCGCGATCAAACTCGCCAGCAACGAGACCACGGCCGGCCCGCTGCCCAGCGTTCGCGAGGCCATCGCCGAGGCGGCGGCCGGAGTGAACCGCTATCCCGACAACCAGTCGACAGTCCTGGTCGAGGCGCTCGCGGACTTCCTCGACGTCCCGGCCACCACCATCGCCGTCGGCTGCGGATCGGTCGCGCTGTGCCAGGAGCTGGTCCAGGTCACCTGCAACGCCGGGGACGAGGTCGTCTTCGGCTGGCGCTCGTTCGAGGCCTACCCCATCGTCTCGCTCGTCGCCGGCGCCACCGCCGTGCGTGTGCCGCTCACTCACGACGACGTGCACGACCTCGACGCGATGGCCGCAGCGGTGACGGACAAGACCCGTCTCATGTTCGTGTGCAACCCGAACAACCCGACGGGCACCGTGGTGGACCCCGCCGACCTCGAACGGTTCCTCGACGCGATCCCCGACCACATCGTCGTGGTGCTGGACGAGGCCTACTTCGAGTACACCGACCGCGCGATCGACGGCGTGGAGATCGGACGAACCCGGCCCAACGTGGTGGTGCTGCGGACGTTCTCGAAGGCCTACGGCCTCGCCGGACTGCGGGTGGGGTACGCCGTCGGAGCACCGTCGATCATCACGTCGATGAAGAAGGTGCACACCGCGTTCAGCGTGAGCAGTGTCGCGCAGAGTGGCGCCGTCGCGTCGCTCGCGGCCTCGGACGAACTCCTCGCACGTACGGCAGTCGTGACGGCCGAGCGGTCGCGCCTCCGTGACTCGTTGCGCGACATGGGGTTCCAGGTGCCCGAGTCGTCCGCGAACTTCGTGTGGATCCCGCTGGGGGCGGAGTCGGGAGACTTCTCCGCAGCGTCCACCGAGGCCGGTGTCATCGTGCGGGCGTACGGGGACGACGGCGTACGCGTGACCGTGGGCGACCCACACGAGAACGATGCGTTCCTCGCGTTCGCCGCGTCGGCTGCCGAGCAGTTCGCCGGGGCCACGGCCTCGCGATAGGACCCGCGTGCGCACGCGGTGCGTGAGGCGCACACCCTCCGCAGCCGGCGGGAGAGGGTGTGCGGTCGACGGAGCGGGTGTACGCCCCCGACAGCTACAAGCCGAGCGCCCTGGCCACGACGGGCCACGAGTTGTGCATCTCGTCCTGCCAGTAGCGCCAGGAGTGCGTGCCGTACGGCTTGAACACGATGGTCGCCGGGACACCCGCCGCGCGCAGCGTGTCGGCGAAGCCGGTGGTGCAGATGTTCGCGGCGGCCTCGAGGGGGCCGCCCACGGTCAGCGCGTCGATGATCTCCTCACCGAAACCGCCACCCGCCTCGTACGGTCCGGGGAATCCGTTGCCCGTCGACAGGTACACCTGCTTGCCGCGGAGCGTCTCGACGCGGGTACTCGGATCGTTCTCGGCCCACAGCGGATCCGCGTTCGTACCCCACATGTTGGTGGCGTCGCCCCCGGTGGACCCGACGGTGGCACGCACCGCGTTCTTCGTCTCGTTGGAGCGGTTGTCGTAGCAACCGCTGAATCCGGCGATGCCCGTGTACAGATCGGGATGCTTGGTCAGCAGGTTCATCGCGCCCTGTGCGCCCATCGACAGACCCATCAGCGCATTGACGCCGTTGCCGTCGAAGCGGGCATCGATCAACGGGGGCAGTTCCGACGTCAGGAACGTCTCCCACTTGTTGACTCCGAGCACGGGATCGGGCTGGGCCCAGTCGGCGTAGTAGGCACCGCGTCCCCCGACGGGAAGGACGATGTTGGCGGCCTTGTCCGAGAAGAACGAGACCGCGTCCGTCTTCTGCGTCCACGTGCTCTCCGTGTAGCCGGACTCCTCGCCCGCACTGACCCCGTCCAGCATGTACAGCGACGGACGCGGTACCGATCGATCGGCGGGCAGTAACACCTGCACCTGGATCTCGCGGTTCATCGACGAGGAGAACACCGACATGACGGCCCGGCGATCGGTCGCCATGGTCACCGAGACGACGCGAGTGGGTGACGACGCGTCCACGGCCGGCGTCGGGACGCCCGGCTGCGCACCCGCCACCGGCGCGGAGCCGAGAAGCGTCAGCGCGGTGAGGCACCCCGCGGCGAGCAGAGCGGGACGTCGCATCGACAGACCTTTCGTCCGATGTGGCTCGCGCGGAGCCACCGGTGAACAGAGAGACACGACGCGCGGAACGTCCCGCGCGCCCGGGGGAACGCGTACCAACTTACTTGCCGGTAGGTACGCCACCTTCAGGTCCAAAGGACTGCTCGACGTCCTGTCTGCGGTCACAAGAACCGGCGACGAGGACACCGAGACCGGGAACCGTGCCGAAAGCGTACCGCGAGACGGTGGACGACACGTGAACCGGACTTGGAGGCATCACCCACGTGTGTGACATTTCATGAAGTGGGTCACCGTCAATTGTGTGAAAGCAAGATGGAACTAGGTGAAAACGCGACTTGTTTTGCCTCAACAGGCGTCATGCAGGGGTGTCATCGCAGGTCACAGCGGTTGGCCTGACAACGGGAACAGACACCGCAGTGGGCCTGAGCGCATACCGTGGCTCTCGAATAGGTATCTCGAAACAATCTCGGGACCCGTTAATGATTGTTACGGTACCCCGAGAACATGCACGACTGACATGAACTACACAGTCATGGGGGGATCGATGACCACACCGAAGACAGCTCCGAAGCCGCTTCCGGGACACATGGAAGCGGGCCTGATCGCCGGCACCCGTACAAACTCTCTGGCGATGAGCGATCTGCGAGGGGTGGCGCGTCATCTGGTCGATCACTTCCAGGCCAACACCCCCTGCGGAACGCTCCCCGGGGAGCTCCTGCACGGCGACGTCACCGAGGTCACCGTCAAGTGCCTGGGTCTCGCCGTCCGCATGCTCGAATCGGGCAAGACGCCGTCGGACAAGGACCTCGCCAACGTCCACGACGCGGCCGCTCGCTGGGCTCGCGAGGGGGTGCCGCTGCGCTCGATCCTGCGCGCCTATCACGACGGATTCCGCTTCGGCCTCACTCTCGTCAGCCGTGACGCCAAGGCGCAGAACATCGAAAACGTCACCGACAACTCGCTCGTCCTGGTGAGCCTCCTCGAGGCCGTCACCACCGAGGTGTCCATGGCGTACGTGGAGGAGTACCGCTCCGTCGCGTCCGAGCACCACACCGCCACGCACACTCTGGTGACCACGTTGCTCAGCGGCGGTCAGAACGCCCTGTCCACCGCTCAGCAGTGCGGTATCGACCTCGCCGACGAGTACCTCGTCATCGCGCTGCACTTCCCGCAGCATCCCGACGAGGCGAACCCCGTCGTCGATCGCACCGTGTCCGCACGGCGCAAGCTGCGCCGCATCCAGGCGGAACTCGCGACCATGTGCGGCAAGTCGCCGCTGGCCCTGCTCAGCACCGACGGCGGCACCGTGCTCCTGCCCGCACCGCGCGAACGCGAGTGGGTGGACACCCTCGTCGAGCGACTCTCCCGCGCCGGCGAGATCCCGATCACCGCCACGATGACGTCGGCCGAGCGCGAGGACATCCCCGGTGCTGCCGAGCACGTCTACGAACTGCTCTCGCTCACACGGCAACTCGGCCGACCGGCCGGGATGTACCGCACCGAGGACCTGGTGCTCGAATACCAGCTCACCCGTCCGGGCCGCGGCCGGGAACAGCTGCTCCGCGCTCTCAAGCCCCTCGACGACGCGCCCGAACTGCTCGACACGCTGACGTCGTACATCGGTCACGAACTCAACCGCCAGCGCACCGCGCGACACCTGTTCGTGCACGCCAACACCGTCGACTACCGCCTCAAGCGCATCGGCCAGCTCACCGGCATCGATCCCAGCGTGCCCTCGGGACTGCGCTACCTGCAGGCCGCCATCGTGGCCCGCGGACTCGCCGCCGCGAAGCAGAAGTAACGCGGCACCGACCGACACGAACGCCCCCTCCGGACGGAGGGGGCGTTCGTCGTCGATCACATCGCACTGGCGGAAGCGGAGGGATTTGAACCCCCGGACGCTTTCACACGTCTCTCGCTTTCAAGGCGAGTGCATTGGGCCGCTCTGCCACGCTTCCGCGATCGATACTAGTGGTCTCCCGTGAGCAGTCGTCGATCGACCTTCTCGAACACCTCGGCCATCGTCGCGAGTTCGTCGGCCGTGAGCAGATCGATCAGGCATCGCCGTACCGCGGCGACGTGCGACGGTGCCGCTGCCGCCAGGCGGGCGCGTCCGTCGTCCGTGATGACGGCCAGGACACCACGCCCGTCCTCGTCGCAGGTGTCTCGAACGACCAAGCCCTGCTCCTGCATTCGGCGGATCTGGTGCGTGAGCCGGCTCCTCGACGAGAGCACGCCGTCGGCGAGCAGACTCATCCGCAGCGAACCGTCGGGAGCCTCGCTCAGTCGCACCAGGATGCGGTACTCGGCCAGGGTCAGACCTTCTCGCGTGTGCAGGTCGCGGTTCAGGGTGTCCATGAGGCGGTAGTCGGCATCGATGAACGCGCGCCACGCGCGGGCCTCCGCCTCGTTCAACCAGGCCACCGGCGGGGCCGCGGTCTGTGACTCCTCGGGACGCGCACTGTGAACGACCATGACGGAAGGCTAGACCGAGGTGACCCCCGCGCGTGCCGACCTGCGCATCTTCAGGACCGGTACAGAATCGACCCGTCCACCTCGGTGACCGACGACAGCCCGGCCAGTCCCATGGTGATGTCGAGGTCGCCCAGCAGGCACCGCAGCGCATGGACGACACCCTCCCGGCCCGCGAGTCCCAGGCCGTACACCCACGGCCGCCCGTAGAACACCGCGTCGGCGCCGAGGGCCAGCGCGACCACCACGTCGGCGCCGGAGCGGACACCGGAATCGAGCAGCACGGTCGCGTGATCGCCGACGGCCGCGGCGACGGGTTCGAGCGCGTCGAGCGCGGCGATCGAGTTGTCCACCTGTCGCCCACCGTGATTGGAGACGACGACGCCGTCGGCACCCGCGTCGACGACGGCACGGGCGTCGTCGGGGTGCAGGATCCCCTTGACCACGACGGGCAGATGCGTCCACTCACGCACCCGCGCGACGTCGGACGGGCGGAGCGTGTGGTTGCCGAACATGCCGACCCAGGTGAGCACCGCGATCTGCAGCGCCTCGGCACTCTCCTCGGGAGGCGACACCAGGCGTGAGCGAAAGACCGGATCGGACAGGTAGTTCGCGATGCCCTCGGCGCGGAGGAAGGGCAGATGACCGAGCGTGAGATCGCGCGGACGCCACCCGATGCCGGGGGTGTCCGCCGTGACGACGATGACCTTCGCTCCCGCCGCGGTGGCACGACGCACCAGTGACTCCGCGACGCCGTCGTCCGACGGCCAGTACAGCTGGTACCACCAGTTCTCGCCGGACTCCGCCGCGACGTCCTCGAGCGGAGTGGACGACGCGGTGGACAGCACCGAGCCGATCCCCAGCTCGGCGGCGGCCGACCCGACGGCGGGTTCCGCCGCGGGGTGCACCATGCCGAGGACGCCGATGGGCGCGGTGAGCACCGGTGCGGCGAGGGTGGTCCCCAGCACGGTCACCGACAGGTCGCGGGCGTCCGGTGCGCTGGCCCCGCGCCACATCCGGGGAACGATCCTGCGGGCGGCGAACGCGTCGACGTTCCCACGCGCCGTGCGTTCCGTGGACGCACTACCGGCGATGTACGCGAAGGCGGCCGCGGACAGCGTCTCGCGCGCCCGCTCCTCGAGACCGTCGGCCGTCATCGGCAGGTCGGGGGTCGTGCCGCCGAGCCCGGTCAGGTAGATCTCGTTCTGGAAGTTGCCGAAAGTGCTCACACGCAAACGCTAGCGAACGCGCACGCCCGGCAACACGATTTCACGCTGGTGAGCGTCACATGTCCGGCAGGATGGCGCCATGCCGGATCCCTATGTCGCCTCCCCCGACCGCTACGACACCGACCGCCCGACAGCGATGCCCTACCGCCGTACCGGTGAGAGCGGACTGAAGCTGCCCGCCATCTCGCTGGGGCTGTGGCACAACTTCGGTGACGACGTGCCGCTCGCCACCCAGCGCGCCGTCCTCCGCCGGGCGTTCGACCTCGGCATCACCCACTTCGATCTCGCCAACAACTACGGGCCGCCGTACGGCAGCGCGGAGATCAACTTCGGCCGCATCCTGCGGGAGGACTTCGGGCCGTACCGCGACGAGCTGGTCATCTCGACGAAGGCGGGGTGGGACATGTGGCCGGGCCCGTACGGCTTCGGCGGGTCGCGCAAGTACCTGCTGAGCTCACTGGACCGCTCACTCGAGCGCATGGGGCTCGACAGCATCGACATCTACTACAGCCACCGCCCCGACAAGGACACACCCGTCGAGGAGACCGCGGGCGCGCTGGTCAGTGCCGTCGAGCAGGGCAAGGCGCGCTACGTGGGCATCAGCTCGTACTCGGCGGCGCGCACCCGCCAGATGGCGGCACTGCTGTCCGATGCGGGAGTGCCACTGCTGATCCACCAGCCTAGTTACTCGATGCTCAATCGCTGGATCGAGTCCGATCTACTGCCGGCCGTCGACGAGCTGGGAGTCGGCGTGATCGCGTTCTCCCCTCTCGCGCAGGGCATGCTGACCGACAAGTACCTCGGCGGCATCCCCGACGAGTCGCGCGCGGCACAGGGGAAGTCGTTAGATCCCGAGTGGCTGACTGAGAACATGCGCGGGCATCTGAACGCGCTGAACGACATCGCCGCGGCGCGGGGGCAGTCGCTCGCCCAGATGTCGTTGGCGTGGGCGCTGCGGGACCCGCGGGTCACGACGGTGCTGATCGGCGCCTCGTCCGTCGAGCAGCTCGACGACAACGTGGGTGCACTCGCGCAACTCCGATTCGACGACGACGAACTGAGCCGCATCGACGAGCACGCCAAGGAGTCCGGCATCAACCTGTGGGAGGAACCCTCCCGTATCTGAGGGCGGCATACGATCGAGACGTGCATGCCATCACGCTGACCGAGTACGGCGACCCGGAGGTCATGGTCTGGACCGAGGTACCCGATCCGGTGCCCGGCCCGGGCGAGGTCCTGATCTCGGTGTCCGCGTCCGCCGTCAACCGCGCCGATCTGCAGCAACGGCAGGGCAACTACCCGCCGCCCGCCGGCGCCTCCGACATCCTCGGGCTCGAGTGCTCCGGTGTGATCGCCGACGTCGGTGCGGACGTCACCTCGTGGAACGTCGGCGATCGGGTCTGCGCGCTGCTCGCGGGTGGCGGCTACGCCGAGCAGGTGGTGGTGCCGGCCGGACAGGTGCTGCGCGTTCCCGACGGGCTCGACCTGCACGTGGCCGCCTCGCTGCCCGAGGTCGCGTGCACGGTGTGGTCCAACGTCGTCATGTACGCCGGCTTGTCCGCCGGGGACACGTTGTTGATCCACGGCGGTGGCAGCGGCATCGGCACGCACGCCATCCAGGTGGCGAAGGCCCTCGGCGCGCGCGTCGCGGTGACGGCAGGCTCGGCGGAGAAGCTCGAGATCTGCCGATCGTTCGGCGCGGACATCCTCATCGACTACAAGACCTCGGACTTCACCGAGGAGTTACGGTCCGCGACGGACGGGCACGGAGCCGACGTCATTCTCGACAACATGGGCGCGAAGTACCTCTCTCCCAACATCTCTGCGCTCGCGATGGACGGCCGCCTGGTCACGATCGGCATGCAGGGCGGCCGGGTGGCCGAGTTCGACTTCGGCGCGCTGATGGCCAAGCGCGGCAGTGTGCACTGCGCCGGGTTGCGGGCGCGCCCCCTCACCGGCCAGGGCGGCAAGGCCGACATCGTGCGCCAGGTGCGCGAGCACGTGTGGCCGATGATCGCCGACGGTGCGGTCGTGCCCGTCGTGCACGCGGAGGTGCCGGTGTCGGACGCACCGCAGGCTCATCGCATGCTGGACGACCACGCCACGGTGGGCAAGGTGATCCTGCGCGTCCGCTGACGGGCGCGGATCAGGTCAGCGTCTCGAGAACCGTGACGAGCTGGTCGATCTCGTGCCGCGTCGTGTACGGGGCCAGCCCCACTGTGATCGCGCCACCGGCATCGGCGACACCCAGCGACTCGAGCAGGCGGCTGCCGCCGTGCAGGCCACCGACCACGTCGATCCTGTTGTCCGCCAGTCGCGCCGCCACCTTGTCGGAGTCGACGCCGTCCACGCTGATGCTCAGGCACGGGATGCGGCTGGACGCCTGACCGATGGCCATGACGTGCGGCAGTGCCGCCACACGTTCCTGCAGGTACGCGAAGAGCCGATCCTGATAGTCCTGCAGCGAGCCGATGGACATCTCGAGACGCTGTCGACGTGTCCCGCTCGCGTTCTCGTCGAGGGCGGCGAGACAGTCGACGGACGCGGTCATGCCCGCGAGCAGTGAGTAGTGCAGACCGGCGACCTCGAGCCGCGCCGGACCCTTCGCATCGGTGTCGAGCGCCTGCGACGGCAACCGGTCGAGCAGCTCGGGGTCCCGGAACACCAGCGCTCCGACGCGAGGCCCACCCCAGGCCGCGGCGTTGACGGCGACGACGTCCGCCCGGAGTTCCTCGATGTCGAGCACCGCGTAAGGGGCCGCACCCACCGCGTCGACGACCAGCAGCCCGCCGGCGTCGTGCACGAGGTCGGCGGCGACACGGACGTCGGGGGCCGACCCCACCACCGTCGACGCCGCGGTCAGCGCGACGAGCCGAGTGTTCGCCGCGATGAGTTCCCCGAACTGCCAACTGGGGAGCTCGCACGTCTCGATGTCCACCTCGGCCCACTGCACCTGGGCGCCGTACCGATTGGCGATGCGCAGCCACGGTGCCACGTTCGCCTCGTCGTCCAGCCGGGACAGGACGATGCCCGTACCGAGGCCGAGACGCGTGCTGAGGGCTTCCGCGAGAGCGGTCAGGAGGATGCCGTGGTCCGGACCGAGGACCACGCCCTCGGGGGTTCCACCGACCAGATCTGCGACGGCCTGCCGAGCGTCGTCGGCGACCTTCGCGCTGCGCTGCGCGTAGGGGTGCCGACCGATGTGCGTCGATGCGGTCCCACGGAAGGTGGTGGACACGGCCGTGGCCACCCGGTCGGGGATCTGCATGCCCAGCTGCGGATCGAGGTGGATCCAGCCGTCGCCGAGCGAGGGAAACAGCCCTCGTACGCGGGCGACGTCGTAGGTCATGCCGCACACTCTAGGCGCCGACGGCGACAGGGCGGGCACGCACGGGCACGCCCCGGACCCCATCCTGGTGAGCGACCCGGGTCAAGATGGAGACATGACGTCTTCACACGAGCAGAACTCGGACGGCGGCCGCGCGGACGACAGCGCCGACCACGTCGTCGTCATCGGTCCGGACGGGCAGCCGATCGCGCTCAGTCCCCGCGAGGCGGCGGCCGCCGCGGCCCGCGCGAACGTCACCGGGGCCGGCGACTCGTCGGACGGCGACGACCAGGAATCGCTGGCGGACATGGTCGAGCAACCCGCCAAGGTCATGCGCATCGGCACCATGATCAAGCAGCTCCTCGAGGAGGTGCGCGCGGCACCGCTGGACGACGCCAGCCGCACCCGCCTCAAGGAGATCCACACCTCCTCCATCCGTGAGCTCGAGCAGGGACTCGCGCCGGAGTTGCGCGACGAGCTCCAGCGCCTGGCGTTACCCTTCGGCGAGGACGCGGTGCCGTCCGACGCCGAGCTCCGCATCGCCCAGGCACAACTGGTGGGCTGGCTGGAGGGACTGTTCCACGGCATCCAGACGGCACTCTTCGCTCAGCAGATGGCGGCGCGCGCCCAGCTCGAGCAGATGCGCCAGGGTGCACTTCCGCCCGGTGTGTCCATCGGCGGCGGCGGTCAGGGCCAGCACGGGCAGGGCACCGGCCAGTACCTCTGACGGTTCTCGTCTGTAGGGTCGTCGGTCGTGGCAGCACCAGCGATCGACTCGAACACCGGGGACTCGAACTCCGGGGATGCACCCGCGTCCGATTCGCAGACGTTCCGCCGGGCCGTCCGCGATCTCCGGCAGGGCTACGCCCAGCGTGAGCTGTGGCTGAGTCTCGGGTGGCAGGACATCAAGCAGCGGTACCGGCGTTCCGTCATCGGCCCGTTCTGGATCACCATCGCCACGGGTGTGCAGGCCGTCGCGATGGGTCTGCTGTACTCGGTCCTCCTCGACATCGACCTGAAGTCGTTCCTGCCCCACGTCACCGTCGGGCTCATCATCTGGAACCTCATCAGCGCGTCGATCCTCGAGGGCGCCGACGTCTTCGTGGCCAACGAGGGCCTGATCAAACAGCTGCCGTCGGCACTGAGCGTGCACATCTATCGGCTCGTGTGGCGCCAGGTGCTGCTCCTCGGCCACAACATGCTGATCTACCTGATCATGCTCGCGGTGTTCCGTCCCGAGCTGCACTGGACCATCGTCATGGCGATCCCGGCGTTCGGTCTGATCGTCGTCAACATGGTGTGGGTGTCACTGCTCTTCGGCATCATCGCCACCCGCTACCGCGACCTGGCCCCGATCCTCGGCAGCGTCGTCACGCTGCTGTTCTTCATGACGCCGATCGTGTGGACCACGGCGAATCTGCAGAAGATGGGCGGGGCCGCGGCGGACCGCGCGCGGCTGGTGGAGATCAATCCGCTGTTCCACTACCTCGACATCCTGCGCGCGCCCCTGATCGGCGAGGACCAGCAGGCGTACCACTGGTACATCGTGCTGGCGTTCACCGTGGTCGGCCTGGCCGTCACCATGGTGGCGATGCGTACGTTCCGGGCCCGCGTGCCCTACTGGGTCTGATCGGACGAGACACACATGACAGTCAGCATCGAGACGCACGGCGCGTGCGTCGACTTCCCCATCTTCGACGCCAAGACCCGGTCGCTGAAGAAGGCGTTCCTCGGCAAGGCCGGCGGCACCATCGGACGCAACAGCAGTGACGTCGTCGTCGTGGAGGCGCTGCGCGACATCACGCTCTCACTGAAGGAGGGCGACCGCGTCGGACTGGTCGGCCACAACGGTGCGGGCAAGTCGACGCTCCTACGCCTGCTGGCGGGCATCTACGAACCCACCCGAGGCAGTGCCGTCGTGCGGGGTCGCGTCGCGCCGGTCTTCGACCTGGGCGTCGGCATGGACCCGGAGATCTCCGGCTACGAGAACATCATCATCCGCGGCCTGTTCCTCGGCCAGACACGCAAGCAGATGATGTCGAAGATCGACGAGATCGCCGACTTCACCGAGCTCGGCGAGTACCTCGACATGCCGCTGCGCACCTACTCGACGGGCATGCGCGTGCGCATCGCCATGGGCGTCGTCACGAGCATCGACCCCGAGATCCTGCTGCTCGACGAGGGCATCGGCGCGGTCGACGCCGAGTTCATGAAGAAGGCGCGCACTCGTCTGCAGAAGCTCGTGCAGCGCTCGGGCATCCTCGTCTTCGCCTCGCACTCCAACGAGTTCCTCGCCCAGCTCTGCGATTCGGCGATGTGGATCGATCACGGCCACGTGCGGCAGCAGGGCGGTATCGAGGAGGTCGTGCGGTCGTACGAGGGCGACGACGCGGGAGACCACGTCGCGCACGTCATTCGTGAGCTGGAGGCCGCGGATCGTGGCCAGGCCGATCACGATCCGCATGCCTGAGTTCATCGTCGGCGTGGTGGTCACCCACCAGCGCCGCGAGCTACTGGCCCAGTCCCTCGCCGTCCTGACGTCGCAGACCCGTCCGCTCGACCATCTGATCGTGGTGGACAACGCGAACGAGACAGCGGTCCGCGAGCTCGTCGAGAGCGCGGCCGTGCCGACCACCTACCTCGGGAGCAAGCACAACCTCGGTGGGGCCGGCGGCTTCGCGCTGGGGATGCTGCACGCGCTGTCCCTCGGTGCCGAGCGGGTGTGGCTAGCCGACGACGACGGCAGGCCGGAGGGGCCGGACGTCCTCGCCACGCTCCTCGACTGCGCGGTGCGCCACGGCCTCGACGAGGTCTCCCCCGTCGTGTGCGACATCGACGATCCCGATCACCTCGCGTTCCCGCTGCGACGCGGCACCGCGTGGCGACGGTGGCGGTCCGAACTCGGTGACGAGGAGTTGTTGCCGTCCTACGCGTCGTTGTTCAACGGTGCGCTGTTCTCGGCCGCTGCGATCGACGCCGTCGGTGTCCCCGACCTCCGGCTCTTCGTCCGCGGCGACGAGGTCGAGATCCACCGTCGCCTCACACGCTCGGGGCTGGCTTTCGGCACGTGCCTGCAGACCGCGTACCTGCATCCGAACGGCGCCGACGAGTTCAAGCCGATCCTCGGCGGCCGGATGCACACGCAGTATCCGGACGACGCCACCAAGCGCTACTTCACCTACCGCAACCGCGGATACCTGATGGCTCAACCCGGCATGCGCAAGCTTCTCCCGCAGGAATGGGTGCGCTTCGGGTGGTACTTCGTGGTCACACGACGGGACCTCCGCGGCCTGCGCGAGTGGTTGCGTCTGCGCAAGCTCGGCCGGGATGAGTACTTCCGCAAACCCTGAACTACGGTATGTCCCCATGACGAGTGGACGGTGCGGGTGATGCGGTGGAGCCGACGCGTCAGAGCCTCGGCGCGGGGCAAGGTCGTGCAGGCAGTCCAGGACGCCGTGGCACCCGAGGCCGACCGTCGTCACAGTGAGTTGATAGACCTGATCACGGGTCAGGCGAAGACGATCGCCGACCTCCAGGAATCCATCACCACGCTGGAGTTCCGGATGCGCCGCGACATCCCGTTCGCCTCGGACCTCGAGGCCACCGCCTCGAGTGCCGACTTCGCCGAGACACATCTCCCGATGACGCCGTCCTTCACCCACCCCGACCTCACGCTCCGACACGCGCTCAGAGCCGTCTCCATCGACGGCATGGCACTCGAGTTCGGGGTCGCCACCGGGACCACCCTCGGCACCATCGTCGACGAGTGGCGCCGCGCCGCCAACGTCGGAGTCATCGCCGGCTTCGACACCTTCGAGGGCCTGCCGGAGGACTGGCGCACCGGCTTCGAGGCCGGGACCTTCGCTCAGGACGCTCTACCGGACGTTCCGGGAGCGCACCTGGTGAAGGGCATGTTCCAGCAGACCCTCGGGCCGTTCCTGTCGAAGAACCGCGGCCCGGTCGCGTTCCTGCACCTCGACGCCGACCTGTACTCGTCGACCGACTTCGTCCTGCGTCGTCTCGAGTCACGGCTGGTGCCGGGCACCGTCATCGTGTTCGACGAGTTCTTCAACTTCCCCGGCTGGGCCCTGCACGAGTACAAGGCGTGGACCGAGTTCGTCCACCGCACCGGGGTGACGTTCGAGTACCTCGCCTACACGTCCAACAACGAGCAGGTGGCGGTCCGGCTCACCTGACCGATTCGGTGGTCGGAGCGTCGGCGTCGATCCCGTAGAGCCGGGCCCAGTTCTCGCGACTCGTCAGGGCCGGCAGGGCAGCGCGGAACTGCCGCTGGACCTCCGGTCCCTCGGTGCGGAAGCGCCGCATGACGTCCTTGAGACGCGCGGCGACGACCTTGGCCTCGGCCACGTCGCGTCGGCGCACTCGTACTCCGGACTGGGACGCGTCCGCCACCACGGCACGGTCGAAGAGCGACACGTGCCACCAATGCGCCTCCGCCGCAGGGATGTAGGCGAACTCGCCTCGCACTCGCCCTCGGAACTGATCACGCACTCTCTTGAGGAGAACGAGATCGAGCAACTTCTTGTTCGGGGTGAAACCCGCCAGACGCGTGACCAACTCGGAGGACACGACGCCGGGAACAGCACTGGCCGGATGCTTCACCGTCTCCGGGTGCGCGCTTCGCATGGCTCGCACCGAGGCGAGCACGGACTGTCCACCGTCCTCGAGGATCGAGGGACCGACCAGGAAGTCCTCGATCGCCTGCAGTGTGGTCAGCGCGAGGCCGTACTGCATCGACACCGCGAACTGCGAGATCTCGCGTGTCAACTGCTTACTGAGGGACTTGACGTCGAAGTCGCTGTGCAGTGCAGCGGCGATCAACGAGTTCCGGGCACTGAAGTACTTGGCCCAGTCGTCGCGATCCTTCCAGTGGAAATCGGCGTGCCACACACCCGCGTTGGGAAGTGTCGCCGTCGCGAACCCGTGCGCCCGCGCCCGGATGCCGAACTCTATGTCATCCCACTGGAAGAACATGGGTAGCGGCAACCCGATCTCCGAGATGACCTCGGCGGGGATCAGACACGACCACCACGCGTTGTATCCGGCATCGACGCGCTTGTTCTGGCGCTTCTCGGTCAGATCGGCGTCGTGCAGCGAATGAGCCGACCAGCGGCCGGCTTTCAGCTTCGGCAGGTCCGCTTCCTCGCCACTGACATGCAGATTGAGAGGATTCATGAGGTAGAGCATCTGCGCGCCGACGAGCGTGGGAGTCACCGTGACGTTGGCGAACGCGTTCATTCGGAGAATGCTCTCCGGCTCACACAGGATGTCGTCGTCCATCAGAATGACGTTGGCGTGCTCGTTGATGGCGGTGATCTCGAACATCCCACGCGTGAAACCGCCCGCGCCTCCGAGATTCGGCTGCTGGATGTAGACCAGCTTGTCTCCGAGGATCGCGCGGACCTCCGCGAAGAGCGGCCGGTCGGCGACGACGTCCGTGCCCTGGTCGACGACGAAGACCGCATCGAGGCCCGCGACCAGCTGCTCGTCGGCCGCCAGCGCGGCGAGCGTCTCGGCGCAGTCGTCGGCCCGGTTGAAGGTGCAGATGGCTACGGCGGCGGGGCGCACGACGGCCGGTGCGGCCACCGTCCACTCGACGGCCGACACTCGCACCCTGTCCTCGACCGCCGCGATCTCGATCCACAGGTAGCCACCGTCGAGGAAGCTGTTCACCGGGGAGGACAGAGTCTGCCTGCCGGAGCCCGACACCCGCACGGTGGTCACCGTCCGGTCGTTGCCACCCGAGTCGGACGCACGAAGTCGAACCTCACCTGCACCCTCGAAGTCGAAGGAGACGGCCACCTCGGTCACGGTCGTCCACCGCTGGAAGTAGCTCGCCGCGAAGCGTCCGAAGTAGGTGTCGGTGTCGACGGACGCACCCTGCTCCACCGTGACGTCGAAACGACGGCGATGGACGTCACCGACGGTGATGGAGGCGTACAGATCGTCCGACACCCTGGGGGATGGACCGGCGAACGTTCCTCGCTGCACGACCAGGCGGGTCGGGGCGTCGTGATCGACCATCGTGCGGCGTACTGCCGCGAGGTTGTTGGATCGAGCATCGGCGTGCACGGAACTGCTCATCACACTCTCCTATGGATCTGCGGTGTGAGCCACCACGGTGCCGAACCACGTCGAACGACGGAATTACAGTAGCAACCGAGCGAGCACTGGCATCCTCCTAGCGACCGGGCGCGCCGCACCCCAGCAGGCATGTATCGACGAGAGAGCGCCCGCACTGACGACGGCCGCGTACGCTCCCGAGCCGGGATCGAACTGCCCGATCATGCCTGTTCCCGGCCATGGCATCCGGAGCATGCAGATACCTCCAGGCCGGGCGGCTTCGCGGAGAATGAAGCGCTCATCTGACCCCGGCGCCCGCTCGAGAGATTCTCGCCGACGTGAGTGAGCCGGCCTGTCCGAACCGGCCGTATCCACTTCGAGTTCAGGACATGCCGAGCAGGCGAGATTCTCGTGTCGACCTGCGGATTCCGAGTTGACCGACAGCCGAGGCCTCCAGTCCCCCGGCTCCATCCTCGACCACTGTGTTCTCGCTACCGTCACCCCACAATGATCTAGCCTGACCGCTCGAAGCTGCTTACCCTGACGTCGGTAGCATCGGTTCGTGAATAAACCCATCGGACTAACCGGCGGCCACACCACCGGCTCGCCCGGCATAGCTGAATCCGTGGAGAAGCGCGGGACAATTCGGTTCTTGATGCCGATTCTGGGTGTGCTGGTGTCATGTCTCACCTCCTGGTTGACACATGACAGCTTGACGGATGATGCATATATCACCCTTGCTGCTGCAAGAAACCTAGCCGAGAATTTACATTGGGGCGTTATCGACGCTGCCACCGCGAACACGTCTACCTCACCACTCAATGTGTTGCTGCTCGGGTCGATCGCGTATCTCACTCGGGTCTTCGACGGCTCGACTGACCCCCAGTTCAGCCTTTACCTGCTCAACGCTTTGTGCGGGGCCCTCATAGGCTGGGCACTGGGGTCTATCGCGCGTTCAATTTCTGTCGGTTCCTTCGCGACTGCTACTGCAATTTTACTCGTGCAACTCAATCCATTTGTCCTCTCCGCAATCGGACTTGAAGTGCTGTTGATTCCGGCTGTCTTGCTGTCGATGACTGCTCTCGGGCTCCGGATGTCCAGCAATGACCGCCGCGCTGGAGTGCAGTTCGGGCTCGCTACAGGGGCAGCAGTACTCACCAGACTGGACCTTGTTGTATTCGCCGCGGCATTCTTCATATGCGCTCCGGCCGTTCGCGCGAAATGGAAGATCGTATTGCCAGCTGCTCTGATTGCCGGGGGCCCTTGGTTCATGGCAAGTTGGCTATGGCTTGGCTCTGCAATACCCGATACGTTCCTCATCAAGGAGGGGCAGGCGACTGATGTCGGAGGTTACAATTATGCAACCGGTCCAGAAATGTTCGCATGGTCTCAACCTCTGGCAACCAGCGCCGCCTTTATCCCCGCGTTACTCGGACTTGCGATCACCGCGCTATGGCTGATCGTTCCAATAATACGACATAAAATTCCAGTTGCATTGTGGACACTTGGATTCGGCGGCGTTGCCTACTACGGGGCATACTCAGCTTTGAATACCGTTCCCTATCACTGGTATTACGTGACTCCACTTGTTTCGCTCACGACAGTAGCCATTCTTGGGACAGTCGCCGTGTCGAAAGGCCGGACCGCAGTCTGGCCCTTTGGTGTCATCATGGGAACTGCCTTACTCGCCCTCACGGTCACAGCCAACTCCCAGAACGGTTTTCCCTGGAGATCGCCTGTCATTTTCGGCAATTGGGCAAGCGCGCAGGATTATGCGAGGGTGGGCGGCGCTGTGGGGCAAATTGTGGGCGACTCTCCGGTGCGATCACCCGGCGAGATAGGAACTCTTGCATATTTTTGCGACTGTACAATCGTTGACGAGTTCTCGGATCGCGGCCTTATTATTCGTGACCGCTTGCTACCCCGCCTGGCAGAGGCGTCGGGAGTTGAACGGTTCCTTCTGCGTCTGAATTACTCGAATCTCGACTACAGTCAACAGCCAATAACGCCCGCTTATCGACTCGATTACGTCGAAGCGCCGGATGCGCCTCAGCCACCACTGAACGGCGCGAGGCAATGGGTATGGCCCGTTTATTCGGCGTCCCGTGGTGACGGTTTTCTCATTCTCACATCTACATGACTCGCTGGATCCACGGGCGGGCGGCACCTCAATATCGACTGGCGGGAGTTCCCTCAGGAATTCAGCGGTCCGGGTCGCCTCGTTCACGGGCCGCTCGGGACAGACCGTGCTGCAACACCTGATGGATCAGATCCGACTACTGGCGCTAGAGCTTGTACGTCCCATCCACTGCACCCTCGAACGGCATGTGCGTCACCCCGCCCATTGAGGTCGTCTGTGTACTCGGCGGCAGAGTCACCAAAAGCATGTCAATCCTGTCCGGACTCTGGAGACGGGCAAGCTCACGGGACCGGTGCTGAAGGGCCAGTAGTTTGGAGTGCCTTAGCGGGAACGAGATCGGCCACGGTTGATATGGGGGTGTCAGCCGCACATGGTCTGCGGCGACGGGGTCCTACGCGCCGACTACGGGCAGGTCGAGCGCCTCGGCGACGTCCCAGCGCGATGATGCAACAGCAGTCTGAGCGCCACCCGCCCTGAGGTTGCTCGCCACACCGTCGAACGGTCACTTGGCACATCGCGTTGCATATTGCTATGCGTGCGCCGGGACCGCGGCGAGCAAGGTCGCGGAGAGCAACTTCGTGTTCAGCGGGGCCGGTCGTTTCCCAGTGCGCGTTTGCCTGCCTTCGCGTACGCCTGCTCGGTGGCATCCTTCTGCGGACGCCACCACGCCTCGTTGTGCCGATACCACGCCACAGTCGCCTCGAGACCGACACGGAAGTCGCAGTACCGCGGCTCCCATCCCAACTCGGTGCGCAGGCGGGTGCTGTCGATGGCGTAGCGCAGGTCATGGCCGGGGCGGTCGGTGACGAAGTCGAAGTCGGCCTTGTCGTGGCCGCAGAGTTCGAGGATGGTCTCGACGACGGTGCGGTTGTCGACCTCGCCGTCGGCGCCGATGAGGTAGGTCTGGCCGAGGGCGCCCTTGTCGATGATGGTCCAGACGGCGGTGTTGTGGTCCTCGACGTGGATCCAGTCGCGGACGTTGAGTCCGGCGCCGTAGAGCTTGGGGCGGATGCCGGTGAGGACGCCGGTGATCTGGCGGGGGATGAACTTCTCGACGTGCTGGTAGGGCCCGTAGTTGTTGGAGCAGTTGGAGATGGTGGCGCGGACGCCGAAGGATCGGGTCCAGGCTCGCACCAGCAGGTCGCTGGAGGCCTTGGTGGAGGAGTACGGCGAGGAGGGGTTGTAGGGGGTGTTCTCGGTGAACCGGGCGGGGTCGTCCAGCTCGAGGTCGCCGTAGACCTCGTCGGTGGAGATGTGGTGGTAGCGGACGTCGTGGGTGCGGACCGCTTGGAGGAGGGTGGTGGTGCCGACGATGTTCGTGTGCACGAACGGCCAGGGGTCGCCGAGAGAGTTGTCGTTGTGGGATTCGGCGGCGAAGTGGACGACGAGGTCGGTGTCGGCGACGAGGCTGTCGACGAGGGCGGTGTCGGTGATGTCGCCGTGGACGAAGGTGATGCGGTCGGCGACAGGGTCGAGGGAGGCTTTGTTGCCGGCGTAGGTGAGGGCGTCGAGGACGGTGATCTCGATGTCGGGGCGGGTGCGGGCGGTCAGGTGCACGAAGTTCGCGCCGATGAACCCGGCGCCGCCGGTCACGAGCATTCTCATGCGGCGAAGAGTACGTGGGAGGCGAGGGCGGACGCAGTCTGAAAGACTCGCCCATCATGCGGGGAATCATTCTGGCAGGTGGCACGGGGTCGCGGCTGCATCCGATCACTCAGGGCGTGAGCAAGCAGTTGGTGCCCGTCTACGACAAACCGATGATCTACTACCCGCTGACCACGCTCATGCTCGCCGGGATCCGCGACATCCTGATCATCACCACCACGCAGGATGCCGAGCAGTTCCAGCGGCTGCTCGGTGACGGCTCCCAGTTCGGCATCTCGCTGACCTACAAGGTGCAACACGAACCCAACGGCCTCGCGCAGGCGTTCGTGCTGGGCGCCGAGCACATCGGCACCGAGGGCGCCGCACTGGTGCTGGGGGACAACATCTTCTACGGCCCCGGCCTCGGCACGCAGTTGAGCCGGTTCGCCGACGTCGACGGCGGCGCGGTGTTCGCCTACGAGGTCTCCGATCCCAGCGCATACGGAGTCATCGAGTTCGACGAACGCGGCACCGCCCTCTCCTTGGAGGAGAAACCGGCGCACCCGCGATCGAACTACGCGGTGCCGGGGCTGTACTTCTACGACAACGACGTCATCGCCATCGCCCGCGACCTCGCCCCCTCCGCTCGCGGGGAGTACGAGATCACCGACGTCAACCGCCACTACCTCGAGGCGGGGACCCTGCAGGTGCAGGTGCTGCCGCGTGGGACCGCGTGGCTCGACACCGGCACCTTCGAATCACTCCTCGACGCCTCCAACTACGTGCGCACCATCGAACAACGCCAGGGACTCAAGATCGGCGCCCCCGAGGAGGTGGCGTGGCGACGCGGGTTCATCACCGACGACGACCTGCGCGCCCGCGCGCAGACACTGCTCAAGTCCGGATACGGGGCATACCTGCTGGACCTGCTCGAGAGAGGACACCGACCGTGAGCTTCCGCGAACTGCGCGTCCCCGGGGCGTTCGAATTCACTCCCCGCCAGTTCGGCGACGACCGCGGGGTGTTCTTCGAATGGCACAAGGACTCCGCCTTCACCGCCGCCGTCGGCCACCCCCTGGAACTGCTGCAGGCCAACTGCTCGGTCTCCGCCGCCGGTGTGCTGCGCGGCATCCACGTCACCGTCGACCCACCCGGACAGGCGAAGTACGTCACCTGCACCCGCGGCGCATTCCTCGACGTCGTGGTCGACCTCCGCAAGGACTCACCGACGTACGGCACCTGGGACTCGGTGCTCATCGACGACGTCGACCGCCGCGCGGTGTACCTGCCCGTCGGGCTCGGGCACGCGATCCTCTCCCTCGAGGACCACTCCACGGTGATGTACCTGTGCAGCCTCGAGTACACCCCCGGAGCGGACCGCGACATCCACCCGCTCGACCCCGACCTCGCCATCGACTGGCCCACCCACGGCCGCGACGGCACACCCCTGACCTACCAACTCTCCGACAAGGACGCCGCGGCACCCGCGTTCGCGGACTGGGCATAGCCCCCCGTGCGCCTTTCGCGTATCCCTGGATGCGCACAAGGCGCACGGGCGCGTCAGCGCAACTTGAAGATCACCGCTCGCTGGACCACGAAGTTGATCACCGTCGCGGTGCCCTGCGCGATGACGAACGCCGCGGCGCTGTAGAGGATCGTCTCGGGCCACAGGTGCCCGAACAGCGTGTACAGCACGTTCTGGACACCGAACGTCGCCGCGTACAGGACGACGACGGCCACGAACCGCGCCCGCGACGGCGGTGCCGCGAACGTCCAGCGCCGGTTGATCAGGTACGCGACGGTGGTGCCCACGACGAATCCCGCGGCCTTGGCCAGCGAGAGCTGCACGTCCAGGCCGTACTGCAGCGCGATGGTGATGGAGAAGTCGACGACAGCCGACAGCACCCCGGTGACGAGGAACCGGACGATCTGGGTCCGCAGATCCAGCGCGTCGTCGGCGGTGTTCTCCGTGACGGGGATCTCGACGGGCAGAGGAAGGCGCTGGTGATCGTCTGATGACACAGAGCGTCAGCGTACTGGCCCTCTCACTGCCTGTAACCTGACGAACGATGTCCATCACCGAATTGCCACCCACCAGTGCGCGCACCCTCACCGGGTGGGCACGTACCTCGCCCACCACGGCGCAGGTGCTGACCACGTCCGATCCCGAGATCGTGGCCGCCGCCGTCCTCCGGGTCGCGGAGCAGAACGAGAGCAAGCCGTCCCATCTGCGGCGCGGCGTCATCGCCCGCGGACTCGGCCGCTCGTACGGTGACAACGCGCAGAACGGCGGCGGGCTCGTCGTCGACATGAGCGCACTGAACCGCATCCACTCGATGGACGCGGAGACGCACATCGTCGATGTGGACGGTGGAGTGAGCCTGGACCAGCTGATGCGTGCGGCACTGCCGTTCGGATTGTGGGTCCCCGTGCTCCCCGGCACTCGTCAGGTGACCATCGGCGGCGCCATCGGGTGTGACATCCATGGCAAGAACCATCACAGCGCCGGCAGCTTCGGCAATCACGTGCGCTCGATGGAGCTCTTGCTCGCGGACGGCACCGTCCGCCACATCACGCCCGACGGCGACGACGCGCCGCTGTTCTGGGCCACGGTGGGCGGAAACGGCCTGACCGGCATCATCCTGCGAGCGACCATCGAGATGACGCCGACCGAGACCGCGTACTTCATCGCCGACGGCGACGTGACGGCGAGCCTCGACGAGACCATCGCGATCCACAGCGACGGCAGCGAGAGCCGGTACGACTACTCGAGCGCCTGGTTCGACGCCATCTCGGGTCCGCCGAAGCTGGGACGTGCGGCGCTGTCGCGCGGATCGCTCGCGACCCTGGACCAGCTGCCGGCGAAGCTGCAGAAGGATCCGCTGCGCTTCAGCGCGAAGCCGCTGCTGACCTTCCCCGACGTGTTCCCCAACGGCCTCGCGAACAAGTACACGTTCGGACCCATCGGCGAGCTCTGGTACCGCAAGTCGGGTACCTACCGCGGCAAGGTGCAGAACTTGACGCAGTTCTATCACCCGCTCGACATGTTCGGGGAGTGGAACAGGGCCTACGGCCCGGCCGGATTCCTGCAGTACCAGTTCGTGGTGCCGCCGCAGGCCGTCGGCGAGTTCAAGAAGATCATCCACGACATCCAGCGCTCGGGGCACTACTCGTTCCTCAACGTCTTCAAGCTCTTCGGGCCGGGAAACCAAGCGCCACTGAGCTTCCCGATCGAGGGCTGGAACGTCTGCGTCGACTTCCCGATCAAGGAGGGTCTCGGCGCGTTCGTCGCGGACCTCGACCGGCGGGTGCTCGAGTTCGGCGGACGGCTCTACACAGCCAAGGACTCCCGGACGTCCGCGGACACGTTCCACGCGATGTACCCGCGCATCGACGAGTGGATCGCCGTTCGGCGATCCGTCGACCCCACAGGCGTCTTCGCCTCGGATATGGCCAGAAGGTTGGAACTGCTGTGACGATCGATGCTGTGGGCGACCCGCAGACCATTCTCGTACTGGGTGGCACGAGCGAAATCGGCCTCGCGATCACCGAGGAGTACCTCTCGACGTCGTCGGCTCGCGTGATTCTCGCGGCGCTGCCCAACGATCCCCTGCGTGACGCGGCCGTCGCTCAGCTGACGGCCAAGGGCGCCAAGTCCGTGGAGGTCATCGACTTCGACGCGCTCGACACAGCGTCGCACCCGAAGGTCATCGACGAGGCCTGGTCGAAGGGCGACGTCGACGTCGCGATCGTGGCGTTCGCGGTGGACTTCGATCCGGAACTGCTGTGGCAGGACCAGAACAAGGCCGTGCTCACGGCCAACATCAACTACACCGCGTCGGTGTCGGTGGGTGTGCTCCTCGGCGAGAAGATGAAGGCGCAGGCCTTCGGCCGCATCATCGTCATGTCCTCCGTCGCGGGGGAGCGCGTGCGGCGCTCCAACTTCGTCTACGGCTCCACCAAGGCCGGACTCGACGGGTTCTACCTCGGTCTCGGGGAAGCCCTGCGCGAGTTCGGACCTCGTGTCACCGTCATCCGTCCGGGCATGGTGCGCACCAAGTTCAGCGCGCACGTCAAGGAAGCACCGCTGACGGTGGACAAGGAGGACATCGCCAAGCTGGCCGTGTCCGCGTCCCGCAAGGGCAAGGATCTGGTGTGGGCTCCGGGGCCCTTCCGCTTCGTCATGATGGCGCTGCGGCACGTCCCGCGTCCGATCTTCCGCAAACTTCCCATCTGAGCAGGGCCATGCCGAACAGAGTCATGCGGACGGCTCTGAGTACCAGCGCAGAGGCCGTCGCCGCGGCAGTCGTCGCGGCCGCGGTGGCGGCGGTCGGTCTGTACGCCTTCTCCCTGGTGCAGTGGCCGGCGTTCAACTCCTCCAACGTGACTCGCGCCGTCGCGACGGTCGGGCAGGTGGCTGCTCTCGCCGTGCTGGCCGCGTCGGTGGTGATGCTCCGGCTGCGCCGCTCCCCCCGTGTCGCGACCCTGCTGTCGTGGATCGGCCTCTCCGGATTCGTCACCGTCACACTTGGCATGCCGCTGGCCGCCACGAAGCTGTACCTGTTCGGCATCTCGGTGGATCAGGAGTTCCGCACCGAGTACCTCACTCGCCTCACCGACTCGCCGGCACTGGCCGACATGACCTACGCCGACCTCCCGCCGTACTATCCCGCGGGCTGGTTCTGGGTCGGCGGCCGGGTCGCGGACGCCCTCGGCATGGCCGGGTGGGAGGCCTACAAGCCCTACGCCATCGCGTCCCTCGCCGTCGCCGCCGTGGTCTCGCTCGTGCTGTGGCGCAGTCTCGTTCGGGCGGACCTGGCAGTACTGGCCGCGCTCGGCGTGACGGCCCTGATGCTGGCCTACGGTTCACCCGAGGCCTACGGCGCCACGATCGCAGTCATGATCCCGCCCGTGCTGATCCTGGCGTGGGGTGCACTCCATCGCCCGGGGTCGACGCGCGGCGCAGGATGGGGAGCCGTCGTCGGCACCGGCCTGTTCCTCGGTGTCGCCGCGACGGTCTACACCCTCTATCTCGGTATCGCGGCCTTCACCGTCGTGCTCATGGCGGTGGTCGCGGCGGTGCTGCGCTATCGGGAGAACCGTTCCCTCGCAGTGCTGCTCGACCCGGCACTTCGCCTCGTCGTCATCGCAGGCATCTCCGGGCTGCTCGCGCTCACCGTCTGGGCGCCGTACCTGCTCGCGTCGCTGACGGGCAGCACGGCGGAGAGCGGAACCGCTCTGCACTACCTGCCGGAGTCCGGGTCCGAGCTGCCCTTCCCGATGGCGCAGTTCACCCTCACGGGCGCCCTGTGCCTCGTCGGCACTCTGTGGATCGTGGTGCGAGTCCGTGATTCTCGCCGTGCGCAGGCCCTGGGTCTCGGCGTCGTCGCCGTCTACGGGTGGTGCCTGCTGTCGATGCTCGCCACTGTCGCGGGTACCACCCTGCTCGGCTTCCGACTCGAGGCGGTGCTGGTGCTGATCCTCGGCGCCGCGGGCGTGTTCGGCTTCCTGGAGGGCGCTCGGGCGCTGTACCTGGTGGCGAGTGAGTCGCCCCGGGTCCGAACCGTCTCCGTCGCGGTCGGGATCGTCGGCGCCGTCGCCTTCGCCCAGGACATCCCCCACGTCCTGCAGAACGAGATCACGGTGGCGTACACGGACACCGACGGCGACGGCGTCCGTGCCGATCAGAGACCACCGAGCGCCGTGTCGTACTACGGCGAGGTCGACGCGGCACTCCAGGAGGCGCGGCCCGGTCCGCGGACCGACACGGTGTTGCTCACCTCGGACACGACGTTCCTCGCGTACCACCCGTATTTCGGGTTCCAGGGGCTGACGTCGCACTACGCGAACCCGCTCGCCGAGTTCGCCGCCCGCGCCGACGCCATCGAGTCGTGGAGCGATCTGCGCAGCAGCGACGAACTGATCGCCGCCCTCGATGCCCTGCCCTGGCGCGCCCCCGACGCGTTCCTCTTCCGCCGCGGCGCCGACGGTTACACGTTGCGTCTCGCGGAGGACGTGTACCCCAACGATCCGAACGTGCGCCGCTACACCGTCTCCTACCCCGAGTCGCTGTTCGACGACCCTCGGTTCGAGATCCGCGAGATCGGTCCGTTCGTCCTCGTCGTGCGCACGTGACCGCCCGCCGGGCGGACCTCCTCGCTGCCACCGTCTACACGCTGCTGTCCGTGCTGGTGCTGCACAACCAGTGGCAGCACCTGCAGTCGCAGTACCTCCGTTTCAGCGGCCAGGACCAGACCATGTGGGAGTGGTTCTTCGCCGTGACCGCCCGCTCGGTCACCCATCTCGACAACCCGTTCTTCTCCGACCTGCAGAACGCGCCCGACGGCGTGAACATGATGGCCAACACCGCGATGCTCGGCCTGTCGGTACCTCTGACACCGATCACTCTGGCCTTCGGACCGGCGGCCACGTTCACCCTCGCCCTGACCCTCGGGCTGGCGACCACCGCTTACGGGTGGTACTTCCTGTTCTCTCGCACCGTGATCCGGTCACGTGCGGCCGCGGGTCTCGGCGGGCTCCTCTGCGGGTTCGCGCCGGGCATGATCTCGCACGCCAACGCCCACCCCAACTTCGTCGTGCTCGGAGTGCTGCCGTTCATCCTGTATCTGCTCGTCCGAATGGCGGACGCGGAGAACACTCGCCGTCGCCGTCACGCCGTCGTCCTGGGTCTCCTGGTGGCGTGGCAGGTGATGCTCGGCGAAGAGCCGCTCCTCGTCTTCGCGGTCGCCGTCGCCCTGTTCACGGTGCTGTACTGGGTGTTCCGGCCGCGCCGGTTCGTCCCCATGATCCGGCACGCGGCCCTGCCCGTGCTGGGTGCCGCACTGCTGACAGCGGTGCTCGTCGCGGTACCCCTGTGGTGGCAGTTCCGCGGGCGACAGCACTACAGCTACCTCGACCACAATCTGCCCGGGAACGATCTGGTGTCACTCGTCCGGTTCCCGCCCCAGTCGCTCTGGGGTGCAGCGTTTCCGATGGACGACGTCGCCCTGAACCCCACCGAGCAGAACGCGTACTTCGGCATCCCGCTGCTGCTTCTCGTCGTGGTCTCCGCCGTGGTGCTGCGCCGCCGTCCGATCGCGGTGGCCGCCTTCGTGTCGATCCTGATCCTCGGCGTCGCCTCACTGGGCGTCGCCCTCGTGGTCGACGGGACGGAGACCGGCATCGCCCTGCCCGGCGAGTACCTCGACCGGATCCCGCTCCTGCAGTCCGTCCTCGAGACCCGGTTCGTACTGGCCGCGGTGCCGGCCATGGCGCTGCTGATCGCGATGGTCACCGATCACGTCCTGACCGCACCCGCGTCGCGCCGCGTCGCCGTGGTGTGGACGGGCGCTCTCGCCGTCGCACTCGTCCCCCTCGCACCGACACCGCTGCCGACGGCCGACCGGGGAGAGACCCCGTCGTTCCTGGCGGACGGGACGTGGCGCGAGTACGTCGACACCGACGACCCGGGATCGATCGTCACCGTGCCGGTCCCGAATCCCGGCACCGCCGCAGCGCTGCGCTGGCAGGTGGACACCGGGCTCGAGTACCGCATCGCCGGTGGCTACTTCGTCGGACCGAGCGGACAACCGGACGGGGAGGCGAAGTACGGCGCGATCGATCGACCCACCGCGAAGCTGCTCGGCACCGCGGGACGCACCGGCATCGTCCCGACACTGAACGACGATCAGCGACGCACGGCGCGAGAGGACCTCGCGTTCTGGGATGCCGACGTGGTGATGCTGCCCCCGACCGAGAACCAGGACGCACTGCGCGACACCGTCGACGATCTGCTGGGTCGCACCGCCACCGAGATCGACGGCACGTACGTGTGGGACGTCCGCTGACGGTCGCGGATTCTGGCGGGGCGGGTCTCGTCGCCTAGCATCGTGGCGTGCCGACAACCGCCGAGACGACGACCGAACCACCGGCCCCGGCGTCGAGACCGAGTCGATTCGCCTTCGGGAAGGCCGGAGGCCGGTCGGGACAGTTCGCCACCACGCGCATCGTCGCGATCGTCACGGGTCTGCTCGGCACACTTCTGGCGATCCTCACCCCGCTCCTGCCCGTCGAGCAGGACGCCGCGTCCATCACCTGGCCGCAGGACGGCTCGTTCACCAGCGTCGAGACGCCCCTCGTCTCGTACAACCCGCTCTCGCTGTCGGCCACCGTCCCGTGTTCCGTTCTCGCCGACGCCGCGCCGGGCAGCCTGGTGCTGTCCACCGTCGCGCCGCAGTCACCGGACGCCCGGCGCGTGGGCCTCGTGGTCACACGGACCGACGCCGGCGACGTCACCGTCGTGCTGCGCGACCAACTGCTGCTCTCGGTGCCCGCGGACACCGTGGCCGGCTGCGATGCGCTCACTCTCACCTCGACGCCGGAGAGCATCACCGCGGCGGTCGGCGATCTCACCGGCACGGCCCCGGGCGACGTGCGCCCCCAGACCGTCGGGGTGTTCAGCGACCTGACCGGATCCGCACCGGCCGACATGTCGGTACGCATCGACGTGGACTCCCGATTCTCCTCCTCACCGTCGACGCTGAAACTGCTCGCGATCGTGCTGGGATCGCTCCTGGTCGTCGCGTCGCTGGTCGCACTGCACCGGCTCGACGACGCCGACGGCCGGCGCGCACGGCGGTTCTTCCCCCGGCACTGGCTCCGGGTCACCGGCGTGGATGCCGTGGTCGTGGGGACGCTGCTGCTGTGGCACGTCATCGGCGCCAACACCTCGGACGACGGATATCTGCTCAACATGGCGCGGGTCTCCGAGCACTCGGGATACATGGCCAACTACTACCGGTGGTTCGGCGTGCCCGAGGCGCCCTTCGGCATGCCGTACTACGACATGCTGGCCGCACTGGCCAAGGTGTCGACCGCCAGCCCGTGGATGCGCCTGCCCGCGCTGATCGCGGCCGTCCTGTGCTGGCTCGTCATCTCTCGGGAGGTCATCCCGCGCCTCGGTCGCGCGGTGCGCACCCGACCGGTGGCCGTGTGGACGGCCGGTCTGGTCTTCCTGGCCTTCTGGCTGCCCTACGACAACGGCCTGCGTCCCGAGCCGATCATCGCACTCGGCGCTCTGCTCACCTGGTGCTCCATCGAGCGCGCGGTCTCCACCGGGCGCCTGCTGCCCGCGGCCGTGGCCGTGGTGATCGCCGCCTTCTCCCTCGCTGCCGGACCCACCGGCCTCATCGCGATCGCCGCGTTGCTGGCCGGCGCGCGCCCGGTCATCCAGATCGTCGTCCGTCGGCGCCACGCCGTCGGACTGCCCGCGCTGCTGGCCCCGATCCTCGCGGCGGGCACCGTGGTGCTGTTCGCCGTGTTCGCCGACCAGACCGTCGCCTCCGTCCTCGAGGCCACCCGTGTCCGATCCGCGGTCGGACCCAACGTGAAGTGGTTCGACGAGCGGTACCGCTGGGACGCTCTGCTGAACATCGCTCCGGACGGGTCGCTCGCCCGCCGCTTCGCCGTCTTCGCGATGCTGCTGTGCCTCGTGACGTGCCTCGTCGTGATGCTGCGCCGCGGCGGCCGAATCCCGGGAACGTCGACCGGTCCGTCCCGCCGCATCCTGGGCATCGTCGCCGGAGCCCTCGCCCTCATGATGTTCACGCCGACCAAGTGGACGCACCACTTCGGCGTCTACGCCGGGCTCGCAGGGTCTCTCGCCGCGCTCGCCGCCATCGCCGTGATGTCGGCGACGGAGCGTTCACCGCGCAACCGGACTCTGTTCACGGCCGCCGTCCTGTTCCTCACCGCGCTGGCGTTCACCGGGTCGAACGGGTGGTGGTACGTCTCGAGCTACGGCGTGCCGTGGTTCGACAAGCCCCCGTCCATCGCCGGCAAGGGCTTCGCGACGCTGCTGCTCGGGCTCACCGTGCTGACGCTCGCGTACGCCGCGTGGCAACACTTCCGCGCGCCCTACGTCGGCGCCCAGCCGGCGCGGACCCGCCGCTTCAGCGGGGCCTCGCTCACCGTCGTGGCCGGCCTCGTTGTGCTGTTCGAGGTGTTGTCCCTGTTCAAAGGGGCGGTGTCGCAGTACCCCGCGTACTCGGTGGCCCGGTCCAACGTGAACTCGATCCTCGGTCAGTCGTGCGGCCTGGCACGCGACGTCCTGGTGGAGACCGATCCGAACGCCTCGATGCTGCAGCCGCTGAACCCCGAGCCGGGCGCCGACCCGCTCGCCGGGACCGCCAGCGTCGGCTTCACCCCGAACGGCGTCGCCGGCGACCTGAGCGCCGATCGCGAGAACTCGGGTGCGACGGGCGGAGCCAACTCGGTCGACCCCTCGGACACCGATCAGCAGGCCACCGCGAACAGCGCGGGCACCGGGGGCGGCACCACCGCCGGCACCGGCGTCAACGGCTCGCGGATCGCGCTGCCGTTCGGGCTGGACCCCGCGACCACGCCGGTGCTCGGCAGCTTCGGCTCCGGTGACGCCGCGCCGGCGAGCCTCACGTCCGGCTGGTACGCGCTGCCCGACACCGCGCAGCGAGACTTCCTGTCCGTCACCGCCGCGGGTCGTATCCGCTCGGTCGACGCCGACGGCATCGTCACGCCGGGGCAGAGCCTCGAGGTGGAGTACGCCACGGTCGGCGCGGACGGTGCCGAGGAGATCCTCGGACGGGTCGCGCCCATCGACATCGGCCCGCAACCGTCGTGGCGCAACCTGCGGGTCCCACTCGACCAGGTCCCGCCGACCGCGAACGCGGTGCGGCTCGTCGCCTCCGACGAGGATCTGTCGGGCGACCAGTGGCTCGCCGTCACCCCGCCGCGCGCACCGCGGACCACCGTTCTCAACGACGTCGTCGGGTCCACCGACCCGGTGCTGCTGGACTGGTCCGTCGGACTCGCGTTCCCGTGCCAGCGGCCGTTCGACCACCGCTACGGAGTCGCCGAACTGCCGGAGTGGCGCATCCTGCCCGACCGCAACGGTGCCGAGGCCACCAACGCGTGGCAGGACTCCGTCGGCGGCGGGCCCCTGGGCTGGACCGGACTGGTCCTGCGCGCGGAGACGGTACCGACCTACCTGGCGGACGACCTCCGTCGCGACTGGGGATCCCTCGAGCGCTATCTGCCCCTCGACCCGGACGCGGTGGCCGTCGAACCCGACGTGACCACGTCGTCGCGTTCGGGCATCTGGTCGCCCGGACACATCAAGTACCAGTAAGTAACCAGCGAGTGCAGCAACCGGATCACGGTCGCATAACATCGGGAGCCGTGCCCGACGCCCTCACCTCTTCACCGACCGCGCCGACACCTGCCGGCCCGGATCGCTCGGTGGACGTCCGACAGCAGTACCGCACCACCCGCCTCGTGGCGATGGTCGCGGGGGTTCTCGGTGTTCTCTTCGCGATTCTGACCCCGTTCCTTCCGGTCACGCAGGACGACGCCGTCGTCCAGTGGCCGCAGGACGGCACCGTCGACAGTGTCGATGCACCCCTGATGTCCCAGGTGCCGGTCTCGATGTCGGTCTCCATCCCCTGCAGCGCCGTCGCGGACGTGCCGGCCGCGGGCGGCATCCTCCTCTCCACCGCGCCGCCGCAGGGCGAGGGCGCCGCGCTGAACGCGATGTTCGTCCGCGTCGGCGAGAACACGGTCGACGTCCTCGACCGCAACGTCGTGATCGTCTCCGCCCCGCGCTCCGAGGTGCAGTCGGCCGCGTGCGGGGCGATCACCTTCGAGTCGACCATCGATGCCACGTCCGCGTCGTTCGACGGGCTCGTGGACGCACAGGGCAATCCCCGCGCGGGTCAGCTCGGCGGCGACCTGCGGCCCCAGGTGGTCGGCGTCTACTCCGACCTCGCCGGCAGCGCCGAGCAGTACCCGGGCCTCGACGTGTCGATCGCCGTCGACTCCCGTTTCTCGTCGTCGCCCACCGTGCTCAAGCTGCTCGCCATGGCCGCCGCCATCGCCTGCACGGCGCTCGCACTGAGTGCGCTGGCCAGGCTCGACGGTGTCGACGGCCGCACCCACCGCCGCTTCTTCCCCGCGCACTGGTGGAAGGTCACCGGTATCGACGCGGTGGTGGTCGGCGCACTCGCCGGCTGGCACTTCTTCGGCGCCAACACCGCGGACGACGGGTACCTGCTCACCATGGCCCGCGTCTCCGAGAACGCCGGCTACATGGCCAACTACTTCCGCTGGTTCGGCGTCCCCGAGGCGCCCTTCGGCTGGTACTACGACGTGCTGGCCGCGTTCGCCAAGATCTCGACGGCGAGCCCCTGGATGCGCCTGCCCGCGCTGATCGCCGGCATCCTGTGCTGGCTGGTCATCAGCCGCGAGGTGGTCCCGCGCCTCGGGCGCGCGGTGCGCGTCAACTCGGTCGCCGTCTGGACCGGCGGACTGGTCTTCCTCGCCTTCTGGCTGCCGTACAACAACGGGCTGCGTCCCGAGCCCGTCGTGGCCCTCGGCGCCCTGCTCACGTGGTGCTCCGTCGAGCGCGCCATCGCGACCGGACGGCTGCTCCCCGCCGCCATGGCAGCGCTGATCGGCGCCTTCACCCTCGCCGCCGCACCCACCGGCCTCATGTGTGTCGCCGCGATCCTGACGGGCATCCGGCCGCTGGTGCGCATCGTCGTCAAACGGCACCGCATGGTCGGGACGCTGCCGCTGCTGGCACCCATCGCCAGTGCCGGCGTGCTGGTCCTCATCGTCGTCTACGGGGACCAGACCTTCGCGGCGGTCCAGGAGTCGACGCGTGTGCGCACGCTCATCGGTCCGAACCTGCCCTGGTACAACGACTTCCTGCGGTACTACTACCTCTTCGTCCAGACGGTCGACGGATCGGTCGCCCGCCGCTTCGCCTTCCTGACCATGCTGCTGTGCCTCTTCACCACGGTGTTCGTCCTGCTGCGGCGCAAGCGGATCCCGGGCGTCCCGTCCGGTCCGGCGTGGCGTCTCATCGGTGTCGTCTTCGGCACCATCTTCTTCATGATGTTCAACCCGACGAAGTGGACCCACCACTTCGGGGTGTACGCCGGCATCGCCGGTTCGCTCGCGGCGCTCACCGCCGTCGCGGTCTCGGCCAGTGCACTGCGGTCGCGGCGCAACCGCACCGTCTTCGTCGTCGGTCTCGCCTTCGTTCTCGCACTGTCGTTCTCGGGCATCAACGGGTACTGGTACGTCTCGAGTTACGGCGTGCCGTGGTTCGACAAGGTGGTCTCGGTCAAGGGGATCCAGTCCAACACCGTGCTGCTGATCCTGTTCTTCGCCGCCGTCGGACTCGCGGCATGGCACTATCTCCGCGAGGGATTCGCTGCGCCGCAACCGAAGCCCGGAACCGAACGCGGGCGGCGCATCCGCAAGTTCGCGGCCGCGCCGCTCACCGTGGTGGCCGGGTTGCTCGTCCTGTTCGAGATCCTCTCGCTCCTCAAGGGTGCCGTCTCGCAGTACCCCGCATACTCGCTCGGTCGCTCCAACGTGCAGGCGTTGGCCGGCAACAGCTGCGGACTGGCCGGGGATGTCCTCGTGGAGTCCGACCCGAACGCCGGTGTGCTGTCGCCACTTCCGGGACCGGTGGACACTGCCACGGGCCCACTGGGCGGCGCCGAGCCCGTCGGCTTCACACCCAACGGCATCCCCACCGACCTCAGTGCCGACGCCGTGGAGGTCAAGCCCGGACAGGGCAACACCGACCAGCAGTCCGTGGGCGCGTCCTTCGAGGAGGGCCAGTCCTCCGGTACCGCGGGTGGTGTCGGCGCCGCCGGCGTCAACGGCTCCACCGCGCGCCTGCCCTTCGGGCTCGACCCCGCCACGACACCCGTCCTCGGCTCGTACCAGACCGGGGTGCAGACACCGGCCTACGCGACGTCGAGCTGGTACGGCCTCCCCGCGCGCAGTGACGACGCGCCTCTGGTGGTGGTCAGTGCGGCCGGCCGCATCTGGTCCGAGAACCAGGAGACCGGCGAGAACACGTACGGTCAGTCGCTCCGCGTCGAGTACGGCATCCGGCAGCCGGACGGCTCGGTGCAGGTCCAGGGCGACTACCTCCCCAAGGACATCGGCCCGGCACCGTCGTGGCGCAACCTGCGCATCCCGCTCGACGAGCTCTCCCCCGATGCGGATGCCGTGCGTGTGGTCGCCAACGATCCCAACCTCACCGGTGACCAGTGGCTGGCCTTCACGCCGCCCCGCGTGCCCGTGGTCGTCCCGCTGCAGGAGGAGATCGGCACGACGCAGCCCGTCCTGCTGGACTGGGCCGTGGGGCTGCAGTTCCCGTGCCAGCGTCCGTTCGACCATCTCGACGGCGTCGCCGAGGTGCCGAACTTCCGCATCCTGCCCGATCGCGGGTTGGCGGTCTCGTCCACCGACACGTGGCAGGCCGCGGAGAACGGTGGCCCGCTGGGCTTCACCGAGATGCTGGCGACACCCACCACCGTCCCGACGTACCTGAACCACGACTGGGGACGCGACTGGGGTTCGCTCGAGCGCTACGACAGGTTCGATCCGAGCGCGTCCGCAGCGACCGTCGAGGTCACCGAGCAGACCCGGAGCGGGCTGTGGTCGCCGGGGACGCTGCGGGTCTACTAGACGGCGTTCGTCACCCCGTGGGCTCCGCCGGCGCGATCGGCGACGGGTGTGAGCACGAGTTCGGCGCGGGGACGCCGTCGAAGCGGTCCTGCAACCAGTCGACCGCCACCAGGCCGCCGACCTTCGCCGTGTCCTGGTGTGCCGCCTGGCCGATCCAGGCGACGTCGGACTCGGGAGACGGTGCGGCGCAGGCCGTCCGGGCCAGCAGCGCCGTCGTGTTCGGGAGGACGACCGTGTCGGCGAGGCTCTGGACTACGAAGAGGGGTATGTCGACGCGCGAGAGGTCGATGGTCTGATCCGCTGCGGCGGCAGCCCAGTCCGGGTTCTGCATGGGGTCGGAGTCGAAGAACTGCTCCCCCTCGGCGCGCTCGAGCAACAGTTCGGGCAGTTCGTCCGTGATGCACCCGTCGGCGAGCGACCGGTAGCGCGACATCGCCGCATCGCCGAGCACCCCCTCGAGCGGCAGGTCGGGATACACGACCGGCCACGAGACCGCGACGCTGGGCCCGATCCCCCACGCCACGAACGTGTTCCACTGTTCGGAGAACAGCGGACCCAGCAGCGCCGCGGGCGCCGCCGCCGCCGCGCCCACCGATCGGAGCTCGGGCGCGTAGTCGGCGAACATCGCCGTGCCGATCGCCGCGTGACCGCCCTGCGAGTGCCCGAAGGTGGCGTACACCGAACTCGCCTGCGCCGGAGCGTGATCGCGCGCCGCACGCACCGAGTTCAGAACGTCCTGCGCCTCGCTGCGGGCGATCAGATAGTAGGTGTCACCGGCGGTGCCGAGGCCCGTGTAGTCCGTCGCCGCGACGACCCACCCGCGCTCCATCACGGACGGCAACCAGTTCGTGAGGTCCAGGGTGTCCATCGTCGGGTGGTACCGCCGCGACGGGGTGCACTCGTCTCCGAAGCCGAGCGTGCCGTGAGACCACGCCAGAACCGGACGCCCACCCGGCGGCGCCGGTGCCGTCGGCACGATGAGCATTCCGGACGAGACGGCGGGCGACCCGTCGGGACGCTGGGTGCCGTAGAGCATCCGGTAGGCCGTGCCGCCGGGCACGTCCAGATCGTCGATCGGCTCGATGCGGATCAGCTCACCCGGCGCGGCAGGCGTGTCCGGTGACTCGTAGAACGGCGCGATCGAGTCCTGGAACCGCGCATCGTCGCGAGACGTCGTGGACGACCGCGTGATCACCACCGCCACCACCGCGGCCACCACCAGCACCACGACCGCTCCGACGCAGGCCAGGACGACCACGGTCCGTCTCATGGCAGCACGATAGCCCCGGCGGAACTAGATCGGGAACAGATGCTGCTTTCTCGGTCGCGGTTCCTTGGCCTTGTCGCGCAGGATGTGCAGGGCCTTGCGGATCTCGAGACGCGTGGTGGACGGCTCGATCACGGCGTCGATGTAACCGCGCTCGGCGGCCACCCACGGCGTCGCGACGTGCTCGTTGTAGAAGTCGATGAATCCCTGACGGATCGCCGGAGCGTTGTCGCCCGCCTCGGCCAGCTGCTTGCGCGCCATGATCGACACCGCACCCTCCGCGCCCATCACCGCGATACGTGCTGTGGGCCAGGCGAAGTTGATGTCGGCGCCGAGCTGCTTCGACCCCATCACCGCGTATCCGCCGCCGTACGACTTGCGGATCACGACGGTGACCTTGGGGATCGATGCGCACACGTACGAGAAGATGAACCGGCCACCGCGCTTGATGACGCCGATCTTCTCCTGCTCGAGCCCCGGCAGGAATCCCGGTGTGTCCGTGACCAACACGAGCGGGATCTCGAAGGCGTTGCAGATGTTGATGAAATGAGACGCCTTGTCGCTGCTCGCCGCGTCCAACGCGCCGCTGAGGTGCATCGGCTGGTTGGCCACCACTCCCACCGGACGACCGTCGACGCGGGCGAACCCGACGATGATGTTGGACGCGGTCTGTGCGGTGAGTTCGTGGAAGTCACCGTCGTCGAAGATGCGCAGCAGGATCTCGTGCATGTCGTACCCGGCGTTGTCCGAGTCCGGCATGAAGGTGTCCAGCGAACGATCGTCGTCCGTGATGGTCGGCTCGAGACCGGGGTTGATGACCGGGGGCTGCTCGTGGCAGTTCGACGGCAGGTACGACAGGTACTTGCGCACCCACTCGAACGCTGCCTTCTCGTCCTGAGCCACGTGGTGCACGTTGCCGTACTCGGCCTGCTTCCGGGCACTCCCGAGATCGTGGAGGCTGACGTCCTCGCCGGTGACGGACTTGATGACGTCCGGGCCGGTGACGAACATGTAGGCCTCTTCGGTGGCCACGATGATGTCGGTGTTGATCGGCGCGTACACGGCACCGCCGGCGCACTTGCCCAGGATCACCGAGATCTGCGGGCACATGCCGGACAACGGTTCCTGCCGACGACCGAGCTCCGCGTACCAGGCCAGCGACGTGACGGCGTCCTGCACACGCGCGCCGCCCGAGTCGTTGATACCGACGCACGGGCAACCGACATCCGCCGCGAACTCCATGATGAGCGCGACCTTGCGGCCGAACATCTCGCCGACGGTGCCGCCGAACACGGTCTGGTCGTGCGAGAACACGGCGATCGGTCGGCCGTCGACCGTGCCGTGGCCGGTGACCACGCCGTCGCCGTACAGCGAGTCCTGGTTGCCGGGCGCGCGGACGAGGGCGCCGATCTCGACGAAGGAACCCGGATCGAGCAGCATGTCGATGCGCTCGCGCGCACTCGGAATGCCCTTCTTCGCGCGCTTGGCGATGGCGACGTCCCCTGCGGGTTCCCGCGCCACCTCCAACTTCTCGCGCAGTTCGGCCAGCTTGGCGGCAGTGGTGCTCACGTGTGCGACTCGCTTCCCTCCGGCGTGATCGACGCCGAAATGTCTCGCATCTTGCCCGTCAGATCCGCGGCGATCGCGCGGATGTACGGCTCGTCGATCACCGCGAGGTGGTCACCGCCGATGTGCACGATGTCCAGATTCGGTGCGAACGGCGCCCAGCCGCCGTGCGGCTCCCGCTTGCCGAGTCGAGGCTCGAGCGCGATGGCGTCGTCGTGGTACTTGTCCGCCATGTAGAGCGTGACGTCCCCGTCGTAGTGCTGGGGCCGGGCGGTCTGGATCGCGCGGTTGTCCAACCAGGACGTGCGCTGGTGCTCGATGATGCCGCTGGGGATCTTGGCGCTGCTCATCTTGACCATGTCCATGATGATCTTGATCTGGCCGTCGTCGTCGGCCTGTGCCAGCTTCTCGTAAGGCAGCGGGTAGTCGACGTTGTAGAGCTTCTTGCCCACCTGCGCGTAGCGCTTCCAGCGGAGCTCGATCTCCTCCGCGGTGTCCGGGATCGGCTCGTACGGCATGACGGTGTCGATGAGCCCGACGTAGCGCACGTCGGCGCCCTCCTCGCGGAGCATCGTCGCGACGGCGTACGAGAGCACACCGCCGAGAGACCAGCCCATCAGCACGTACGGCCCGTCGCCCTGGATCTCCCGGAGCAGGGGCAGATACTCGCGGGCGCGATCCTCGATCGGTCCCTCCGTGCGCTCGAAGCCGTACATCGGCGTGTCCGCCGGGAGTCGCTTGAGCAGCGGCTCGTACACGACGCACGAACTGCCCGCGGGATGGAAGACGAACACCGGCACCGCGGTGGAGCCCTCCGGGCGAGCGCGCAGCGTGCGCACCAGTCCGGTGACGTCGCCCGACTCGAGGAACGGCCGCACCACGTCGGCGAGCTGCTCGATCGTCTCCGAGTCGAGGATGTCGTCGAACGTGATCTCGCCCTTCGACCGCTCGCTCAGACGCTCCGCGAGCTTCTCGGCCGTCGGATCGTCCAGCACAGGAAGGGGATTGAAGATGCCCCTGGCGGACTGCCCCGTCACGACGGCCCACGTCGCGAAGGTGAGGCGCTCCGCGGCGTCACGCGGTGCGACGTCCGTCCCGGTCGCCTCCGCGAACGACTGTGCGTCGCCCACGTCGGTCACCGCGTCGGAGACGGGCGCCTCGAACGCCGTCGCCGTGGTCGGGCCCGCCTGGCCGCTGTCGGATCCCGGTACGGTCTCGTCGACCGCCGTCTCGGGCTCGGCGATCACCGGATCGGGCTGTGCGACAGGGGGTTCCTGCTCGGGCGTCTGATCGGCGGCCTGCTCGGCCGTGCGCTCGCGTTCCTGCTGCTCGGCGAGCGCCGCGACCTCCTCGCGATTGTCCAGCGCGTAGCGGAGGTACTTCTCCACCTCACGCAGGCTGGCGTCGCGCACGGCCTGCAACTGCACCTGGGGGATGTCGAACTCGAACTCCACGCGGTTCTTGATGCGCACGGCCATCAGTGAGTCGAGACCCAGTTCGATCAACGGGATCTCGGCCGGCAGATCCTCCGGCGCGTACCCCATCGACTCGGCGACGATGATCGCGAGACGATCCTCCATCGTCTGGGTCCCGTTCGGGATCCAGCGATCGCCGAAGTCGTCGACGACCTCGGGTTCCTCCTCCACGAACGGAGCCGCCGCGGCGGAATCGCCTGCGGGAGACAGTGATCCGACACCGCCCGCCGCGGTGACCACGGCGTCGGCGACCGGCACGAAGAGGGTGCCGTCGTTCCAGTGCACCTGGAGGGACGCACCGCCCGGATGCGGGGTGAGCGTGGTGGTGAGCGAACCGGTGGTGGGCACGGGACGCTGCGTGACCACGGCGCCGACCGTCACGTCGCCCAGCACCTCGCCGGCGAGTGTCGACACCAGATCTCCGATGGCGGACACACCGGCCACCGGTGTCTCCCAGACGACGCGGCCGTCGGGCAACGCGACTCGCGCGCCCCCGGCGCTGCCGCTGCCCAGGTGCACCGCGGCGTCGATCCAGTGGTGTTTGCGCACGAAGGCGGTGCGTGGCGGTTCCGCGTACTCGCCGGGCCCGAACAGACTCGACAGCGTCACGGCATGGCCGTGCACGTAGAGGTCGGCGAGTGCGGCGAGGAACGTCGCGGGCTCGCTCTCCTTGCGCTTGAGCGTCGCGATCAGCGTCGCGTCCGGGACACCCGTCGCCCAGGCCGTGGCGGCGACGGACATCAGCGCCACCGGATTGGGCGACAACTCCACGAAGGTGGTGTAGCCGGCATCCACGGCCAGCTTGACCGCCTGGGTGAACCAGACGGGATGGCGCATGCCCTTGGTCCAGTACTCGACACCGTGGATCGGCTCGTGACCCGCGCGGTAGAACGCTTCCCTGTCCACCGACGAGAACACCGACACGGCGAGTGGGGTGGGCTCGATGCCCATCAGTTCGGCCGCGAGCTCGCCCAGCAAGGGATCGACGGCCGAGGTGTGACCGGCGCCCTTCACGTCGAGGACGCGGCCCATCTTGCCGAGCGACTCGGCGTACTCGACCAGCTGTCGCACCGGCTCGGCCGGTCCGCCCACGGTCGTGTGCGTCGGCGCTGCGTACACGCTGGGCTCCACCCCGGGGAAGCGGTCGGTGAGGTCGGCGACCTCCTGCGCGGAGAACTCCACCAGCGCCATCGCGCCGGCCTCGGCGTCGCCGAGACCTTCCTGGCCCTCGCCGAGCAGTCGCGAACGCGCCACGATGATGCGCACCGCGTCCTCGAGGTTCAGACCTCCGGCGGCGTACGCGGCGGCGACCTCACCCATCGAGTGGCCCACCACCGCGGTCGGCGCAGCGCCGTACGCACGCAGGGTCTCGACGAGCGCCACCTGGATCGCGAAGATCCCGACCTGCGAGTTCTCGAAGTCGTACGTGAGCGAGTCGTCCGAGACGATCGCCCGGATCGAGTACCCGGACTCGTCCTCGATGAGCGCGTCGACGCGATCGAGCGCCGCGGCGAACAGCGGCTCGGACGCGTAGAAGTCCTTCGCCATCTTGCGGTGCTGCGCACCGAAGCCGGAGAACACCCACACCGGGCCGTTGGACGCGGGCGCGTCGGCGGAGAACACGCCGGGGCCCGGCTTGTTGTCGGCGACGGCGCGCAGTCCGGCGACGGCCTCGGCACGCGTCGTGGCGAGCACGACGGCGCGGGAGCGCCCGTGATTACGACGGGCGAGGGACCGACCGAGAGCCTCGAGGTCCGTGGTGCTGCCGACCTCGGACTCGATCCAGTCGGCCAGATCCGATGCCGCACGACGACGGCGCGACGGCATGCTCGCCGACACGGCGAGGAGAACGGGTCCCGGCTCCGGCGCCTCCTCGGACTCGGCCGGAGACGCCGACACACCCGCGAGTACCCGCTCGATGTCCGCCGGCGTCTCCTCGGGAACGCCCACGGGCTCCCCGATCAGCGCTTCCGGATCGACCGCTGTCGAATCGAACTCCGGCGAATCGAACTCGGGTGCGCCGGCAACGCTCGGCGCCGACGCGGCGGGAACGTACTCGCGGACCACGACGTGCGCGTTGGTGCCGCCGAAACCGAAGCCGGAGACACCGGCGATGGCGGTGCCGGAGTACCGGGGCCAGTCCGTCGCGGTGTCGACGACGCGGAGCCTGGCCGCGTCGAACGGAATGTAGGGGTTGGGTCCGGCGTAGTTCAGGGACGGCGGCACCTGGTTCTCGCGCATCGCGAGGATCACCTTGATGAGCCCCGCGGCGCCCGCGGCACTCTCGAGGTGGCCGAAGTTCGTCTTCGCGGAACCGAGCAGCGCGGGCTTGTCCGCGTCGCGTCCGCGGCCGACGACGCGACCCAGTGCATCGGCCTCGATGGGGTCGCCGAGGATGGTGCCGGTGCCGTGCGCCTCGATGTAGTCGACGGTGGTGGGCACGATGCGGGCGTCGCGGTAGGCGGTCCGCAGGACGTCGGCCTGGGCGTCCGGGTTGGGCGCGGCCAGCCCGTTCGAGCGACCGTCCTGGTTGACCGCGCTGCCCGCGATGACCGCGAGCACGGTGTCCCCGTCGCGCTCGGCGTCCTCGAGACGCTTGAGCACCACCAGGCCGCCGCCCTCCGAGCGGATCATGCCGTCGGCGTCCGACGAGAACGCCTTGATGCGGCCGTCGGGTGCGAGCACGCCGGTCTGCCCGAATCCGAGCGTCGCGGCGGGCGAGAGCAGCATGTTCACTCCGCCGGCCAGGGCCAGGCTCGACTCACCGGTGCGGAGGCTGCGCACCGCCTGGTGCACGGCGACGAGGGACGACGAGCACGCGGTGTCCAGCGCGACGGACGGCCCGCGGAAGTCGTAGAAGTAGGACACGCGCCCCGCGACGACGGCGGTCGACGTGCCGGTCAGTGCATAGGGGTGCGGGTCGGGATCGCTGACGGCGATCATCTGGTAGTCGTTGGTCGACGTGCCGATGAAGACGCCGACCTGCGTGCCCTTGAGTTCGTTGGCCGGAATCCGCGCGTCCTCCAGCGCTTCCCACGTGAGCTCCAGCGCGAGGCGCTGCTGCGGGTCGACGTTGGCCGCCTCGCGCGGCGACATGGCGAAGAACTCCGCGTCGAACGTCTTGACGTCGTCGAGGTACCCGCCGCGGGTAACCGTCTTCTCCACCGCCTCGGCGATGGCACGGTCGCCGAGGAACTCGGACCACCGGCCCTCGGGCAGATCGGTGATGCCGTCGCGTCCGCCGGACAGCATGTCCCACATCTCGTCCGGCGTGTGGCCGGCACCCGGGAAGCGGGTGGACACGCCCACGACGGCGATGTCGTGACTGTCGTCGGTGGTGCCGGACAGGTAGAACGCGTCGTCGGTGGTGCCGCTCTCCGACTCGGGCTCCCCGTCGATGATGCGTGTCGCGAGCGAGGCGATCGTGGGGTGCTGGTACGCGACCGTGGCCGTCAGCGTGACGCCGACCAGATCCTCGATGTCGCCGCTCAGCGCGACGGCGTCGCGGGACGCGAGACCGAACTCCTCCATCGGACGGTCGTCGGAGATCTCCGAGACGTCCTTGCCGGTGGCCTCGGCGACCCAGGCGCGGAGCCAGTCCCTCAGCTGCGCGACGGTCATGTCGCCCGCCTGCGGGGCCCCGGCGTCACCTGTCGGCTCCGGTGCGGACGTCGTTGTCTCTTCTTCAGCCATCAGCTCGCCAAACTACCCGCGTCGGGTGATCAGTCTTCGGGATTGTCGGGGAACGCCGTCTGCTGGTAGCCACCACGCAGCGTGCCCTCGATGTACGCCGCCTTGCAGGCCCGACGCGCGATCTTGCCGCTGGACGTACGCGGGATCGAACCGGCGGGAACCAGGAGGATGTCGCGTGCCGTCACGCCGTGGCGAGTCGAGATCGCCGCACGCACGGTGTCCGCGATGGGCTGCGGATCCGCCTTGCCGGCGCCCGGCGCCCGCTCGGCCACGATGACCAGCTGCTCGGACGAGTCACCCGGGTCTCGGGTGAGTCCGGCGCCGCCGTGCTCGAAGACGAAGTCGGGAAGCTGGTTCGCGGGCACGGCGAAGGCCGCCACGAAACCGGGGCGCAGCGCCGTGCTCGCGTCCTGGGCGGATGCCTCGAGGTCCTGCGGGTAGTGATTGCGGCCGTCGACGATGACCAGGTCCTTCACGCGACCGGTGATGTAGAGCTCGCCGTCCACGTAGACACCGAAATCGCCGGTGCGCATCCAGTTCGCGCCCTCGGCCGCACCGTCGGCGTGGCTGTTCTCCGTCTGGCGCGAGACCAGCTTGTTGTGGAAGGTCTCCGAGGTCTCCTTCTCCCGACCCCAGTAACCCTTGCCGATGTTCTCGCCGTGCAGCCAGATCTCACCGACGTGCCCGTCGGGAACCTCGGACGCGGAGTCGGCGTCGACGATGGCGGCCCACTGGCTGCGTGCGACGTAGCCGCACGACACCTGCGGAATGGAGTTGGGCGTTCCCTCGGCGACCTGGACGACACGTCCGGAGTTGAGCTCCGTGCGGTCGACGTGGATGACCTTGGCCTCGTCCGAGTGCTTGGTGGAGGAGACGAACAGTGTCGCCTCCGCCATGCCGTACGACGGCTTGATGGCCGTCTTCGGCAGTCCGTACGGCATGAACGCGTCGTTGAACTTCTTCATCGACGTGGTGGTGACCGGCTCGCTGCCGTTGATCAGGCCGATGACGTTGGACAGGTCCAGCGACTCGCCGTTCTTCGGCAGGCCGCGCTGTGCCGCGTGCTCGAACGCGAAGTTCGGTGCAGCCGCGAACGTGCCGGCACCGTCGGACACGGCGGCGAGTTCCTTGATCCATCGCCACGGCCGCTGCACGAAGGCACGCGGGCTCATGATGGTGATGTACTTGCCGCCCAGCGCCGGCAGGATCACCGTGAGCAGGCCCATGTCGTGGAACAGCGGCAGCCACGTGACGCCGCGCGAGTCGTGGTTCAGCTCGATCGCGTCGACCATCTGCAGGGCGTTGACGCCGACGGCGCGGTGCGTGATCTCCACACCGGCCGGCACGCGGGTCGATCCGGACGTGTACTGCAGGTACGCGATCGCGTCGATGTCGGTGGGCGGCTCGGTCCAGGTGGCGCCGACGCTGTCCGGGATGGCGTCGACCGCGATGATGCGGGGGCGCTGCGCCGCGGGAAGAGCACGGAAGAACTGGCGTACACCGGCGGCCGAGTTGGTCGCGGTGAGGATCGCCGACGGCGAGCAGTCGTCGAGCACGGCGTGCAGGCGGTCGCTGTGTCCGGGCTCGTCCGGATCGAAGAGCGGTACCGCGATGGTGCCCGCGTAGACGGCACCGAAGAACGCCACGACGTAGTCGAGGCCCTGCGGAGCGAGGATCGCCACGCGGTCACCGGGCGACGTCACCTGCTGCAGACGCGCGGCCACGGCGCGCAGACGGGCACCGAACTGCGACCAGGTGAGCTCGTGCACCTCACCGTCACGCTCCCGCGAGTAGTCCACGTAGCGGTAGGCCAGGTCGTCGCCGTTGTCCGCGACGTTCTGCTCGACGTGGCGGACCAGCGTCAGATCCTCGCGGATCACGATGTTGCCGGTGTCGTCGACGAAATCGTCGAACGAGTTACTCATCATTCTCTCCTCCGAAGCAGTGCGACACCGCCGGCTACACGACACCGCCCAGTTCTGATGTGGGCGCGGTCTGCTGGATGCACGCGCTCGTTCTCGAGCGTCGTCATCTTACTCACCGGTAAGTCTCACCGGTCCCGCTCACCGATCGTGACAGCGAGAACCACAAGCATGGTACAGACCCGCCGAGCGACGACCGTCATTCTCCCGCCAGCAGCGGAATGACCGGAGCGAAGGCGTCCATCTGCGTCGGGAAGACACCGACGTACGACATCGTCGTCCGGGCCCGCACGTTCCGGATCTGGTCCGCGATCTCCTCGAAGCTCCCGATCGCGATGTACGGCGACTCCAGGATCTGCTCGACGGTCAGACGGGTGTCGACTTCCATGTTGGGCGGGAAGCCGTTGTCGAGCGCACCGATGACCATCTCCGCCGTCTGCTCCCGATCGTCCGAGATCAGGATGGTCGTGATGGTCCAGTTCAGCTCGATGTCGGCGAACCGGTCGCCCGCAGCGGCGCGGATGAGCTCGACGCGCTCGATGCTCTTCTCCATGGTGATCTCGGACAGCTTGAGCTTGCCCTCGCGCGTGGTGCTGGGGACCAGGGAGATGATGTCGGCGTGCTTGGCTGCCATCGCGAGCATCTTCGGGCCGCCGCCGCCCACGGCGATGGGAGGCCGGGGGCCCTGGCGCGGCCGCGGGCTGCCCTGCAACCCGTTCACCTGGTAGTGCTTGCCCTGGAAGTGGCACTCCTGCCCACGCATCAGGGTGTCGAGAATGGTGAGCGACTCGTCGAGCTTCTCGATGCGCACACCGGGGCTCTCGTAGGCGATGCCCGCCTTGTCGTACTCCTCCTTGAGCCAGCCCGCACCGATTCCCAGCTCGAGCCGTCCGCCGGAGATCTGGTCGATGGTCGTCGCGTCCTTCGCCAGCACCGCCGGGTGACGGAAACCGTTCGCGAGGACTGCGGTCCCGAGGCGGATCTTGTCGGTGGCGACGGCCAGCGCGCCGAGCGCGGCGATGGGGCCGACCTGGTTGCCCAGGTGGTCGGGAATCATGAAGCTGTCGAAACCCAGCTCCTCCGCCTTCTGCGCCAACTTCACGAAACGCCGTGCGCCGCCCTCGTCCGGGTTGCCCTCACCGCCTGCCGCGAAGCGGAACGTGCGCAGTGGCGCAGTGGTGGCCGCGGCGTCGGCAGAACTCATGAATTTTCTCTCCTGCAGCGTCGAGGGAAGGTGCGGTGGCCGGAGTCGAAGCCGACTCGCCACTCTAACCGTTACCGGCTCGAGACCAAAGTTGCCCCGCGCAACACCTTCCGTCAGCTGTGAGCAGGCGTCGGAGCCGACGCGACGAGCCCCGCCGCCCAGTTCGCCGTCCACTGTGTGGCGGTGGTGCCGACGTCGTCGATGACGTACCGAGCGTAGTTGCCGTGCACCGGATTACCCGCCGCACCGGCCAGTGCGGTCAGCGACGACGGGATGTTCCGGAGCGACATGGCCTCGGGCGGCGCCGCGCAGATGAGGTCGCCGGGAGCGCAGATCGAGAAGGTCCGATCGGCGAGCGCACCGAACCCACCCTGGCGGGCACCGGTCATGGTGATTCCGGGTACGTCGAGACCGCCGAGAGCCACCTCCGCGCCCACGCCGTCCACCGGCGGGCCGATCTGCTGCGCGCTGGTGCCGTCGCGTCGGCCGTCCGCGATGACGGTGACGCCGAGGACTCGCTCCGCCGGAACCGGACCCGCCCCTGCGCCGATCGACGCGGCGAGATCGCCGACGATGACTGCTCCCTGAGAGAACCCTGCGAGCACGTAGGACGTGAGCGGGCACTCCGAGGACCGCTGCGCCAGGATCTCGTTCGCCTTCGCGGCGCCCTCCGACCGGCTGACGTTGTACGAGGCCTGGCCGTCGGGCGGGAACGCGATGGGATTCGAGAACTGCGCGACGTACGGAACCGTGTAGACCTCGGCGCGCTCGGGGCCGAACTGCTGCTGCAGCGGCTGAGTCACGTTCAGCATCAACGAGATCGGGTTCGCGGTGGGAGCGTAGGGATCGTCCGCCGCGTTCGACTCCCACGTGCCCGGCACCGAGAGCACGAACACGTCGGGGCACGACGCCGGCTGCGAGGTGGGCGGCTCGGCACCGGGAACCTGCGGCTCACCGGGACCGGGTGTCGTCAGTCGACCCGCGAGCAGGTACCAGAGCAACAGCAGGACGAGGACGACGACGAGCGCGACCGCGAGCAGGACGAGCAGTGTGCGCGCCACCGAACGCCGACGCGGCGGCCCGGGCCGACCGGATCGTGTCACGAGGCGCCGCCTATCCGCAGTACGTCGAGCGCGCGACGTCGACGTACGTCTGTGCGGTCCGCGACGCGTCCTCGGCGCTGATGGTCGCACCGGACGCCGACGCCTCGGCACCGACGTTCGCGGTGACGAAGGTGAGGACCTGGTCGTCCGCCACACCCTCGGACTGGGCGGCGCAGATGTAGCTCGCCGTGCCGATGGCGATGTCGCCGTTGCCGGCCACCGTGACGCCGCGGGACTTCAGAGCGTCGAGGAACGCGGTTCCACGGGCGTCGATCGGCACCTCGGTCGGGCCGGGGAAGCCACTGGGCACCGGTTCCGCCTCGTCGGGAGCGGTCGCCGCCGCGCCCGGAATCGTGGTCGCGCCAGGCGAGGTCGACGTGGCGGACGCGGACGTGGAGGTCGGCGCCTCCGTCGTGGTCGCAGCGGCGGTGGCGCTCGACGTGAGGGACGGCGTGCTGCTGGCCGAGGAGTCGTCGCCGCCGCACGCGGTGAGCAGAGCACCGGCCGCGACGGCCAGCATCACGGGAGCGACGGTGGTGGCGAACCTCGAGGTCACGAAAACGTCCTTACTGTCATCGGGGCACGGCAACTGACAGCGGACGGTACCGGCACGGTCTGAGAGGACTCTGTGTGCGGCAAGGCCGGAGGCCGGCCGCGGGGCGAAGTCCCACCGTGTCGGCACCGCCCGGTGTCGGGTCAGGGAACGATCTGGACGACGCCGTCCCGCACCGTCACGAAGCCGTTCTGGAAGTTCTGCTGGACACCGCCGGGAATGTCGAACTGATCGCTGGTGACGTATCCCAGGCGACCGTTCTCGTACCCGACGCTCTTCCACGCGTCGAATATCTGGCCGTTGAGGATGGACCACGCGCCGGTCGCGGGCGACCAGTAGATGTTGCCGCCCTGGAACTCGGTGAAGCGACCGCCGTCACGGACCGGGACCTCGTTGGTCTTCGCGAAGCCGAGGGCTCCGTTCTCCCACCCGAGCTGGCCGTACTTCTCCATGATCTTGCCCATCACGGCGTGCGTACCGGTGTCGGGCGAGAAGTACATCGCACCGATCTCGAAGCCCTGGACCGCACCCGGCTTGTTCGGGGTCTGCACCTCGTCGCGCAGCGGGTAGCCCAGCGGCCCACCCTCGTAGCCCTGGCGGGCCCACTCGTCGAGAATCGCGCCGCGCACTGCGTGCGCACCGGTCTGCGGGGTCCAGTAGACCATTCCGTTGCGGAACGAGTTGTAGCGTCCACGGCCGTCCGGGGTTCCGAGCTCACCCGACAGCGGCATGCCCAGTGCGCCGGCCGGACCACCGTTGGCCGCGTACGCGCCACCGATCGCACCGGCGACGACGTGCGTGCCCCCGTCGGAGGAGAAGATGCGACCGAACCGGAAGTCCTGTGCGCGCCCACCCGCGACGTCGTACTCGGAGGTGAGGCAGTCGCCGAGCCATCCGTTGGCGCTCGCGGTGCCGCCGATGTTCCCGCCGACGCTGCACGCGGGCTTGTCCACCTCGACGCCGAGGGCGGTGGCGATCTGCGGCCATGCCTGGCGGAGCTCGAACTGCCAGTACTGCCACGAGTGGGTTCCGGACGGCCGGTAGTTGATCGAGGCCGGGATGCCGAGCTTGTTGAGCTTGGTCGCGAACGTCTGCGACGTGAGCCGCGACAGGATCTCGAGACCCATGCCGGCGTAGTTCGTGCTGATGCCGGGGATGTCGGACTGCTGGTCGTACGGTCCGGCGGTACCGCTGCCGCTCGAGACGTACAGGCTCATGCCCTTCAGCTTCTCCGCGAGAACGTACGGGTCGTGCTGAGCCCACAGCTCGCTCGACGGCACGCCCCACATGGCACCGGCGTCGAAGCCGCCCGCGTCCTGCATGGCGTACCCGATGGCCTGCGGCATGCCGAGCGTCGTGGTGCTGAGGATGCCGGAGAACGATCCGGCGAATCGGAAGAAGCCCGGGTTCCGCGCCGAGAGCGTCATCGCGGCGGTGCCGCCCATGGAGAGACCGGCGACCGCGCGCGTCTGGTTGGAGCGCCAGTCACGCTCGAGAATGGGCGGGAGCTCCTTGGTCAGGAACGTCTCCCACTTGTAGTTCCGGCCGTTGTTCTGCTCGGCCCAGTCGGAGTAGAAGCTCGACTGACCGCCGACGGGCAGCACGACGTTGACGTTCTTGTCGGCGAACCAGGACTCGGCGTCGGTCTCGGCGGTCCAGCCGTTCTCGGTGTCGGTCGCGCGCATGCCGTCGAGCATCCACACCGACGGGAACGTGGCCTGCGGGTTCTTGTTCCAGTCCCGCGCGAGCAGCAGCTGCACCTGGATCGGGACTCCCATGGACGGCGAGTTCACCCACACCGCGACACGGCGGTCGGTGATCCAGTCGACCGCGGACACGGTGGCGCCGGCATCCGCCTGCGCGCGCAGCGGCGCTGCCTGGACAGGTGCCGCGTGGACCGGAGACGCGACCGCCGTGGCGGCCTGGCCCCCTGCGAGCGGAAGAACCAGCGTGACCGCCAGGGCGGACAGGATCCGCGCAATCCGGCCGTTCGGAACTCGCATGTGTGGGACTCGCTTCCTCGAAACGTCAGACTGTGCGGGGCCGTCGGCGTGCCGGAGAGGTCCGGTACGTCGAGACTGCCGCCGATCTTGTTCTACACGGTCACGGCGACGGTCTCGGGGAGACTCGCTGTGACTGGTGGTGCAAATGTTACTGGAGTCGCCTCAGAACATGCGACAGCCCCGGACACCGTCGCCGAAGCGAGGGCCGGGGCTGTCGACTACCGAGCTGACTCAGCCGATGTTGGCCTTCAGGTCGGGCATCATCTGCACGATCTGATCGAACCAGTAACCCCACCGGTGCGTTCCCTGCGCGGGGAAGCTGTAGGTGACGTTGTTGGCGCCGATCGATGCCATGCGGACCTGGAACGCGCGGCTGTTGGCGAGCGCCAGAGCCTCGAGGCCCATGCCGTTGGCGGTGTTGTAGTAGTCGAGCAGCGAGCCCGGACGGTCGTAGTTGCCCGGGAGTCCGCTGGCAGCCGAGACCCAGACACGCGTGCCGTTGTCACGCAGACGCGGCGCGAAGACGAACGGGTCGTTGCGGAGCCACGCCGGGTTCCAGGGCGGTCCCCACATGCTGTCGACGTTGTAGCGACCGGCGTCGAGCATCGCGACGCGGATGGCCTCACGCATGCCGGGCGCCGAGATGTTCAGGTAGCCGGACAGCGAGCCGGCGTAGCTGAACTGGTTCGGGTGGTACGCGGCGAGTGTCAGCGCAGCGCTGCCGCCCATCGACAGACCGACGATGCCGTTGTTCTGACGCGAGAAGCCGAGGTCACCCGCTGCGAGACGGTTGGGGAGGTCCTGCGTCAGGAACGTCTCCCACTTGTACGTGATCTGCTGGCCGTTGAAGTTCGACGGTGCGTACCAGTCGGTGTAGAAGCTGGACTCACCGCCGACCGGCTGGACGACGTTGATGTTGTTGTCCGAGAGGAACGAGCCCGCATTGGTCTCGTGCTCCCATCCGCTGATGTCCGGCGTCGCGCGGAGACCGTCGAGGAGGTACACGACCTTCGACGTGTTGCCGTCGGCGGCGCGCCAGACGCGACTCTTGATCGGACCCATGGACGAGTCGGACCAGACGTCGAATCCGGCACGGATCTCGGCGTTGGCAGTGGCTCCGGTGCCCACGACCGCGAGGCCGAGAGGGATGGCGGCGGCCATCACGACGGAGACGAGGGCCTGACGCATACGTCGGCCCACTCGGGGGGTGCGCAGGCGTGAAGCCTTACGCGGCAGAGCGCTGTCGTCACCAGCGACATCGGTAACGGACCCGTCACGCATACATTCGGCCTCTCACAGTTCCGTGCAGCCGGACGGCCGCACCGCTTCGTCGATCGATATCCGGTCACGCTCCGAGGAAGACCTCGGAACCTGAACCATCGGTCTCGTCTTCCGCGCACGATCGCCCCGCGGGCGATCCTGCACGTCGACGCACATCATCTACACATATCTCCGCCGACGGAGACAGCGTTACACAAACGAGATGCCGGAATCCAGCCGGGACGTCGAAATCGGAATACTCACGACACCGAAACGCCATGACCCGGTGATCTCACTGTGACGCGGATCTCACTTGCCGCACATCGTCACGATGCGGGCCGCTCCGGGGGCATCTCTAAATTACACCGTTGTATTTCGTACTTCGGCACCCGGTCGAATCGGTACCCCGCGAGATCCAACGAGTGCTTGAAGTTCTGCACGAATCGGGCCCGCGTGAGCTCCGAACGGTAGGACGTCAGCAGTTCCTGCGTCTCCGGACAGGTCAACGCGACCTGCGCCTGCTCCACCCATTCCTCGTCCAGATAGAACGGCAGGAAGGGATGCACGTCCACCATTCCGGTGTCCGCGACCACCCAGTCCGTGTACAGGTTCTTGTCGTGTCCGATGCGGCCGTTGTCGAGCCGTTCCGTGTGCGCCGCCAACGGATACGCCAGGCCCATCTGATCCAGCACCCGGACGTCGAGCCCCACGTTCATGCTGGTCATTCCCAAGTTGAGGAAGTAGACGACGTGCTCGTCGCCGCCCTCGGGAATCGGCAGGGGCGGCGGCACCACGTCCCAGTAGGTGAACTGCGCGGACGGCAGCAACAGACCGCCGTCCGGCGTGTTCTCGATGGTCTGCACCATTGCCCGCATGCGCGGGTAGTCCAGGTAGTCGCTGGCCAGGATCGGATGGCGGTGGCCGGTGTTCTCGGAGTAGAAGGCCCGCTCGTCGACGATGCCGCTACGCCCGACCGTCGTGCCCTGCGGCATGCCTGTGGTGGTGGCCGCGAAGACCGCCCAGACGACCACGCCGAGCCACAGCGCGACGCACGACACCAGCGCCACGATTCCGCGCCGCAGCGGGATCGGCACGACGGCGACCGGGAGCAGCAGCAGGAACAGCGCGGGGAGCAGAGTGCGGCCGTGCATGAAGTCGCCGCCAACTCGCACCGCGTACACCGTGGAGATCAGACCCGACACGAGCGCGAAGACCACCACGGCGCTCGGCGTCCGGATCCGCGAGACCAGTCCGGCGAGACCGCTCGGCGCCTCGCCACGGCGAGCCGCACCGGGCCCGATCCGGGTGGCGGCCAGTGCCGCGGCCACGACGACCAGCACCGCGGGCACCCACAGGGCGTAGGGCCCCACGAGGTTCCACAGATACGTCGAACCCTGCGCCCACTTGGCGCCGCCGGCGTCCTTCGACACCGCAGTGTTCGGGTACGGCAGCGCGTAGTAGCCCATGCGCCAGATCTGGTAGCCCACCGGGAGCAGACCGGCGACCACGACGATGGCGCCGCGGCGGATCCATCCCGACGTCGCGACGACGAGCATGAGGAGCGCGAGGCCGCCGACGATGACGAGTTCCGGGCGGACGAGGGGCGACAGTCCGCCCCAGAACGCGATGACGAGCACGAGTGCCGTCGACGGGTTCTCCACCCGCCGGTCCGCCCACCGGAGCATCAGCCACCACAGGACCGCGATCCAGAAGATGACCAGGCACGACTCGAGGCCGGACGTCGCGAAGTCGCGTGCCGGCGGTACGGCGATGTAGACGAGCGCTCCTGCGGGGAGCGCGAGCACCGCGCGCCCGGCGTACAGGCGTGCCGTGCCGATCATCGCGACCGTGACGGCCGCCGTCGTCAGCACGAGGGCGATGGTCAGCACCACGTACTCGAGGCGGACACCGCTGAGCCACGAGAAGGCGTACACGACATAGGTCCAGGCGGCGCTCGTGTTGGTCTCGACGCGCTCGCCCGCGTTGAACACCGGCCCGTTGCCGGCCAGGAGGTTGCGGACCGTGCGCAGCACGATCAGTCCGTCGTCCGCGATCCAACGGCGGTCCCAGGCGCCCCAGAAGGTCAGCACCGCGACCACGGCGATACCGGCGACGCCGGTCGCTCGGGCCCACCCGGGCGTTCCCACCCGGTCCTCGGCCCGCGACTGCTCGTCGCCGGTACGTTCTGTCAGTTCCTCATGCGAGGTAGACAGCGACACCCACCACTCCGATCCACACGATGGCGAGCATCTGGAGCACCCGGTCCCCGAGTGCGATCTCCTCGGGCTCGCCCGCTTCGCCACCGTCCACGTCCACTGCGTACCGCAGGATAGCGACAGTGAAGGGAACCATCGAGATGGCGAAGAGGGAACTGCCGTTCTTCGCGTCCTGGTCGAAGGCCCACAGTCCGTAGCAGATGACGACGGCCGTGGCGCTGAGCGTCCACACGAACCGCAGGTAGGTGGTGGTGTAGTTCTCCAGCGACTTGCGGATCTTGGCGCCGGTGCGTTCGGCGAGCTGCAGTTCGGCGTACCGCTTGCCGGCTGCCATGAACAGCGATCCGAAGGCCATGATCAGCAGGAACCACTGCGACAGCGGGATGTCGGCCGCCACGCCGCCCGCGATCGCGCGCAGCAGGAAGCCGGACGAGACGATGCAGATGTCGAGCACCGCCTGGTGCTTCAGGCCGAAGCAGTACGCGAGCTGGACCGCGATGTAGACGCCCATGACCACGGCGAGGTTCCAGTTGGCCAGGAACGAGAGCCCGATCGCGCCGCCGAGCAGCACCACCGCCATCGCGAAGGCCAGGTTGACCGGGAGGACACCCGCCGCTATGGGACGGAATCGCTTGGTGGGGTGCGCCCGGTCCGCCTCGACGTCCATCGCGTCGTTGACCAGATAGATGCCCGACGCGGCCATGCAGAAGACGAGGAACGCGAGCGCCACCGGCAGGAGCACCGAGCTCTCGGTGACCGAGCCGGCAGCCAGGGGCGCCGCCAGGACCAGCACGTTCTTGACCCACTGGCGCGGGCGCACAGCCTTGACGATGCCCGTGGCCAGGTTCTTCGGGGGCGCGCCGACGACGGCGGGTTCCTCGCTCATGCTGCTCCTGCTGTCGTGGCCGCTGCGTCTCCGCCGGTCAGGCCGAATCGGACCGCCGCGTTCTTCTCGGCTCGCACCGTCGCCGCCGCGGACAGCGCGCCGAGCGCGGAGCCCACGAGTACGTCGGAAGGGTAGTGAACACCGAGCACCAGGCGCGACACCAGCATCGCGGGCACCAGCACCGGTGCCACGGGCAGACCGCTCGCGCGGCCGATCAGGAGCGCCGCGGCCGTGGTGGACGTCGCGTGCGACGACGGGAAGCTGAACCGGCTGGGCGTGGAGACGCCGACGCGCACGGACGGATGGGTCGGGCGCCGACGCCGCGAGATGCGCTTGACGACGATCGACGCCGCGTGCGCACCGACGGCACCGACCGCGACCGACGCCCACTGCTCGCGCCGCGCCGAGTCGACCACGGCACCGACACCGCCGATGGCGATCCACCCGAGGGCGTGCTCACCGAAGTGCGACATCCCCCGAGCGACACGCACGGCGCCCGGCAGTGATCCGACGCTGCCCTGCACCGCGGTGAGGACCCGCAGGTCGGTTCGAACCAGGTTGTCAGTTCGGATAGGAGAAGACACGTTCCCAACGCTCCTTGCTGGTGAGTTCGGGCACGGCGCGACGGTACCGGTCGGACAGCTCGGGGAAGCGCGACGCCAGCTCGCGGCGCAGCGAGAGCGCCTCTCCGAGCAGCGCGGAGGCGATCTTCGGATCCCGCTTGCGGTACACGACGCCGCGTCCGTCGGCGGTGGTGACGGTGACACCGTCGACCTGCGAGAGCAGGTACCAGCGCGCATCGAGCGTCGGCACGTTGAGCTGGGGACGGTCGTGGTGCTGCCGCTGCGCACCTCGGGCGTTGTGGATCAGGCCCTTCGCCAGCCGGGACACCTTGGCCACGGCGCCGACCGGCTCGGCGACGGCGGGAACGTCCGCGCCGCTGGCCGGCGGGAGCAACGTCGACGACGGGACGACCACGGCGTCGGGGTACTGCCTGCGTACCCGGTGCACCTCGGCGAGCGCCGTCGGCAGGATGTCCATGATGTGCTCGGGGCCGGCGAGGAAGTCGCGGATCGCCATGTTCTGGATCGCGACCGTGGAGTACTCGAGGCACAGCAGATGCTTCATCGTGGCCTTGACGGTGTTCACCACGAGGCCGCGGGCGGAACCCGGGGAGTGCAACGCCGCCACCACGAGGCGGTTGCGCAGGTGGAAGTACGCCTGCCAGTCGATGGCGTCGTCCTTGTCGCTCCACGCCATGTGCCAGATCGCGGCCCCCGGCAGAGTCACCGTGGGGAACCCGGCCTCGCGGGCTCGCAGTCCGTACTCGGCGTCGTCCCACTTGATGAACAGCGGCAGCGGCTGACCGATCGTCTCGGCGACCACCCGCGGGATGAGGCACATCCACCAGCCGTTGTAGTCGACGTCGATCCGGCGGTGCAGCAGTGTCGACTCGCGGAGCGGCTTCTCGGCGAAGTCGTGGTCGTACTCGACGTTCTGGGCGCCACCCCACATGAAGATGCCGGTGTCGATCTTCTCGCCCATCACGTGCAGGTGACTTCGTGCCTGCAGGTTGAGCATCTGGCCACCGACGAGTGTCGGCACCTTCGCGAAGCGGGCCATGGCGAGCGCCCGCAGGATCGAGTCGGGCTCGATCTCGATGTCGTCGTCCATGAAGAGGATGTGCTCGGCGTCGGTGTTCTCGAGTGCCTCGTACATGATCCGGCTGTATCCGCCGGATCCACCGAGGTTGGCCTGGTCGTGGATGCTGAGGAGATCACCGAACGCGGCCGCGGCATCGTCGAATCCGGGCTCGTCGCGCACCTTGCGGGTGCCCTGGTCGGGCACGATGACGGCGTCGACGACGGCCATGACCAGTGGATCGGACGCGATCGCCGTCAGCGCCTTCACGCAGTCCGTCGGCCGGTCGAACGTGGGGATGCCGATGGCCACGGACGCGCGTCCGGGCGCGTCGACGGGTGCGAACCACCCGGCGGACCGCACCTCGACGTCGGTGTCCGTGGTGACGTCGAACCAGATCCATCCGCCGTCCTCGAAGGGACCGAGCTCGACGACGAACTCGAGAGTCGTGACGTCGCCGTCGACCGTCGTCGCGTCGTCGGTGTCGCCGCCCTGGACGTGGATCCGGGACCCGTCCGCCTTCGAGCGGTAGACGTCGACGCGGCAGTGGCCGATCAGCTCGACCCGCAGGACGACGGAATCCAGCGTGCTCCACCGTCGCCAGTAGCTCGCCGGGAACGCGTTGAAGTACGTGCCGAAGGAGACCTCCGACTCGGATCCGATGGACACCGAGGTGCGAGAGAGCGAATGCGCGCGGCGCGGGTTGGTGCGGGCCTCGTCCGTGTACAGGGTGCGGACGTCGAGCGGCTCACCGGCGCGCGGGAGCAGGATGCGTTGGAGCAGCGACCGCCCCAGCAACTGGTCCTCGCTCACGCCGAATCACCCAGTGGAGCACCGGATTCGAGGTGGGGGCGCAACGTGTTCTCGAACGTGGTGAGCGCACTGGCGATGGCCATGTGCATGTCGAGGTACTGGTAGGTGCCCAGTCGGCCGCCGAACAGGACGGAGTTCTCGGCCGTCTCCTGCTTGGCGCGGGCCCGGTAGGCCGCCAGCTTCGCGCGGTCGTCGGGAGTGTTGATGGGGTAGTACGGCTCGTCTCCCGACTCCGCGAACCGGGAGTACTCGCGCATGATGACCGTCTTGTCCGCGGGGTAGTCGCGCTCGGGATGGAAGTGCCGGAACTCGTGGATGCGCGTGTAGGGCACGTCCGCATCGTTGTAGTTCATCACCGGGGTGCCCTGGAAGTCACCGGTGTCGAGCACCTCGGTCTCGAAGTCGAGTGTGCGCCAACCCAGTTCGCCCTCGGAGTAGTCGAAGTATCGGTCCAGCGGTCCCGTGTAGACGATCGGCGCGTCCGGGCTCTCGGCCCGGAGTTCGTCACGGACGTCGAACCAGTCCGTGTCCAGCCGGACCTCGATGAGGTCGCTCTTCGCCATGTTCTCGAGCCACGCGGTGTAGCCGTCGACGGGCAGACCCTCGTGGGTGTCGTTGAAGTAGCGGTTGTCGAAGGTGTAACGGACCGGGAGCCGCGCGATGTTGCCCGCGGGCAGATCCTTGGGATCGGTCTGCCACTGCTTGGCGGTGTAGTCGCGGACGAACGCCTCGTACAGCGGGCGGCCGATCAGCGCGATGGCCTTCTCCTCGAGATTCGCGGCATCCTCGACCGAGATCTCGCTGGACTGCTCCTCGATGAGCGCGCGCGCCTCGGCGGGAGTGAAGTAGCGGCCGAAGAACTGGGACACCAGGCCCAGGCCCATCGGGAACTGGTACGCCTGGCCCTTGTGCAGGGCGAACACGCGGTGCTGGTAGCCCGTGAACTCGGTGAAGCGAGTGACGTACTCCCACACCTTCTCGTTCGACGTGTGGAAGAGGTGGGCGCCGTACTTGTGGATCTCGATGCCGGTACCGGGCTCGGGTTCGGAGTAGGCATTGCCTCCGATGTGGGAGCGCCGGTCGAGCACGAGCACTCGTTTTCCCAGTTCCGCGGCACTCCGCTCGGCGATCGTGAGGCCGTAGAAACCGGACCCCACGACGATCAGGTCGTACCGTCCTCGCGAAGTATCAGTCACGGGTGACCAGGGTATCCGACGCTGTGTAGTCGTCCCGCAACCCGCACGTCGACCCTCCCGACGGGCGAATCGTTCGAACACCTGGCCGAACCCTCTACTTGAGGTTGATGGTTGGTGTTTCTGTGGCTAGTGTGGCGCTTGTTGCGCATCATCTATCACATGAGTCACATCCGTCACATGTGACGGTGATCGCGGGGCAACGTCTACCAGGGGAGAAATCGTCTTGCACCGTCGACCGAAGCCGTCACTGATTCTGGGTGTCGTCGCCGCACTCGCGGTCACGAGTCCTGTCGTGGTCTACGCCGTCGGGGACAGCACCACCGGAGTGCGCGCGGCCAACGACACGACCACCGTCGTTCCCACGCAGATCGCCAAGCTGGCGCTCGCGAACGCACCCGACATCGTCATACCCGTGAAGGAACTCACCGGGCTGGATCTGCCGGACATCGACCTGGGGTCGCTGCGCGATCTGTCGCTGCCCGACTCCTTCGAGATCCCGTCCATCCCCGGACTCACGGTTCCCGAGGTGCCCGCCGCGTCGCCCACCGATCCGGCAGCCCCCGCGCCGTCCGAGGTGGACGGCTCGCAGGACGGCGCCGTGGTCAAGGAGGTGTCCCAGGACACCCCCTTCAGCATGGTCGCGCTGACGGCCGACCAGCTCGGCTCTGCGGTGGCCCGTGTGCGTGCCCAGCTCGACGACGGTTCCTGGGGTCCGTGGAACGAGACGCAGTCCATCGACACCGGTCGCACCGATTCGGACGTGCCCGCCGTCGCCAACGGCACGGAGCCCATCTACGTGGGCCTGACCAAGCGCGTCCAGTTCCTGCTGAGCCCCACCGTCCCGGCCGGCGCCGTGCTGAACCCCGCCGACCCGGCCTTCCCGGTCGAGCCGCCGGCACCCGCTCCCGAGGCGGCACCGGCACCCGAGGCGGCTCCCGCTCCCGACGCGGCCGATCCCGTCGCGCCGGCACCCGAGCTCGGCTACGTCCCGGCGTCGTCGTCCCGCCCGCTGCGGGCCCAGCCGATCGCGAACGCCCTCGCGGACGCGACCGCCGTGCTCATCACGCCCGGCACCTCGGCGGCCGACAGCACGCTGAGTGACATCGCGACCCCCGTCGACGGCTCCGGACCCGCCGTGATCACCCGCGCCCAGTGGGGAGCGGACGAGTCGAAGCGCTGCGGTTCTCCCACGTACGACGACTCTCTCGGCGGCGCCACGGTGCACCACACCGCGGGCAGCAACAACTACAGCAAGGACGAGTCCGCGGGCATCGTCCGGGCGATCTACGCGTACCACGCGCAGACCCTCGGCTGGTGCGACATCGGTTACAACGTGCTGGTGGACAAATACGGCCAGGTGTTCGAGGGCCGCGCAGGTGGCCTCGATCGCAACGTCGAGGGCGCGCACGCGGGCGGCTTCAACGAGAACACCATGGGCATCGCGCTGATGGGCGACTACAGCTCGGAACAGCCGACGCAGGAGTCGCTCGACGCTGCCGGCAAGTTCCTCGGGTGGCGTCTCGGCAAGGCCGGCCTGGACCCGAAGGGGACCACCACGATGACGTCCGAGGGCACGCAGTACACGTTCGTCCAGCAGGGCCGCTCGATCGATCTCCCGGTGATCTTCGCGCACCGCGACGTCGGCAACACCGAGTGCCCGGGCGACGCCGCCTACGCACGTATGGACGACATCCGGTCCATCGCGGCAGCCAACCTGAACGGGACCGGCACCCCGACACCGGCGGAGCCCGGTACCGGGACCTCGACCGACGAGGGCCTGGTGGCGCCGCCCGTCGCCGCTCCCCCGAGTGTCGACGCGTCGTCACCGGCACCCGGCAACACGCTGACCGGGCTCGTGTCCGAACTCCTCGCGATGGGCGTCCAGAACCCGATCGTGCAGAAGTGGGTCGCCGAGGGCGGTGAGTCGGGTCGACTCGGCGCCGCCCTGACCGGACTGCTCCCCGCACCCGAGGGACAGACCCGCGCGGACTTCGCCAACGGATCGATCTACACGACGCCCACCGGCCAGGTGGTCTCGGTGCTCGGCCAGATCTTCAAGCAGTTCGTCGCCATGGGCTCGGAGTCCGGATCTCTCGGACTGCCGACGTCCGACGAGTACCGCATCCCGAACGGATGGCAGTCCGACTTCGAGAACGGGTCGCTCTCGTTCGACGAGATCACGGGCATCGTGACGACGGTCGTGAAGACCTTCACCGACACGTACACCGCGGAGATGAACGCCGGCGCGCCGGTGGACGCTCCCGCACCGGCCCCCGAGGCTGCCCCGGCTCCCGAGGCAGCGCCCGTCGGCTGATCGTTCTCCTCTAACTCCACCACCGTTCGAGCACGCGGGCGACGCCGTCGTCCGCGTTGCTCGTGGTGACCTCGTCGGCCGCGGCGATCGCAGCAGGGTGCGCATTGCCCATCGCGACGCCGTGGCCGACCATCGTCAGCATCGGCACGTCGTTCGGCATGTCTCCGAAGGCGATCATCTCGGACGCGTCGATGCCGAGAGTGCGCGCGATCTCCAGCAGTCCCGACGCCTTCGACACTCCGGGCGGACTCAGTTCGATCAGCCCGTTGTCGGTCGAGAAGGTCACGTCGGCGAGGTGCTCCACATGGGACGTCAGCGCGGCCGCCATGTCCCCGCTCGTCATCGACGACTGCCGGATCAACAATTTCACGGCGGGGGCGGACAGCACCTCCTCCGAGGACGTCTCGGTGTTGTCGGGGTTGAGCCACGCGTGCTCGTAGCCGGGGGAGCTCACGAACTGCGGCGTCGCCGCGTCGTGCGCGCTGCGGCCGACCCGCTCCACCGCGAGGCCGCACCCGGCGATGAGGGACTCCGCAAGAGCGGCCAGCTCGGCCAGATCGGTCACGCTCAACGTCCGCGCCGACACGACCACGTCGTTCTCGCTGTCGTAGATCACGGCACCGTTGGCGCACACGGCCATGGGCGCGTGACCCAGCTGCTCGACGATGGGCCCGATCCACCTCGGCGGTCGACCCGTCGACAGCACGAAGGTGTCCCCGGCCGCCACGACGGCGTGCACCGCGGCCTTCGTTCGAGCCGTCACGCGCTCGTGGTGGTCGATGAGCGTTCCGTCGACGTCCGATGCGACGAGCCGCGGCCGTCCGGTCTCGCCGGGAGTGACGGGTCGCTGTGTGGGCTGCATCGGTCAAGTTTGCCCGACGGGGTTCCGCGACGTCTCCAGCGACGCACGAATATGGCGTGGAGGACGCGATCGACCGGCCGTAGTCTGACGTCCTGTGTCCCATCTCGAACTGTCCGACGTCGACTACTTCCTGCCCGACGGCCGCCAATTGCTGGACGGCGTGTCCTTCCGGGTCGGTGACGGCGCCAAGACCGCACTGATCGGACCCAACGGGACCGGCAAGACCACCATCACCCGCATCGTCGCCGGTGACGTGTCGCCGGACGAGGGGAGCGTGACGCGCTCCGGAACGCTCGGGGTGATGCGGCAGTTCGTCGGCCAGGTGCGCGACGAGTCGACGGTGCGTGACCTCCTGCTGTCCGTGTGCGCCGAGCCCGTCCGTACGGCCGCCCGGCGACTGGACGACTCCGGGAACGCGATGATCGAGCACGACGACGAAGCGACCCAGATGGCCTACGCACAGGCGCTGTCCGACTGGGGCGACATCGGTGGGTACGACCTCGAGCCGTTCTGGGACGAGGTCACCATGGCCGCGATGGGCACCTCGTTCGAACGCGCGAAATGGCGGGCCGCGTCCACGCTCAGTGGCGGCGAGCAGAAGAGGCTCGTGCTCGAGGCACTGTTCGCGGGCAACGATCAGCTGCTGCTGCTCGACGAGCCCGACAACTACCTCGACGTGCCGGGCAAGCGGTGGCTCGAGCGCACCATCGCCGCGTCGGACAAGTCGGTACTGTTCATCAGCCACGACCGAGAGTTGTTGTCCACGGCCGCAACTCGCATCGTGACACTGGAGCCGGGCATCAACGGCGCCTCGGCGTGGGTGCACGGAGGCGGCTTCTCCACCTACACCGAGGCACGCGAGAGGCGGAACGCGCGACTCGACGAGTTGAAGGCGCGGTGGGACGAGGAGCGGGTGAAACTGCAGGCGCTCGTACTGCGGTTGCGCGAGAAGGCGAAGTTCAACGACGGTGTGGCCTCGCGCTATCAGGCGGCCCGGACGAGGCTCGCGAAGTTCGAGGAGGCGGGCCCACCCGAGGCGGTGCCGCTCCGACAGAACGTCGCTGTGCGGCTCACGGGAGGACGGACCGCGAAGCGTGCACTCGTGTGCACGTCACTCGAGTTGACCGGACTCATGCAGCCCTTCGACACGGAGATCTGGTACGGCGACCGCGTGGCCGTACTGGGCTCCAACGGGTCCGGCAAATCGCACTTCCTGCGGCTGCTCGCTGCCGGCGGAACCGATCCCGACCTCGAGCACCTCCCCGTCGGCGAACTCGACCTGGCACCCGTACCGCACACGGGCACAGCCACTCTCGGTGCGCGGGTCCGCCCGGGACTGTTCGCTCAGACCCACACCCGTCCCGATCTCGAGGGCAACACATTGCTGGACATCCTGCACCGCGGGACCTCGCACCGTGACGGGATGGGACGGGAGGCCGCGTCCCGCGCACTGGACCGCTACGGGCTCTCCCGCCAGGCGGAGCAGAGGTACGACGACCTCTCCGGTGGTCAGCAGGCACGGTTACAGATCCTGCTGTTGGAGCTGTCCGGCGCCACGATGCTTCTCCTCGACGAACCCACCGACAACCTCGACCTCGAGTCGGCCGACTCCCTGCAGGACGCGATCGTCGCGTTCGACGGAACCGTGGTCACGGTGACGCACGACCGATGGTTCGCTCGGAGTTTCGACCGGTTCCTCGTCTTCGGGGCGGACGGTCGGGTGTACGAGTCGGGTGAACCGGTGTGGGACGAGGGCCGCGTGGCACGCGCTCGATGACACCCCGCCGGACGTGACGATTCGGACACGGTGAGGCGCGTGCAACGCCGTGCGTGCGAGTCGCGCCGTTAGTGTCGGGACACATCTCGGCACGCGAAAGGGTGACTCGGCGTGGACATCATGGAACCGGTACACGGAACGGCCTACCTGCTGTCGGTCGCGGCCATCGCCGTGGCCGTCCTGCTCTTCCTCATCATGAGGGTGAAGCTCCACGCCTTCCTGTCGCTCGTTCTGGTCAGCATGGTGACGGCGGTCGCCGCAGGCATCCCGCTCGCGGACGTACCCGACACGCTCCTCTCGGGCTTCGGAGGGACACTCGGCAACGTCGCGTTGCTCGTCGCGCTGGGCGTGATGCTCGGCCGACTCCTCGAGAAGACCGGTGGGGCCCAGGTTCTCGCGGACACCCTCATCGCGCGCTTCGGTGAAAAGCGCGCTCCCTTCGCGCTCGGCGTCGCCGCCTTGATCTTCGGGTTCCCAATCTTCTTCGACGCCGGTCTCGTCATCTTCCTGCCGATCATCTTCTCGGTGGCGCGGCGCTTCGGCGGATCCGTCCTGCTCTACGCGCTGCCGACAGCCGGCGCCTTCGCGGCCATGCATGCGATCGTGCCGCCGCACCCGGGACCCGTGGCAGCGGCGGACCTCATGGGCGGAGACATCGGCGTCACTCTCGTCGTCGGGCTCCCGGTCGCGATCATCGCGTGGTTCCTCGGTTCCTACCTGGTCGGTACGCGCCTGGGTCGCCGGTTCGTCACCAGCCCGGCCGCGCTGTTCGCCGATGCCGCCGACGACCCCGACGCTCCTGCCGTCGCGCCACCGCGCTTCCTGGCCGTCCTCGGACTGCTCCTGTTCCCGCTGATACTCATCTGCCTGAACACCGGTGTCTCGACGCTGCAGACCGCCGGAATCGTCTCGGAGGACGCCGGATGGGCGGACGCACTCATTCTCCTGGGGCAGACACCCGTCGCTCTGCTGCTGACGGTGCTCCTGTCACTCGTGGTCCTGGCACCCGGACGGTTCTCCGTCTCCAAGGCCACGTCGCTCATGGACGACGCCCTGGGCCCGGTGTGCGCGATCATCCTCATCACGGGCGCCGGCGGAATGTTCGGCGGAGTTCTTCGCGCCAGCGGCATCGGTGCGTCTCTGACGGAGTCGCTGTCGGATCTCGGGTTCTCGTTGATCGTGCAGGCGTTCCTCATCGCGGCGGCTCTCCGCGTCGCGCAGGGCAGTGCGACGGTCGCGCTGACGACCACTGCCGGCCTGGTCTCGGCTCAGGTGGTCGAGCTCGGGTTGGGTAACTTCGACATCGCACTGCTCGTGTTCGCGATCGCTGCGGGAGCCACCGTGCTCTCGCACGTGAACGACTCGGGTTTCTGGCTCGTCAGCCGATTCTTCGGCATGGACGAGAAGACGACTCTGAAGACTTGGACGGTCATGGAAACGACATTGGGACTCGCGGTCTTCGCGCTCGCCTCACTGCTCTGGGTGGTGTTCTGACGTGACGGACCACGCCGACGGCATTCCGAGACACATCGTCGTGATGGGTGTGTCGGGGACCGGGAAGACGACCGTCGGCAGCGCACTGGCGACGACACTGGGGAGCACCTTCATCGAGGGCGACACTTTTCATCCCAAGGCGAACATCGACAAGATGTCTGCAGGCCACCCGCTGAACGACGACGACCGTCGACCGTGGCTCGCCGCGGTGGCAGGTGAGATCGGACGAGTGGCAGGCGAGGGTGGAACGTCGGTGACGGCCTGTTCCGCCCTGACGCGGCGGTACCGGGACTGGCTGCGCGGGGGCTACCCGGATCTGTTCTTCGTCCATCTGCAAGCGGACTACGACACGCTTCTCGACCGCATGTCGCGCAGGAAGCACTTCATGCCCCCGTCTCTGCTGCAGTCGCAGTTCGACACCCTCGAGGACCTCCAGGCGGACGAGCACGGCGCGGGTGTGCCGGATGTCGACGGCGTCGAGAAGGTGGTCGGAGCTGCCGTGAAGGCAGTGGGCGCCTCCCGGTAGCACCATGCCGGCCGGCGGGGGCACGGCGAAAGACCTTCTGGCGGTGCATGACCCGGGAATGCAGAAAGCCCCCGGACCGGTGGTCGGGGGGCTTTCTGGGAAGGGTTGTTCGGCGGTGTCCTACTCTCCCACACCCTGTCGGGTGCAGTACCATCGGCGCTGGAGGGCTTAGCTTCCGGGTTCGGAATGGGTCCGGGCGTT
>NZ_JABUEI010000010.1:0-159303 GCF_019836145.1 Rhodococcus sp. BP-241 | reverse complement strand
TTCGGGGTGAGGGAGGCGTTAGCGTGGGACACGAGGACCTCTCGGTTGTCGGTGCAGTTGTGGTAACCACACCGATACCGGAGGTCCTCACCTATCTGTTGTCGCCACGCCGTCCACAACGTCCCTGACCATTACACGTGCGCGTCCTCGATACGTGGTAGGGCTTACCACAGTGTCGCGCCACCCGCAATCAGTGCGCGCGTGCGTTAGAGCGAACGTCTGAGCAGGAGTTATCTGTGCATCAAGCGTGGCCGAGTTGGCGTGCGAAGACAGGGCTTAGGTCTTCTGCCGGTGCGGTCAGACCGTCTAGACCTACCGATTGCGGACTTCCCCCTAGGTAGCCGCTGTGTCTACGGTCGGAGGGCTGGTCTGACGTGTCGAGAGGCTGACTTCAAGGCAAAGGCGATACTTGTACCGCCGCGCTGTCCATAGGTGCCGCGGCAGGGCCTTGGCTGTTCGATCAGTCATCAGGCCCGATCCTGACCTGCGCCAACTGGCACGAGCAATCGTCACACTGGCGATCGAGATCCAGAAAGAGGACCGCAAGAACAACGACGCCCAGGACAGAGCTGCCTGACTACGTCTCCTCATCTCGGGTTGTCCACCGGTTGAACTTGGGTGGCCGCAGCGTTACACCCGACTTCTTCAGGGCTTTGCCGACGCTGCTGGCCGCGAGGCCGCACTGCCGGCCCAGCTCCACGGTGGATTTCCCTCGCTCGTAGTGCCACGTCAGCTCAGCGAGCAGCTTTGCGTCGATGCGAGCTCGCGAACGAGTCGCCACTCCCCTGCTCGCGAGCAGCCGGGCGACAGTCTGCCGATGGATCCCGAACAACTCGGCGACTTGCGGTGCTGTCTTGCCAGACATGTACTCCGCAACGAGCTGGTCCAGCTCAGGCTCGGACAGCCGACGTTGAGGTCGGTAGTTGTGTTTCTCTACCTTGACCTGCGGTTCTCCGCGGTGCGGTGCGCCTGCAAGTAGCAGGTCCACCTCCCGACACAGCCCGGTCAACGGGGTGTTTTGTCTTGAAAGCGATTCGCGTAGGCGCACCACGGCGCTCATTCGCCCATCGAGAAGACGACGACGGCAGCCACGAGCACCGCGATCAGCGCCACCACGGGTGCGCCGAGTCCGACGATCGCGAAGGCCGCGGCGCCGAGAATCGCTCCGCCCGCGAGCGCCGCCCACATCAACAGCGGGCGGACCCAGGATTCCGAGCTGCGCCCCTGGATCCGAGCGGCGATCGTGCGTGCCATGGTCACGAGCGTCCCGGTCATGTACGTGAGGCTGATGCCGCCGTCCCGCTCGAACACCGCGTTCTCGGCGCCCATCGCTGCCGCCACGATCAGAGCGGACACCAGGGTCGCGCCGCCGCCGAGGTGCACGACGCCGGCCGCCGCCAGCAGTACCGCGACGAGCAGGAGGACGACGGTCTTACGACGCCGGCCGGCGAGGTCGCCGACGAGCGACCCGGTGACGACCCCGCCCACGAACGACACGATCACCACGAGCCCGACGGACGCCGCACCGAGATGTCCCGCAGTGAGTTCGACGGCCGCCCGAGTGGTGTTGCCCGTCATGAAGGAGACGAAGAAGCCGCCGAGAGCGAGGAAGCCGACGGCGTCGACGAAGCCCGCCACAGCGGCGAGACCCAGCGCCACGTGGGCATCGCGGCGGCGGTCGTGGGTGCGCTTCACGCGGTCATTGGATCACCACGAGAGCGGTAACGTCGCACCGGTGACCCGCCGCACCGCTACCCTTCTCCTCCTCGCGACTCTGAGCGTGGCGGGGTGCGGCGGTGACCCGGCGACACCCCCGGCCGACGACCCGGCTCCGGCGACCTCGACGTCCGAGGCGCCCAGCACGCCGTCGGTGGCCGGTCCCTCCGTGCCGACGGGGCCCGACGCCGTCGCCGCGGACGACCTCTTCATCGCAGGGTTGGACAGTGGCGCCATCGAGTACACCGACCCGGAGACGATGAAGATTCTCGGACGCGGCATCTGCGCCGAACTGCAGCAGGGGCAGCCGGTGATCGCCGAGGTGGACGCCGTCACGACGGGCAGCCGCGGCAAATGGGACGAGAGCGCCGCGGGCGCCATCGTCGGTACCGCGATCGGCGCCTACTGCCCCGAGTTCCGAGCGCTGCTGCCCGGCTGACGGCTCCGGCGCAGCAGGAAGCGCTGCACCTTGCCGCTGGGCGTCTTGGGCAGTGCGTCGACGAAGTGCACCGTGCGCGGGTAGGCGTGCGCGGCGAAGTTGGACTTCACCAGCTGCTGCAGCTCGGACTCCAACTCGGCGGTACCCGAGACGCCCTCCGCCAGAACGACGTACGCCTCGATCACCTCTCCGCGGATGTCGTCGGGTTGGCCCACCACCGCCACATCCATGACCGACGGGTGTTCCACGAGAACGCTTTCGACGTCGAAGGGCCCGATCCGGTAGCCGGCCATGATGATGACGTCGTCGTTACGCGCGGAGAAGAAGTAGGAGCCGTTCTCGATGCGTCCGGCATCGCCCGTCAGGTACCAGGACCCGTCGTCGGTGAACCGTTCGGCTGTCTTGTCGGGAGCGTCGACGTATCCGGTGAACCACATCAGCGGGCTGCCCGCCACCTCGAAGCCGATCTGATCCTCGACGACTCCGGCGGTGAAGCCCGGCAACGGCTTTCCCATCGACCCCGGGATCAGCGGCTCACGCACCGCGTCGTGCCAGGCGTTGACGATGACCATTCCGTGCTCGGTCTGGCCATAGTGATCACGCACCGGCACGCCGAGCGCCGACTCCGACCACACCAGAACGTCCGGCGTCAGCGGCTCCCCCGCCGACGACGCCCGTCGCAACGTGATGCCACCGACCGACGGGTCCTTGCTCAGGCTCCGGTACACCGTCGGCGCCGCCGCGAAGTTGGTGACCTCGAACTTCTGCATCACCGCGACCGTGAGCGCGGGGGTGAAGCCGGCATGCAGCATCAGACTGCGACGGCCCATCGCCATCGGGCCGAGAATGGCGTAGTAGAGCCCGTAGGCCCAGCCGGGGTCGGCGGCGTTCCAGAAGACGTCGTCCTCGGACACGTCCAGGCCGTAGGTCATGTAGGCAACGAACGACGCCAGCGCCGACACAGGCACCGGCACGCCCTTCGGCTTCCCCGTCGTGCCGCTGGTGAAGAGCTGGATCATCACACCGTCGCCGCCCACGGCCACCGAGGCCGCCATCGGCTCGTGCTCACGAACCAGAGCGTCGAAGCCCTCCCCCGTCTCGATCACCGTGATGCCCTCGATCGAGTAGAGCTTCTCGCGCTGGTCGGTCTCGGTGATGACGACGCGCGCCTGCGCGGCCTCGACGCGCATCGCGATCGCCGGAGTAGCGAAGGCGGTGAACAGCGGGACGTGCACCGCGCCGAGTCGCCAGAGCCCGAGCAGGGCGACGACCAGTTCGAGCCGCTTGCTCATCAACACTCCCACGCGGTCACCCCGGCCGACGCCCATCTCGGCGAGGCCCGTCGCGAATCGCGCCGACAGCTCGTGCAGCTCGCCGTAGGTGAGGTCGCGCGCCGTGAGATCGCCTTCGATGAAGGTGAACGCGATCGCCGCCGGGTCGTGGTCGTCGCACAGCAGGGCGGCGAGGTCGGCGTCGGCGGATCCGTAGGTCGCCAGCAGGCGTGCGACATCGTCGGTCAAGGTCGTCATGGTGAGAGTGTGGCGCGGAACACTCGCGGCCCGATACCCTCCGAAGAGGGTAGGAAGACGGAGAACATGATCGACACACATTTCGACGCCGCCGTGGACCGGTTGCGCGCCGGTTCGGGCGTCACGCTCGCTTTCGGCGGAGTCATGACCGCGGGACGGCGATTGACACTGCGCCATTTCGCCGGGCAGTCCGTCGGGGCGCTCGACGGTGTCGAACTCGAGGCAGGTCACGGTCTCGGCGGCAAGGTGTTGCAGGTCAATCGCACCGTCGCGCTCGACGACTACATGCGGACTCCGAAGATCAGCCACCGATATGACGCCATCATCTCCGCCGAGGGCCTGCGCGCCATGATCGCCGCCCCCGTCGTCGTCGGGCGGACAGCCGTCGGCGTGCTCTACGGCGCGATGCACACGGCCGGGCACATCGGGGATCGCGTGCTCGACGTGCTGACCCTCGAAGCGGGGGTTCTGGGCCAGGACCTCGCCGTCGACGAGGCGCGGCGCGATGCCGACCGGCTGCGCGAGGACGTCCGTCAGACGTACACGCGGCTGCGGGCAGTCGCGGCACGGTCGGACGCACCCGAGCTCACGTCCGTGCTCGACTCGATGCGCGCCTTCCTGGAACCCGCCGCACCGACACCGTCCGCTCCGCACGTGACGGCCCGCGAACGGGACGTGTTGTCGCTGGTGGCGCTGGGCCGGTCGAACATCGCCATCGCCGAGGAGCTCGGCCTCACCGTGTCCACAGTCAAGAGCTACATGAAGTCGATCATGGCCAAGCTCGACGCGTCGACCAGACACGAAGCCGCGCACGCCGCCCGGCGTGCAGGCCTAGTTCCCTGATCCTGTCCGCAGCGCCTTCTCGAGCGGAGTCGGAAAGGTCGGGGTGATGGACGCGCCGTCGAGATGGGTCTCGAGACGTGCAGCCTCCGCCGCGACCTGCTCCTCGTCGGCCTTCTCGAACAACCGGAACACCACCTCACCGGCGCCGCATACGGCCCAACCGCCGACCACCCGGCCGTTCGACCACACCGTGGGGCCGACGTTGCCGAACGTGTCGAACAGATCCGGTCGGTACTCGTCCGGCAGGAACCATCGCCGATCCTTCCACCCCATCGGCGTCGGATCCAGCGCGGGCAGCAGCGCCACACCCCCGTCGGCACCGCTGATGTCGCCGCTGCGCAGCATGATTCCCCCACCCGACGACAGCTCGACCTCCTCGACGTCGAGAGCGGCGAGGGCTTTGACGGTGTGACCCTTGTTCCATCCGGTCCACCACTGGAGGTCCTCGGGAGTCGCCGGACCGAACGCCTCCAGCCAGGTGCGCGCCAGGCGAACTCGCGCATCCGCCTCCTCGATCGGCGGCACACCGTCGGGCCACCACGCGCTCACCGGTGCCCACGTGTGGTGGCGCGAGGTCCAGTTTCCCCGCGGTTCCACGCGCACGATGCGCCCCTCCGCCGACAGCAACGTCAGCAGCGACGACGTCACGTAGCGACGGACGTCGTACTTCTTGTCCGTGGTCGGGAGGAACGCGGTGCGCAGTTCCGGTACGGCGGTGGACAACTCGGCTCCCGTCGCGGTGCCCGACGCAGCCAGTGCCGCATCGACACCCGACTCGAGATGGTCGAGGAACGCCGGCACGTCATCGATCACCGGGTCGGTGGGCAGGGTCGAGAGTTGCTTCGCCAGACGCGTTCTCAGGGTTCTGGCCACCCCGGCGCTCGAACCGGACTGCACGACGGGCATGAACTGCTTGTCGATGACGAAGAGGGTGCGGCGCATCGCCATGACCCGCACCAGCGAGCGGCGGGTGTACAGAGCGTCGCGCACGTCGTCCAGGGTCGCGGTGGTCGATCGCGCCAGAACCTGCAACGACACGCTCGCCGCATCCGTGGCGTGGAGCGCGACGATGCGCTGGACCACGCCCTCGGGCGTCAGCGACGACCCCAGACCCACGGCATGCCGGTGCACCAGGATCTTGCGCCGCTCCTCGTCCGTCACCTTCATCGGGACAGTGTGACCGACCCCGCCGCCGTGCGCACCCATGCCGGGCGCACATACCCCGCGGCGCAGTTCGCGTGGTGCTCCCCCGATGGGCAGTGCGTGAGACGAACCGCGGTGCGCGAGTCCCAGCCCGGCCCACACGACAACGGCGCCGCACCCGTCATGGGTGCGGCGCCGTCGTGAGGCTCCGGGTCAGCGACCGTTCGACCGTCTGGACGACTCCTCGAAGTCCCCCTCGATCACCTCGAAGGTGCGCGTGTCGGACTGTGCCCGGCGCGACGCTTCCCTCATCTCGATGCCGTCGGTGACGAGGTCACCGATCTCGCGGGTGACGTCGCGGACTGCCGTGGCGATGATGACCGCGATGCGTCCGACGTGGGTCGCCGCGGACTCGGTCAGTTCCTGCACGGTGTCCTTGTTGCGTTCGAACTTGCCGACCATGGCACTACCTCTCAGGCTGCAGCTTTTTCGCGCTCGATGATCACACCGGTCACCTTGTCCACACCGGTGAAACGGTCGGGAAGGGCGAGTCGGAAGATCTTGCCCCACACAGTACCGATCTGATGGAAGAAGCCACCAGTGTTGTACGGAAGGCCGTACTCCTCACAGAGCGCCTTGACCTCGGGTGCGATCTGCGGGTAGCGGTGCGCGGGCAGGTCGGGGAAAAGGTGGTGCTCGATCTGGTGCGAGAGGTTGCCGGACATGATGTGGAACAGGTCCCCACCCTCGATGTTCGCGGAGCCGAGCATCTGACGCACGTACCACTGGCCGCGGGTCTCCTGCGCGGTCTCCTCGACGGTGAACGTCTGCACGCCCGTCGGGAAGTGGCCGCAGAAGATGATCGAGTAGGCCCACACGTTGCGGACGATGTTGGCGGTGAAGTTGCCCACCAGCGTCGGAACGAACATCGGCCCGGTCAGCGCGGGGAAGACGATGTAGTCCTTGAGGACCTGTCGTCCGGCCTTCTTCCACCAGCCCTCGAGCAGGGGCTTGACGTCGTGCCACTTGCGCTTGCCCTGGATGACGTTCTCGGCCTCCAGGTCGTGCATCATGACGCCCCACTCGAAGAAGGTCATGAGCAGGAACGCGTAGATCGGGTTGCCCAGGTAGTACGGGTTCCACTTCTGCGCGCTGTCCATCCGCAGGATGCCGTAACCGATGTCGCGGTCCATGTCGAGGATGTTGGTGTACGTGTGGTGCATGTAGTTGTGCGAGTGGCGCCACTGGTCACCGGGGCAGGTGTTGTCCCACTCGAAGACCTTGGAGTTCAGGCCCGGCTCACGCATCCAGTCGTACTGGCCGTGCATGACGTTGTGACCGATCTCCATGTTGTCGAGGATCTTCGACAGGCTCAGGGCGCTGACGGCGGCGATCCAGGCCGGCGGGAAGAAGCCGAAGTACATCAGTCCGCGACCGGCGACCTCGAGTCCGCGCTGCGCCTTGATGATCTTGAAGATGTAGTCGCGGTCCTCCTGACCCAGATCCGCGACGGTGCGGGCGCGCAGGTCGTCGAGCTTGCGTCCGAGTTCCTCCACGGCTTCGTAGCTCAGGACGACAGGTCCGTCGGTTCCCGGCTCGTCCATCACGTCGACGCCGGACGTCGCGGTGTCGGGCGCCGAGCTGGAACCGATGAACGGGAGAAAGGACAGTGAGAGTCCGAACATGGTGACCTCCTCTTCGAGTATGTGGATGGGTCAGACGTCGATGTCGACGTCGCCCACGGGGACGGAGATGCAGAGCTGGATTTCGTTGTCCGGATCGGAGTCGAGCTCACCGGTCTTGACGTTGCGGGTGCATCCCGACTTCTTGATTGCCGTGCAGGTGAAGCAGATTCCCATCCTGCAGCCGAATTCCGGTGTCAGCCCGGCATTCTCGGCCTGCTCCAGGAGGGTGGCGCCGTCGTTCTCCGCCTCGACGGACGAACCCGAGAACGACACGGTTCCCGAGGCATCCCCGTCGACGACCGGAACTGCGGTGACGAACTCCTCCGAGAACAACGACTCGGAGAGTCCGAGTTCGTCGAACACCGACCTGACACCCTTCATCAACCCGGGCGGCCCGCACAGGAACGTCTGCGCCGAGGCGTGCCAGGGTGCTGCGACGTTCAGATGCTCGGTGTCGAAGAATCCGTGCAGATGACCACCGTTCTGCTGATCGGTGTACGCGTACAGAACGTCCACGTTGTCGTTCTCGGCCGCGATGCGGTCGAGTTCGGCGCGGTAGCAGACGTCGTTCTCCGTGTAGGCGTAGTGCAGGAACGCCACGCGTCCGGTGTACCCCTCGTGCACCAGCGTGCGCAGCATCGACATCACCGGGGTGATGCCGCTTCCACCACTGATCAGCAGAACGTGGTCCGGCCGCGGGCTCGGGAGCTCGAAGGTGCCCGTGGCCGGCGCGAGATTGACCACGAGACCGGGCTTCGCCGAGGCGACCAGGTAATTGGACACGATGCCGTCGGGCTGAGCCTTGACGGTGAGCTCGATCGTGTCGTCGTCGGTTCCGGCGGTACCTGCCGGGGAGTAGCAACGCGTGTGCCGGACGCCGTCGACCACGACACCGATCTGCACGAAGTGGCCGGCGGAGAACCCCTTCCACTGCCACGTGGGGCGCAGCGTCAGCGTGACGGTGTCGGCAGTCTGGTGACGGACGGCCACCACCTCGGCGCGCATGTCGTCGACAGTCATCATGGGGTCGACGAGTTCGAGGTACCGATCGACCGCGTGCGGCGTCGTCAGCGTCTCGAGCAACCGGGGCCGCAACCTGGACAGCAGCGAACTGCGACGGCCGCGCGATGTGGGGGTGGTGGCGATGCTCAAGTCGTCCTCCTCGAATGACGGGCCGGTGACCGGATCACTTCTCCAGTGCACACTCGTTCACTGGAACCGAGTGTGACAGCCCGTACCGGCAACTTTCAAGGCCAATGTGACGACGGACACGTACCGTGAGCAGCAGTGACCCGCCAGGCTCTCGCGCGGCGGAAGTGCACACCCATACACCGATGTCGGTTAATGTCGGGGAATGTCCGAGAATTCCGTAGGTTCCACGACGGCCAGCAGGGCCGAACGCAAGGAACGCACCCGGCGGGCACTCGTGGACGGAACGCTGGACGCCATCGCGGACCGCAGTTTCTCCAGCGTGAGCCTGCGGGAGGTCACGCGCGCGGCAGGAATCGTGCCGACGGCGTTCTACCGCCACTTCGCGTCGATGGAGGACCTCGGAGTCGCGGTCGTCGAGGACAGCATGCGCGTCCTTCGCAAGATCCTGCGCGACGTCCGTCGTCACCCGTCCGCGGACAACGCGCGCGAGTCGCTCGAACTGCTGGTGGGCGAGATCCGCGAACACGACGTCCAGTTCCGCTTCCTCATCCGCGAGCGGTCCGGCGGAGTGGTGGAGGTCCGGCGCGCGATCGAGACCGAGCTGCGAATGATCGTGCACGAGCTCACTCAGGACCTGTCCCGGATCCCCGCCCTGTCGTCGTGGCCCGGCGATGATCTCGAGATGGTCGCCGACCTCATCGTCAACACGATGCTGGCGACGGTGGTGGACCTGGTCGAGGTGACGCCCGCCGGCGCGGCCGAACGCGACATCGTCGAACGCGCGCTGTCCCAGCTGCGCGTGATCATGCTGGGAATGGGCCAGTGGCAGCCTCGGAACGTCCGCGGCGCACGGACGTCGGCAGCCGCCCTCGGAGCGTGAGGACCCGATAGCCTTTCCCCATGCAGATCTCAGTCGGTGACCTGACCTTCGACGCGGACCGCTACGGAACCCCCGGCGACCGCCCGGCCCTTCTCCTGCACGGTTTTCCCGAGACGTCCGCGAGTTGGCGCGACGTGGCGATCCGCATGGCGGACGCGGGCCGCGACGTCGTCGTGCCGAACCAGCGCGGGTACTCCCCCGGTGCCCGTCCGACCGGTACCGACGCTTACCGCATCGACCTGCTGGTCGCCGACGTCATCGGAATGCTCGATGAACTGGGCTTCGCGGCAGTCGATCTCGTGGGGCACGACTGGGGGTCGATCGTCGCCTGGTACGTCGCGGCGCTGCATCCGGATCGCGTGCGCACCCTCACCGCAGTGTCCGTCCCGCACCCGGCCGCCTTCGGATGGGCGATCCGCGAAGACGAGGACCAGAAGAAGCGCAGCGAGTACATGACTCTCTTCCGCCGGCCCGGCAAGGCGGAGGATCTGCTGCTCGAGGACGACGCCCGCCGGTTGATCGCCATGTTCTCCGGTGCCGCCGATCCGACGATCGTCTCGCAGCATCTTCCGGTGGTCGGCCGGCGTGAGACGCTCACCGCCGCGCTGGAGTGGTACCGCGCCATGACGCGCGACTTCGCGGATCTCCCGTCCGTCGAGGTGCCGACCACCTACGTGTGGGGTAACCAGGACACCGCGGTCGGCCGCGCCGCCGCCGAGCGGTGTGCCCAGCACGTCACCGGCCCGTACGAGTTCGTCGAGTTGAGTGTCAGCCACTGGGTGCCCGAGGACGATCCGGACCGACTGGCGGACGAGATCCTCGCGCGTTAGCGCGTGACCGGTTGTCGCAGAATCGTTCTCAGTTTGCCGGCCACCACACGCCGTGGGTCGCCGAGATAGATCTCGTGATGACGTCCCGTCATCCGGAGCGAGTGCGCCGGGACGACGACGTCGTGCATGTGCGCGAGCACCGGCGCCTCGTCGTCGTAGGACCCGACGTGCAGCGTCTGCACGCACAGCCCCTCGTCGAGACGTCTCAGGCGCACGTCGCCTGTCCGCGGGCCCGCCTTCTGTTCGCGGACGGTCTCCAGATGCTCGGCCGTGATCCAGTCGGGAGTCATGATCATCGCGGTCCATCGCCATCGCGACGGGTCCCGCTCGCGGGTGAACGACGCCCAGTCGTCCGCCCACCACAGCGCTTCGAGCGGCATCACCACGTGGTCTCTGCCGAGTTCGCGCTTGCCGAGGAACTTCAGGCCGTACGCGAGCGGATACAGAGACGACACCGCGTCGGTCCAGGCGGTCGTGTTCGGATCACCGTCCCCGTCGACCGTGAGGTACTGCAGGGGCGGCACCTCGACCACGTCGAACACCCCGAGTCGAGCGCTGTACGTCGCGATCTCCTTCTTGTGGTCGACCTTCACGCCGCCGCGTCCCTCCCCCGATCACCCTCGGGTGCCGCGACGCGGAGCAGGGCCAGTAGCCCGGCCGCCAGCACCAGCACGATGCCGATGATGCCGGCCCGATCCGCGTCGAAGAGGAAGACGAAGAGTCCGAAGAGGCTCGGAGCGAGGAACGAGACCGCGCGTCCCGTCGTGGCGTAGAGGCCGAACATCTGGCCTTCCCGGCCGGGCGGGACTATGCGGGTCAGGAAGGTGCGCGACGCCGACTGCGCGGGTCCGACGAACAGGCACAGGATCAGTCCGAAGATCCAGAACATCAGGGGACCCGAGACGGCGAGCAGGACCAGCCCGGCGACGATCATCGACACGAGCGAGACGACGATGACGAGCTTGGGCCCCAGCACGTCGTCGACACGCCCCGCGACGACGGCGCCGAGTGCGGCGACGACGTTGGCGGCGACCCCGAAGAGCAGCACGTCGGCACTGGAGATGCCGTACACGGTGACGGCCAACACCGCTCCGAAGGTGAAGACCCCGGCCAGACCGTCACGGAACAGAGCGCTCGCGACGAGGAACCACACGGTGCGGCGGTCGGTGCGCCACAGCTCGGACACGTCGCGCCACAGCACGCGGTACGACTCGAGGTAGCCGGCTCGCGCGGCCGCCGCCTCGGGGTCGGTGACGGGGAGTTCGGGAACCGCGAAGAGCACGGGAAGCGAGAACACGAGGAACCACACCGCCGCGAGCAGCGCCACGAGCCGGATGTTGAGGCCGTCCTCGGTGGTGATGCCCAGCAGGCCCCGCTCGTCGCCGTCGCCGGCGATGAACCCGAAGTAGCACATCAGCAGCAGGACGATGCCGCCGAAATAGCCCATCGCCCAGCCGAATCCGGACACCCGACCCAGATTGTCGGGCGTCGAGACCTGACGCAGCATCGCGGTGTAGGGCACCTGCGCCACCTCGAAGAGCACCGAGGCGACGGACAGCAGGATCAGGCCCAGCCACAGGTAGTGGTAGTCGTCCTTCACGAAGAACAGTGCCGCCATGCACACGACGGTCGCGGTCGACAGTACGAAGAGGAGCCGTTTGCGGCGACCTCTGGCATCGCTGCGCTGACCGGAGACGGGAGCCAGGACCGCGACCAGAACTCCGGCGATGCCGAGCGACCACCCCAACCACGACGTGGCGGACACTCCGCCGGGCAGATCGGCACCCACCGAGTCGGTCAGGTACACCGAGAACACGAACGTGAGGATCACGGCCTGGAAGGCGGCGCCGCCCCAGTCCCAGAAACCCCACGCCAGCACCTGCTTCTTCGTCACGACACCGGGCGCGCCCACGACCACCATGTCTCGCAGCATAGGGTGCCGAGATGACCGACTTCCCTGTTCTGCTGTCGCCGATCACGGTCGGTCGTACGACGTTGCCCAACCGAGTGATGATGGGCTCGATCCACACTGGACTCGAGGATCGGGCGAAGGACGTAGAGAAGCTCGCCGCGTACTTCGCCGAGCGCGCCCGAGGTGGTGTGGGACTCGTCGTCACCGGGGGCTACTCCCCCAATCGCACCGGCTGGCTGCTTCCGTTCGCGGCCAAGTTGACCAACCGTCTCGAGGCCCGTCGCCACCGACGCGTGACCGATGCCGTGCACCGCGAGGGTGGTCGGATCGTGCTGCAGATCCTGCACGCGGGCCGCTACTCCTACCATCCGCTCTCCGTGAGTGCGTCGGGTGGGAAGTCGCCGATCACCCCGTTCCGCGCCCGCGGCCTCACCGATCGGGGCGTGGAACGGCAGATCAGCCACTACGTCCGGTGCGCGCGCCTGGCGCAGCGCGCAGGCTACGACGGCGTCGAGATCATGGGCGGCGAGGGCTACTTCCTCAACCAGTTCCTCGCACCGAGGACGAACCGTCGCACCGATCGATGGGGCGGGTCCGCCGAGAACCGGCGCCGCCTTCCGGTGGAGATCGTGCGTCGCATCAGAGCAGCGGTCGGACCGGACTTCCTGCTCTCGTTCCGGATCTCGCTGGCCGATCTGGTCGAGAACGGTCAGACGTGGGACGAGATCGTGGCACTCTCCACCGAACTCGAAGGAGCCGGGATCGATCTGTTCGACTCCGACTTCGGCTGGCACGAGTCGCGCGTGCCCACCATCGTGACGTCCGTACCGAGGGCCGCGTTCATCGACTTCACCCGCCGCCTCACCGAGGTGGTGACGGTGCCGGTGGCGGCGGCGAACCGGATCAACATGCCTGAGGTCGCCGAACGCCTGCTCGCCGACGGCAGCGCGCACCTGGTGTCGCTGGCCCGCCCGATGCTGGCGGATCCCGACTGGCTGCTCAAGGCGAGGAACGGCCGACGGGACGAGATCAACACGTGCATCGCCTGCAACCAGGCCTGTCTCGACCACGTCTTCGTCCACCGCAAGGCGTCCTGCCTGCTCAATCCGCGGGCCGGGCGGGAGACCGAACTCGTGCTGTCCCCGACTCGCTCCGCGAGAACGGTCGCCGTCGTCGGCGCCGGCCCGGCGGGACTCGCCACCGCGGTCGCACTGGGGCAGCGTGGTCATCGCGTCACCCTCTTCGAGGCGCGCGACGAGATCGGCGGCCAGTTCGCGATCGCGCAGCGCATCCCCGGCAAGGAGGAGTTCGCCGAGACGGTCCGCTACTTCACCCACGCACTCGCCGCAGCGACGGTCGACGTTCGGCTCGGCACGACGGCCGGCGCCGCGGACCTCGTGCACTTCGATCGCGTCGTCCTGGCCACGGGTGTGGTGCCGCGCATCCCGTCCATTCCCGGCATCGATCACCCCAGCGTCGTCACGTACGCCGAGGCGGTGCTCGGCCACCGCGACGTCGGCAGGCGCGTGGCCGTCATCGGGGCCGGCGGCATCGGTGTCGACGTCTGCGAGTTCCTCACCACGGAACACTCCTCGACTCTGGACACCGCGGAGTGGCGCCAGGAATGGGGAGTCACTGACGATCCGGCGGCCGCGGGTGCCGTGGCCACCGCCGTCGCTCCCCCCGCGGCTCGCGAGGTGTACCTGCTGCAGCGGACGGCGGGACGGATCGGGACGCGACTCGGCAAGACCAGCGGCTGGGTGCATCGCGCTGCCCTGCGAAACAGGAACGTGACGCAGTTGTCGGGGGTGCGGTACGACCGGATCGACGACGACGGACTTCACATCACCGTCGACGGACGGACACGCGCACTGGAGGTCGACACGATTGTCGTGTGCGCCGGTCAGGAGTCGGTGCGCGATCTTCTGGACGATCTCACAGCTGCGGGAACGGTGGTCGACGTCATCGGCGGCGCCGACGTGGCGGCGGAGGTGGACGCGAAGCGGGCGATCGAACAAGGGACCCGCCTCGCGGCCGCCCTCTGACGTCGCGTGCTCCGAAGGGTCACGCTAGCCTCGGTGACCGTGAGCCTCCCCGCACCCACCGCAGAGTCCCGTGCCGTCGTCACCGGAGCGTCGTCCGGCATCGGAGAAGCACTCGCCACCGAACTCGCTGCCCGTGGTCATTCGCTGATCGTCGTCGCCCGTCGAGGCGAGTTGCTCGAGGCGTTGGCGGCGAAGCTGACCGCCGCGCACGGCGTCACCGTCGAGGTCCGCGTGAACGATCTGTCCGATCCCGTTCAACGCCAGACCCTGGCGGACGAACTGGCCGGCCGCGACATCTCGGTGCTCTGCAACAACGCCGGCATCGCCACCTTCGGTCCGGTGTCGGCGCTGGATCCCGCCTATGAGCGCGCCCAGGTGCAGCTCAATGCTGTTGCGGTGCACGATCTCACGCTGGCGGTCCTGCCCGGCATGATCGAGCGCGGCGCCGGCGGCATCCTCGTCACCGGCTCGGCCGCAGGCAACATGGCCATCCCCAACAATGCGACCTACGCCGCCACCAAGGCGTTCGTGAACACGTTCTCCGAGTCGTTGCGATCGGAGCTCGCCGGCACCGGCGTGCACTGCACGCTCCTCGCACCTGGCCCGGTCCGCACCGAGACGCCCGATCCCGCGGACGCCTCCATCGTCGACAAGCTGGTGCCGGACTTCCTGTGGATCGACAGCGCGTACACGGCACGGCTGTCTCTCGACGGGCTCGAGAAGAACAAGATGCGCATCGTTCCCGGAATCCTCAGCAAGGGCATGTCCGTTGCGGGCCAGTACAGTCCGCGCTCGATCAGCGCTCCGATCATCGGCAGCTTCTACAAGAAGCTCGGCGGTTCCTGACCTTCTACCTCCGACGGCGGCGTCCGGTCCCGAAGATGCTCCGTGAGATCTCGCGACCGGCCGCACTGGCTGCCGACCGCAGGAAGCTCTTCACGGCGGGGTTGGCCATGATGCGTTCTGCGGCCGACGGCCCTTCCGGCTCCGGCGCGGGCAGCGGCGGCAGGTCGTAGGTCTGCGGCAGCGGCGGGAACTCCGGCTGCTGCGGCGTCGGTTCGGGGGCCATCCGTGCGTTCAGCAACTCGTACGCGGACTCGCCGTCGACGGTGGTGCCGTACGTCGCGTACAACGGACTGGCGGTCGCGGCGGCCGTGATCGCGTCCGTTCCGATGGTGTCCATCAGCGACTGCGGCGGACGAATCCTGGTCCAGGCCACGGGAGTCGGCGCGCCCCGCTCGGACAGCACCGTGACGATCGCCTCGACGGTCCCGAGGGTGGTGAGTGCCTCCTCCAGGTCGTAGTCCGCACTCTTGGGATACGTCCGTACCGTCTTGGTCAGCGCCTTCTGGTCGTCCGGGGTGAAGGCGCGCAGCGCGTGCTGCACCCGCGCGCCGAGCTGGGAGAGCACCGGCCCGGGAACGTCCGACGGCAGCTGCGTGCAGAAGAAGATGCCGACACCCTTGGAGCGGATCAGTTTCACGGTCTGCTCGACCTGCTGGAGGAAGGCCTTCGACGCGTCGGCGAAGAGCAGATGTGCCTCGTCGAACACGAACACCAGTTTCGGTGCGTCGAGGTCCCCCTCCTCCGGCAGGGTCTGGAAGAGATCGGCCAGCACCCACATCAGGAACGTGGAGAACATGACGGGACGCGCTGCGAGAGCGCCGAGTTCGAAGAGGGTGACGATGCCGCGTCCGTCCGGTGCGGTGCGGATCAGGTCCTCCGTCCGCATCTCCGGCTCACCGAAGAACGTGTCGCCGCCGTCGGCCTCCAGGTTCACCAGTGCCCGCAGGATGACACCGGCGGTGGACGACGAGACGCCGCCGATGCCCTTCAGGTCGGCCTTGCCCTCGTCGCTCGTGAGGTGCGTGATGACGGCACGCAGATCCTTCAGATCGAGCAGCGCGAGCCCCTGCGTGTCCGCCCAGTGGAAGATCAGTCCGAGGGTCGACTCCTGAGTCGCGTTGAGCTGCAACACCTTGCTGAGCAGGATCGGGCCGAACGCCGTGATGGTCGCGCGTACCGGCACCGCGCCACCCTCGGTACCGAGGGAGAGGAACTCGACCGGGAATCCCGTGGGCGCCCACCCGTCCGCGCCGGTCTCGCCGGCCCGGCCGCGCAGGCCGTCCGAGTCGGCGCCCGGAGCGGACAGTCCCGAGAGGTCGCCCTTGACGTCGGCCAGCACCACCGGAACACCGGCCGCGGAGAGCTGTTCGGCGATCACCTGCACGGTCTTCGTCTTGCCGGTTCCCGTGGCGCCGGCCACGAGGCCGTGACGGTTGACCATCTTCAGCGGTAACCGGACCCGTGCGGTCGGATCCGCGACGCCGTCCAGCACCACACTGCCGAGTTCGATGGCGGGACCTTCCGTGGCGTACCCCGCTGCGATCGCGGCCGCGCGGCCACCCTCCGTCGGTTCCGTCATCGTCACTCGTGCTCCCGTTCTCGTGTCGCCGGCGGTACGGGCTGAACTCTATCGCCGGTACCGACACGTGCGGGTCTACTGTGGCAGCGGTACCGATGGACACGACGGATACCGAGGATGTGCGTGAACGACAAACTGGTGTGGATCGACTGCGAGATGACGGGCCTCGAGCTGGGCTCGGACAAGCTCATCGAGATCGCGGCCCTGGTCACCGACAGCGACCTCAACGTTCTCGGCGACGGCGTGGACATCGTGATCCACTGCGACGACGACGCACTGGCCTCGATGCCGGACGTGGTCACCGAGATGCACGCCAAGTCGGGGCTCACCGAGGAGGTCCGCGCGTCGACGGTCACGATGGAGCAGGCGCAGGAGAAGGTGCTCGAGTACATCCGGCAGCACGTTCCCGCCGGCACCGCGCCGCTCGCCGGCAACTCGATCGGCACCGACCGCGGCTTCATCGCGCGGGACATGCCGGAACTGAACGACTACCTGCACTACCGGATGATCGACGTCAGCTCCATCAAGGAGTTGTGCCGCCGGTGGTACCCACGCATCTACTTCGGTCAGCCTCCCAAGGGCCTCGCGCACCGGGCACTCGCGGACATCGAGGAGTCGATCCGGGAGCTGAAGTACTACCGGCAGACGGCCTTCGTGGCGGCTCCGGGACCGACCACCGAGGAGATCGGCGCCGTCGTGACGACGCTGACCGGTGGCGACGCGTGACACAGGGAACCGATTGGCTTCCCGCGTATCGGTCACGCTAGTATCGAACGCGCTGCATCGCCGCAGGGTGTGCAGCAATGGTGGGCGTAGTTCAGTTGGTAGAGCACCAGGTTGTGATCCTGGCTGTCGCGGGTTCGAGTCCCGTCGTCCACCCCGAACACGAAGGCCCCCGACTCGCGAGTCGGGGGCCTTCGTCGTGCGTGGGGCTCAGCGGGGCAGCGCGTCGAGGTCCGTCCGCATGAGGATGACGTTGTAGGACGAGTACTGCGACGCCGTGAAGTACAGCGAGTCACCGGCCGACCTCGGGTGGATGTAGGGCGCGTAGAGGCCACCGCCCGGGTAGTTGCCGATGTCGTTGTTCACCACCAGCGCGGTGGGAGCGCTCCACGGCCCCTCGGGCGCCGACGCGGTCCGCGCCATGATGCGGCCCTCGACGTCGTTGCCGTACAGCATGATGTAGCGACCGAGATACGCATTCCACGCGACGGACATCTCCCCGACCGGCTGGCCGACCACAGGAGCGGCGGCGGCCAGGTCGGAGGTCCAGGACCCACCGTTCCAGTACTCGTACCGGGTGAGGTCCAGCATCGCGTCGGGTGCGACGCGGGCCAGGTAGGCCGCACCGAGACGGCCGTTCGGTGTCCCGTACTGGTACACGAACCCGTCCTGGCCGCGGACGAACGCCGCCTGCTGGAAGCGGGCGTCCAACTGCTCCGTACCGGGGACGGTCACGCCGCTGTTGAACCGGATGGTGGCGGGCTCGGGGAACCACGTCTGCCCGTTGTCGCGCGACGTCGCGATTCCCGCGTAGTTCGTCGACCACACCGAGCCGCTCCACTCGCGGACCGACATGAAGTGCAGATACTGCACGCCGTTCACGGCGATCGCCGACGTGGGAACGATCGTGTACTCGACAGGTGAGAGCCCGAGAGCCGAGAGCAGTTGGGTCGCGAATCGCGGATCGTTCCCGGCCACCACCGCACCGGAGTTCACGTCACCGGGCACACCGTCGGCGAACGTGATGCCGTCCGACAGGTCGGTGTCGTTGCTGCGCAACAGAACATTGTGCCGCCACTGCCCGCCCGGGACCGCGCAGTTCCCGAAGGTGTCGCCGAACGCCATGAGGGTCTGACCGGCTCCGTTGTCCCAACTGATGCCGAGATCGGTCCCCGAGATTCCGAAACGATCGAACGTCCGGTTCACACTCTCCTGACCGGTCACCCACCCCACGGTGGATGTCGACGGCCCGTTGTAGGCGGGCACCGGACCCTGCCGTCCCGCAGGTGGCTGACCGGGAAAACCTGTTCCGTCGATTCCGGTACCGGGAAGTCCTCCACACGGTTCGGCCGCCGCCACGGGCGCGAGCACCAGGCTCACTCCCCCCACCAGTGCCAGTGCCAGCGCAGCCGCCATCGCCCGTTGTCGTCGCATACAGAACATCCCCCACAGTCGCGCCACACGCGGCAGTAACCCGCCCCCGAACGCAAGGTACCAGTCCGGACACGGTCCGATCTCCGCACCGGGACGGCCCCACCGCCGAATTACACGTATGTGTTTTCGCAGGTAGGCCGGCACAACCGAATTACGTTGGTGTAATTGAGCATTCGTGTTACCGAGCGATACTGCTGTCCCGTAGAGTGACCCGTGGCGCTCTTGGGGAAGGTGCGCCGTGTGTTACTCGTGTTGTTCGCTCGACGGACGTGAATGCCAAGGGAAGGGCATTCGACTTCGCCGAGCGGTGCGCCGTGGGCGACTGCTCGTCCGGTACCGGTCGGTGAGACCGGTACGGGTCAGAGGGACGTCGACGGCCGTACCGCCGTGGACAGCGCAGCAGCGACGGGACTCCTCCCCCGGGTCGGCGCCGACCGAATGGCGACGCCCGTGGGCGCATACGGAGGTAGCTCGTGCACCGAACATCACACTCGAACACCGCATCACAGGACGCCGTGGACGCATCGCCGTCACCGGTGCGCCGCCGTGGTCGCTGGGGATCAGCCGCCATGGTGGGCGTCGCGGCCACCGGAGCTCTGCTCTTCGCCGGGACACCCACGGCCGCAGCAGCACCCGCGCTTCCGCCGCTCCCCGCTCTGCCCGCGTTCCAGATTCCCGGTGTTCCGCTGAGCGCCAAGCAGCAGGCGGCGATCCTCGCCGCCGTCTTCGACGCGACGGGCGTGCTGGTGCAGGAGGTCGCGGGGCTCGTTCTCGGCGACGTCACCCTCACCCCGGTGACTCCCGACGCCGCGCCGGACGCCACGTCGCCCTTCCAGGCGGCCCCGCTGGGCGTCGGCGGATCACGACTCCCCTTGACGCCCGGCACCTTCGAGGTCACGTCCGGTTACGGCGGGCGCAACAACCCGACCGGCGGCGGACGGCAGAACCACGAGGGCATCGACCTCGGAGCCGCGCAGGGCACCACGATCTACGCGGTCACCGGCGGCACCGTCACGCAGGCCGGTGACGCGGGCGACGGGTACGGCAACCTGGTGAAGATCCAGAAGGGCGACACGGAGGTCCTCTACGGACACCAGAGTCGCATCGATGTCGCCGTGGGTGACACCATCGCTCCCGGTCAGGCCATCGGCGCGGTCGGCAGTACCGGCGACTCCAACGGCCCGCACCTGCACTTCGAGGTGCGACGCGGCGGCGAGGCCGTGGACCCGGTCGGTTACCTCACCGCTCTGGGCCTGAAGGTCTAGCGGCTCAGACGGACTGGGCGTTGCCGGCTTTCCACTCGTCCCACGGGATGTTCCAGTCGCCCAGTCCGTCGGTACCCGACAGTGTTCCACCCACGGTGTTCTTCACGACGGTGATGTCACCACGCTTGGTGTTGTCGTAGACCCACTTCGCGTTCGACGGGCTCAGGTTCAGGCAACCATGGCTGACGTTCGAATAGCCCTGTGATCCGACGGACCACGGCGCCGAGTGGAAGAAGATGCCGCTGTACGACATTCGCGTCGCCCAGTCGACCGGAGTGCGGTAGCCCTGCGCGGAGTCCACGGCGACGCCGTAAGTCGACGAGTCCATGACCATGGACGCGAACTTGTCACCGATGATGTAGACCCCGTTGTCGGTGGGCGAGCTGTCCTTGCCCATCGACGTCGGCATGGTCTTGACGTCGACTCCGTTGACGGAGAACGTCACCTGCTTGGTGGCGTCGTCCGCGGTGGCGATGACGGCGTCACCGATCGAGAAGGACGACGACGCGTTCTCCTGGCCGAAGAGTCCCTCGCCGAGGTCGCGACCGAAGACGTCCACCGTCACGGTGACGCGAGTGCCGGGAGCCCAGTAGTTCTGCGGGCGCCACCGCACCTCTTTCTGGTTGACCCAGTAGAAGGCACCCTCGACCGGCGGGTCCGTCACGACGGTGATCGCGTTCTGCGCGGCGATCTTGTCGGGGATCGGCTCGTCGAACTGCACGGCGACCGGTTGGCCGATGCCCACGATCTCGTTCTCGGACGGCAGCAGGTACGGCTTGGTGACGTTGTCCGGCGAACTGGTGGTGAAGGACGAGACGGACGACGCCTCACCGCCCAGACCGTAGGCCCGCGTACGCAACGTGTAGGTGCCGTTGTAGTCGAGCACCTCGCTGTTCGTCCAGGACGACCGATCCTCGGACAGTGCTCCGGGGACAGGGGTGCCGGCGTCGTCGGTGAGCGTCACCTCGGACAGGGTGCCGTCCGCCACGGTCACCGCGACCGGAGCACTCGGGGAGAATCCGACGGACGCGTCGGGCGCCGGCAACGACACCTTCGGCTTCATGAGCTCCGACAGCGGGTTGGAGTCGATCGGTGCGGGAGCCGCCGTCGGTGACTGACCCGCCCCCGCCGTGCACCCGGCCGCGGAGAGTGCCAGCACCGTCATCGCGGCCACCAGAGTCGAGCGCCCACGACGGGTCCTACCCCACGACATCGTCATTCTCTCGACTCCACTCACCTGCGCCCGAACCATCAGCTATCACGCACATGATGCCATCCACCTGGGATTTCTCACCACTCCGGAGCTGGGGAACACGGTCACGGTCGAGTACCGATCGAGCATCGACCCGGCTCCTCATCAGCGGTCCGGAGCCTCTGCCAGCGGGAATGCGGACCGGGCGTCCCGTTTCACTGATCGCGGGTGCTGTTGGTGTGCGTCACAAGTGACCCTGCACAGCACGATGCCGCCGAGCGTGAACTCGGCGGCATCGAGGACGGAGTCGGCCGTGCGCCTCTCGGCAGAAGGCCGCTCGTAGCGGCGAAAGGGGTGGTACCCGGGGCATGGATCCGACTCCGTCGAGCTGTGCAACGCCGACACCTCCGAGTCTGTTCCCGGCCGCTAGCATCACGTGGATGCGCGCCCTCGGTCCCACGTCGTCCGCATCTGCGCCGCGCCCCGTCTCGTTCCGGCGTGCGGCCCGATGAGTGATCTGCGTGTCCGAGACGCCGCCGCCCTGGTCGGTGTCAGCGACGACACCGTCCGCCGGTGGATCGAGAGTGGTGTCGTCGAGACGTCGAAGGACTCGGCCGGACGCACCGTCGTGAACGGCGCCTCGCTCGCGGCGCACGCTCGGGCCCGCGCCGCCGCACCGCCGGATCCGAGCGGCACGGTCAGCTCCGCGCGCAACCGTCTGGCCGGACTCGTCACCTCGGTGGTCGTCGACACGGTGATGGCCGAGGTACAGATGCAGTGCGGCGCGTTCACCGTGACGTCGCTGATGAGCGCAGAATCGGTGCGGACACTCGGACTGGAACCCGGCAGCGTCGCCGTCGCGGTGGTCAAGGCGACCACCGTCATCGTCGAGACACCGTGATCTCCGTCCTCGCGGGCGGGACGCGCGGCCACCGCGACGCGGTGCGTCCGCCCGCCTGGATCCTCGTGCCTGCCGGACTCGGCACGGCGCTCGTCGTGCTCCCTCTCGTGGCGATGCTGCTCTCGGTCGACGTGGCTCGCTTCGTTCCGCTCGTCACCTCGGAGTCGTCCCGGGCCGCGCTGCTGCTCAGCCTGCGCACGGCGGCCGCCAGCACTGTCCTCTGCATCCTGCTGGGGGTGCCGATGGCCCTGGTCCTCGCGCGGTCGACCGGGCGGATCGTCGCCGTCGTGCGCGCACTCGTCCTGCTCCCCCTCGTCCTGCCCCCGGTGGTGGGTGGGCTCGCCCTGCTCTACGCGTTCGGCAGGCAGGGACTGCTGGGTGAACACCTGCGGGCGTGGGGCATCGACATCGCCTTCACCACCACCGCGGTGGTCCTCGCGCAGACGTTCGTCGCCCTCCCCTTCCTCGTGATCAGTCTCGAGGGCGCACTGCGCACGGCGGGCACGCGGTACGAGGTCGTCGCCGCGACCCTCGGAGCCTCACCCGGCACCGTCCTGCTGCGGGTCACCCTTCCCCTGGTCCTGCCCGGGCTGGCGTCGGGTGCGGTGCTCTCCTTCGCCCGCGCGCTCGGCGAGTTCGGCGCCACCCTCACGTTCGCCGGGTCGCTCCAGGGCGTCACCCGCACCCTCCCGCTCGAGATCTACCTCCAGCGCGAGACGGATCCCGATGCGGCGGTGGCCCTCTCGCTGGTCCTCATCGTCGTCGCGGTCGTCATCGTGATCCTCACTCGCAGTCGGCGTCCGGCAGGCGTGCTGTGACACCCACCGACACCTCGGTCGTCCTCGACGTCCGTCATCGAGCACGCGGCGCCGACCTCACGCTCACGGTGCCATCGGGCGGTGTGGTGGCGATCCTCGGGCCCAACGGTGCCGGGAAGTCGACGCTGCTGTCGATGGTGGCCGGACTCGTCCGGCCCGACGACGGCGTCGTCCGCATCGGAGCGCGCACCCTCACCGACAGCGCACAGCGCATCGACGTCCCGCCGCATCGCCGACGGGTGGCTCTCCTCGCCCAGGACGCGCTGCTGTTCCCACACCTGTCGGCGCTGGCGAACGTCGCCTTCGCGCCCCGCGCACGAGGTGCCGGACGAGCCGAGTCCGAGCGACTCGCGCGCCGATGGCTCGAGGCCGTCGACGCGGCAGACCTCGCCGATCGGCGGCCACGCGCACTGTCCGGCGGACAGGCCCAACGCGTCGCCCTCGCCCGCGCACTCGCGGCCGACCCCGACGTGCTCCTTCTCGACGAGCCGTTCGCGGCGCTCGACGCCGAGTCCGCACCGGCCATGCGCCGCGTGCTCCGCGAGGTACTCGCCGAGACCTCGCGCACCACCCTGCTGGTGACCCACGACCGGGTCGACGCCCTGACGCTCGCCGGTGAGGTGGCCGTCGTCGACGCCGGACGAGTGGTCGAACACGGCACCGTCCGCGACGTTCTGACGGCTCCGCGTACCCGGTTCGCGGCCGCCCTCGTCGGAGTGAACTCGATCGAGGGCACCATCACCGCTCCGGACACGCTCACGACCGCGTCGGGTGTCGCCGTGCAGGGCCGCGCCCCGGATCCTCTCGACGCGGGCTCGTCGGCGGTGGCCCTGCTGCATCCCACCGCCGTCTCCGTCTTCGTCGACCCACCGCGGGGCAGCCCCCGCAACGTGCTGCCCGTGCAGATCGGCCACGTGGAGTCCACCGGCTCGTCGGTCCGCATCACGTCCGCCGCGGCCGCGGGTCTGCCCGCGCTGCACGCCGACGTCACCGTCGCGGCGGCCACCGAACTCGACCTCGTGCCCGGCCGTCGCGTCCACTTCGTCGTCAAGGCCGGCGAGGTGGCACTGCACGCCGCGGCTCCCGGCGCGCCCACACCGCGGTGACCGGTGGGTCGCCACGGCCGCGGCGACTGCTCGACGCGGCAGCGGATCTGTTCGGCGCCCGCGGCTACGCGGCCGTCGGCATCGACGACGTCGCGGCGGCCGCGGGCGTCTCGGGGCCGTCGGTGTATCGGTGGTTCGACTCGAAGTACGACCTGCTCCGCACGCTGCATCTGACCGCGGTCGAACGCCTCGAACGGCGCATCGCTCGGGAGGGCGCTCCCGCCGATCACCACGCGCTCGCTCTCGGCGCCCTCACCGTGCGCCGCTCGCTCGGCACGCTGCGCCGCGACCGCCCGCATCTGCACGACCCCGACATCGGTTCGGTGACCACGGTTCTCGATGCCGTCACCGCGGCAGCACGTCGTGCCGATCCGATCCTTCGGCCCTCTCGCGACTCCGACGTCACGACTCGGGCGGTGCTGTCCACCCTCTCCAGCATCGGAACGCACCGCCTCACCGTCCCCGCCGCCGCGGTGCTCGAGGTTCTCGACTCCGCGTGCGCCGCGGTCCTCTCGGCGGACCTGCCGGACGCTGTCGACGATCCGGAACTCCCGCACGGCGTCCCGCCCGTCGGGCGACGGGACGCACTCCTGCGCTCGGCCGCGGCGCTGTTCGACGAGAGCGAGCCCGCCGACGTGACGATGGCGGCCATCGCCTCCTCGGTGGGCATCGCGGCGTCGAGCACCTACCGCTGGTTCGGCGGCAAGACCGTGGTGCTGGACGAGGTGTGCCTCGGCGCCGCGCGCCGGGCGGCAGACGAGACGGCGCGTGTGCTCGCCCGGTCGGACACGCCGCACCAGGCGCTGGCCGGGCTGGCGCGGCGGCGCGTGGCCCTCGCGACGCGGGCGCCGGCACTGCGGGTACTCCGGCGCCACGGCCTCTCGACCGGTCCGGCGACGGCACGCGAGCTCACCGTGATGGCTCGCCAGGAGCGCGGAGAGTGGGTGCACCTCCTCGCGTCGACGATGCCGGGACGCTCGCGGGCACAGTCGTCGGTTCTCGTCGAAGCAGCGTTCACGGTGGTGGACGACCTGTCACGGCACGTCGACGAGCGCCGGCTCGCCGCGGTGATCACCGCGATGCTGGGTGTGGACGACGGCGGGCCCCGATCACCACATCGGTGATCGGGGCCCGCGTCGGATCTGCCGTGCCGCGACCGGCTACTGAGCCTGCAGCAGCGTGAACGACCTGTCTCGTACCAGCAGTGACGTCGGGTCCTCGCCCACCTGCTGCTCGGGGTCGCTCGAGATCGTGAGTGACCACGTCTCGTCGGGCAGGGTGAACTCGACCGGGGTGTCGGAGGCGTTCATCAGCCACAGGAACACGGTGTCCTCGGCCGACGACTTGAACAGCACGGCGATCGACTTGTTCGATCCGGTGGTCCAGTCGTCGTCACCCATCGCGACGCCGTCCGCACGCTGGAAGTCGATCGTGTCGGGTCGACCGCCGCTCGTGTCGGTGGTGGTGTCGTCCTCGCCGTGGCGGAACCACACCGGACGCAGCGCCGGATGCTCGCGGCGGAGTGTGATCAGCGCCGTGGTGAACTCGACGAGTGCGTCGTCGGCGACCGCCCAGTCGAACCACGAGATCTCGTTGTCCTGGCAGTAGGCGTTGTTGTTGCCGCCCTGCGAGCGCGCGAGTTCGTCGCCTCCCAGGAGCATCGGAACGCCGGCCGAGAGAAGCAGCGTGCCGAGGAAGTTGCGGCGCTGGCGATCGCGCAGCGCGTTGACGTCCGCATCGTCCGTCGGACCCTCCGCGCCGCATCCCCACGACCGGTTGTCGGACTCGCCGTCCTGGCTGTCCTCGCCGTTCTCCTCGTTGTGCTTCTCGTCGTACATCGTGAGGTCGGCGAGAGTGAAGCCGTCGTGCGCGGTGATGAAGTTGACACTCGCGAGGGTGGGCCGGCGATCGTTCTCGTAGACGTCAGGGCTACCCGAGATACGTTGCGCCAGAGCGGGAAGGCTACCCTCCTCGCCGCGCCAGAAGTCGCGGACGTCGTCGCGGAACTTACCGTTCCACTCCGACCACCGCGCCGGGAAGCCGCCGACCTGATAGCCGGCGGTGTCCCACGGCTCGGCGATCAGCTTCACCGGGGCGAGCACCGGATCCTGATGCACCATGTCGAGGAACGCGCTGTGTCGGTCGAGGTCCTCGTCCTGACGGGTCAGGGTGCTTGCGAGGTCGAAGCGGAAGCCGTCGACGTGCATCTCGGTGACCCAGTAGCGCAACGAGTCCATGATGAGGGCGAGTGCGGCGGGATGGCCGACGTTCAGGCTGTTGCCCGTTCCCGTCGTGTCGTAGTACGAGCTGTGGTCCTCGGGGACCAGCCGGTAGTAGGACGCGTTGTCGATTCCCTTGAGGGACAGGGTGGGTCCGAGGTGGTTGCCCTCGGCGGTGTGGTTGTAGACCACGTCGAGGATCACCTCGAGGCCGGCCGCGTGCAGCGCCTTGACCATCGACTTGAACTCGGTGACCTGCCCACCCGTGTCGCCCGCACTGCTGTACTCGTTGTGCGGCGCGAGGAAGCCGATCGAGTTGTATCCCCAGTAGTTCCGGCGACCCTCCTCGAGCAGGTGCGAGTCCTGGACGAACTGATGCGTGGGCAGCAGTTCGACGGCGGTGATGCCCAGCCGTGTCAGGTGCTCGATGGCGGACGGATGCGCGAGACCCGCGTAGGTCCCGCGGACGGCCTCGTCCACGTTCTCGTCGAGCTGGGTGAAGCCCTTGACGTGCACCTCGTAGACGACGGACTCGGACAACGGGATTCGCGGCGCGGCGTCGTCTCCCCAGTCGAACGAGTCGTCGACGACCACGGACCGCGGCATGAAGGGCGCGGAATCGGCGTCGTTGCGGGTCTCGGGCTCGTCGTGATGGTGGGAGAACACCGCTTCGTCCCATTCCACGGACCCCGCAACGGCTTTCGCGTAGGGGTCAAGGAGGAGCTTGGCGGCGTTGTGGCGCAACCCGGCGGCCGGATCCCACGGGCCGTCGACCCGGAATCCGTATCGCGTTCCGACGGACATGTTCTCGACGATGCCGTGGAACACGTGGCCGGTGTACTCGGGCAGTGTCGTCGACGACAGTTCGGTACCGTTCTCGTCGTACGTGACGACGGTCACCGACTCGGCCGTCTCGGTGTAGACCGCGACGTTCGCGCTCCCGTCGGGTCGAAGACTGACACCCGGGGGGTAGGGGGTGGAAGGCTGTCGTGTCACTGATGGCACCAGTTCTCTGTCGTAGGTCCAGCTCGTGGAGGGACCGGAAGTCACCCACGGAAGTCGTGCGGGTCCCAGCGTTCTTACCCGCGCACCGCCCGGACGAAACGGTGCAGGTTGAGCGCACGGGCCACCGGGTAGACATGCCCCATGACGGGCGTCCGCACGACTCGACGCATCGTGCGTGAACGAACGTCCGTCGCGGCGGGAATGCGACGTCGGCTGGCGGCACGCGACACGGCCCTGGTGGCGGCGGGCATCACGTTCTACGGCGGCATCGCCGTCGTGCCGATGTTGCTGTTGGGTCTGCGCCTCACCACGCTGCTGCTGGGTGAGGAGACCGTCGTCGGGTACGGAGACGCCATCGCCGGACTGCTGCCGGGCGCAGCGGGCGCCCCGGGTGCGGTGCGGACCCTGTTCGACGCCGGGACCCACCTAGGGTGGCTGGGCGGCCTGGTCGCGATCCTGCCCGCCACCTTCTACGGCGAGGGCATGCGACGGGCCCTGCTCGTCTACGAGCCCGTGCGCGAATCGTTCGTCGGCTGGCGCGGTCGCGCGTCGGCGCTCCCGGTCCTGATCGTCACGCCGCTGCTCACCATCCCCGTTCTCGTGGTGGGCAACGCACTCGCCTCGGTGAACGGCGGCATCGGCGCGGGAGCGTTCCGCGTCTGGCTCGGATTCGTCACCGTCTGGCTGGTGCTCGCCGTACCCATCGGATGGACGTACCGGGTGGTCGCGCCGACCACCCTCTCGCGTACGGCCGTCGCGATCGGTGCCCTGACCACCGCGTCCTTCGTCTCGGGATTCCTGCAGGGCTACGTGCTGTTTCTCGCGATACCCATCGACTGGTCGGGCCCGTTCGGCGGCCTCGAACCCGTCGGAGCGGCCGTCGCCACGGTGCTGTGGCTGTTCCTGCTGCACATCATCGTGCTGATCGGCTGGGTGTTCACTCTCGAGTGCGACCGGGTCGCGGAGCGGGAAGCGCACTCAGAGCGTGATGGATCGACACGCTGATCTGACTGAAGCCGACGACGGCGAGGATCAGGGACACGGCGGCGCCGATGGTGCCGAACAGCGGACCGGTGTCCACCACCGAGGCTCCCAGGAGAGTCACCACGACGGCGATCACGCGGGACGGGCGCTCCCACACCGTCACGACTCCGATCGACGCCATCCCCGCGGACACCGCGCGTGCCCGCGCCGTCTCGTGCAACAGGGTGAGCAGCGCGACCGCGACCACCAGGGGTGCGGGCGCTCCCAGCACGAGGAGAACCGCGAAGACGAGCATGTCCGAGAGTCGATCGGCCACCGAGTCGGCAACGTAGCCGAATGCCGTCGATCGACCGCGGAGCAGTGCGACGGCGCCGTCGAGGCTGTCCACCAGCGCCGACAGGACGAGAAGCAGTGCCGCCGCGCCGGCGCCCCACGGACCGGAACCCGCGACGGCGAGAGCCAGGACAGCGAAGAGAACCCCCACAGCGGTGACCGCGGTGGGGGCGACGCGCGCCCGCGCGAGCGGGCGGGCCAGAACGTACGTGATGGTCAGCCAGCCGTGCACCAGTGCCGACGAGTGCACGTCGTACCCTCCGTGCAGCTCGGACCACGCACGGAAGTACTGCGTGCGAGTTCTCGGCACGGTGACGACGGGTTCCGACGCATCGGAACCCGTCACGTGATCGTGGTCAGTGACCACCGGGATCGGTGAGGGACTTGCCCTCGGCCGCCTTGACGCGCTTGCGCTCGAGCAGGACCACGGCGAGGCCGGCGAGCAGGAGAACCGGGCAGGCGATGCCGGCGACCAGCACCCATCCCTCGAAGCCGCCGCCCGCTGCGGTCAGGCCCAGTCCGAGCGCGACGAAGCCCAGCGCCATCAGGAAGTAGCCCGGCCATGCGCGGCTGTCGGTGATGGCCTCACCGGCGTGCGCACGCGTGGTGCGTGCGAAATCCTGCGGCTGCTCGTTCTCGTTCTGCGCGACCACGACTTGTCCTTTCGTCGATACATCCGTGCATGCCCGTCGGACCGCCGGGGGAAACCCGGTCGGTGGGCGCTCACAGAGGGCATTCGGAACCACCTACCCCCGCGACGGCTCGTACGGAGTGACGAGGGCGACGTCGGGCGCTAGGGTGAGCGCGTCAACAGACCATGCGGTTCGTGAATCGGGACGTGAACCGCTCTACGTGAGGACGCGCCCGTGCCCTATCTCGGCCTGATCGTCGCCGTGCTCTGGATCTTCTGCCTCATCGACGTCATCACGGCCGACGAGGGTGGCATCCGCCACCTCCCGAAGACGGTCTGGCTCCTGCTCGTCGTGTTCCTTCCTCTCGCCGGGTCCGTGGCCTGGCTCGTGGCGGGCCGGCCCGTCGGCGGCGGCATCTGGGGCGGTCCCGACGCGGGACGCCGACCGAGCGCGACCCGTTTCCCCGAATACGACGTCCGTCCCGGCCGCGCGGTCGCGACGAACTCCGAGTCCGACGAGGAGTTCCTGCGTCGGTGCCGGGAACGCGCTCAGCAGCAGCGCGACGCCGCCCGTCGCACCAGGAATCCCGAGCACGACTGACGCGTACGCGTCGTCCCGACCGGTCGGCCACGTGGGTTAGGGTCGGCTAATGCATGACGCACCTCCGTCGACCGGCGGGGCCATCCTGCGCCGCACCACCCGGCGCCACCGTGTGCGACTCGTCGGTTCGTCGGCCCTGTTCTGTGTGCACCAGTTCTGCGAGACGATGGTGCCGGTCGCCATCGGTCTCATCATCGGCCGCGCGGTCGAGACCGGCGACGTCACCGCGATGATCGTCTCGTTGCTGGGGCTGGCGGGCCTGTTCGTCGTCCTCTCCTACGCGTACCGCATCGGCGCCCGCATCATCGTCGTCGCGATCGAGCGGGAAGCACACCTGCTACGCGTGGAGGTCGCGGGACGCGTGCTCGACCCGCGCGGCGTCCAGGTCGATCTCGGCCCCGGCGAGCTGTTGACGGTCAGCACCTCGGACGCCGAGAAGACCTCGTGGGCGCTCGACGCCATCGCCCGGGTCGCCGCCGCTGTCACCGCCCTCGTCGTCACGGCGGTGGCACTTCTCGTCATCGATGTGCCGCTCGGGCTGGCTGTCGTCATCGGCACGCCTGTCCTTCTCCTTCTCCTCCAGTTGTGTGCGCCGTTCCTCACCCGCGCCGCGACCGATCAGCAGGCGGAGGTGGCCCGCGTCTCAGGTCTCGCCACCGATCTCGTCAGCGGCGTACGGCCCCTCCGCGGTATCGGCGCCGAGGACGTCGCGTCCCGGCGGTTCGTCCAGTCGAGCCGACGTGCACTGGCCGCGACGATGCGTCTGGCCCGTGGCAACAGCGTGTATCTCGGTGTCTCGGCAACGGTGGGCGCGCTGCTGTCCGCCGCCGTGGCCGGCACGGCCGGGTTCCTTGCTCTCGAGGGCCGAATCTCCGTCGCCGAGTTGATCACTGTCGTCGGACTGGCGCAGTTCCTCATCGAGCCGCTGAGTTCGCTCTCCCGACTTCCCGGCTTCCTCGCGGTCATCCGCGGATCAGCGGACCGGTTGGCATTGGTTCTCGGCGCCGACCCGGTGGTCACCTCCACCGGTACGCGGTCCCCCGACACCTCGTCCGTCGGACTCGACGACCTGTCCTACGGGACCTTGACGCATCTCGACCTGCATCTAGGGCGCGGCGAGATCGTCGGCGTCGTCGCCTACCGGCCGCAGGACGCCGATGCATTGGCCGCCGTCCTCTCCGGGCAGGTGTCGCCCGACGACGTCACCGGACGGCTGACGGTCGGCGGCGTCGACGTGACCGAGCTCGCGCTCCCCGAGGTCCGCCGCACCGTGCTGGTGGAACCGCACACGTCGGATCTGTTCGCCGGCACGGTGCGGTCCAACATCGCCCTGGACCGCGGGAGCGACCTCGACGCCGCGGTGACCGCCTCCGCCGTCACCGACATCGTCGCCATGCACGACGGCGGTCTCGACCATCCGGTGACCGACCGCGGTGCCAGCCTGTCCGGTGGGCAACGTCAACGAGTCGCCCTCGCCCGCGCACTCGCGGCGCAGCCACCGGTACTCGTCCTCCACGATCCGACCACCGCCGTCGACGCGGTGACCGAACACGCCATCGCCACCGGCATCGCGGGACTGCGTCACGACGGCGACGCCCGCACCCAGACGACGGTGCTCATCACCACCAGCCCCGCGCTCCTCGCGGTCACCGACCGCGTCGTCGTGCTCGACGAGGGGCGCGTCGCGACCGTCGGCACCCACCACGGGTTGGCGGAGACGGACGAGCGCTACCGAGAGGCGGTTCTGCGATGACCGAACCGACCGCACTGCTGCCCATCGCGAGTGGACGGCGATGCTGGGCGTTCCTTCGCGGCGAACTCCGTGCGCGGCGGGGATCGGTCGCGCTCACCGTCGCCATCGGCGTGGTCGCGGCGGCGATGGCGCTGATTCCCGTGTACGTCTTCGGCATGCTCGTCGATCGGGTGACCGAGGGCGCACCGACGTCCACGATCGTCGGTGTCGTGACGGTCATCGGCGCCGCGGCGGTCGCGGGCGGTGTCTTCACCGGGATCGGCGCCTACACCGTCAGTCTGCTCGGCGAGAAGATGTTGGCCTCGCTGCGCGAGCGCGTCCTCGGTCGCGCACTCCACCTCCCGGTGAGCACACTGGAGCGAGTCGGCAAGGGAGACCTGCTCTCCCGCGTCGGGGACGACATCGCGGTGATGGCGAAATCGCTCGGCGAAGTGGTGCCGAACATCCTCGCCGCCGTGCTGCTGGTCCTGCTCAGTCTGATCACGATGCTCGGGCTCGACTGGCGTCTGGGACTCGCGGGCATGGTCGCGATCCCGATGTACGTGATGGCCCTGCACTGGTATCTGCCGCGGTCCGCCCCGATGTACGCCGCCGAGCGCGTCGCGATGGGCGAGCGCGCCCAGTCTCTGGTCAGCAGCATGCAGGGGGCCCGCACCGTGCGGGCGTACGGCATGGAGGGTGAGCACCTCGCGCGCATCGACGCATCGTCCGGCAAGGCTCGCGACATCGCCGTCACCGTCTTCCGTCTCTTCACCCGGTTCGGCTCGCGCAGCAACCGGGCGGAGTGCGTCGGCCTCTCGGTCATCCTCACCGTCGGCTTCCTGCTGGTGCGCGAGGACGCCGTCACCGTCGGTCAGACCACCGCGGCGGCACTGCTGTTCCACCGGCTCTTCAACCCGATCGGCATGCTGCTGTACTCGTTCGACGACATCCAGTCGGCCGGGGCCTCCCTCGCACGACTGGTGGGCGTCATCGATCTGCCCGACGACCGCTCCCCCGGGACCGAGGCGGAGCCCGCCGACGGCACCGTCGTCGTGACGAACCTCCGCCACTCCTACGACGGGGTCGACGACGTCCTGCACGGGATCGATCTGCGGATCGACGACGGCACGACGGTGGCGCTGGTCGGCTCGACCGGCGCCGGCAAGTCCACCATCGCCGCGCTCGTGGCGGGCTCGATGCGAGCGGACTCCGGATCGGTCCGGGTGGGCGGGGTGTCGCTCGACGACATCGGCTCCGATCGACTGCGCCGGCACGTCGCGATCGTCAGCCAGGAGGTGCACGTGTTCGCCGGACCGCTCATCGACGATCTGCGGCTCGCGGCACCGGACGCGGATCGGGAGACGGTCGAACACGCGCTGCGGACGGTCGGCGCGCACTCGTGGGTGAGCACCCTCGAGGACGGTCTCGACACGGTGGTCGGCGAGGGCGGCGTCGAGCTGACTCCGTCTCGCGCGCAACAGATCGCACTGGCCCGCATCGTCCTGGCCGATCCGGCGGTCGCCGTCCTCGACGAAGCCACCGCCGAGGCCGGCAGCGCCGGCGCGCGCGACCTCGAGGAGGCCGCCCGGGCCGCCACTCGCGGACGGACGACTATCGTCGTCGCCCACCGCCTCACCCAGGCGGCGAGCGCCGACAGCGTCGTGGTGCTCGAGCACGGCCGCATCGTCGAGCAGGGGCCGCACCGGGACCTGGTGGAGGCCGGCGGCCGGTACTCCGAACTCTGGTCCGCGTGGCGAGGGCGCTAGTCCTCACGTCGTCAGACGGAGCGACGGAACAGCCGCGAGCTCGCGCGGCACCGCGGCACCGGACGTGACCACCAGCGCGTACTCCCCGGCATCGCGCACGGTCGCGCCACGGCGGAACACGCGCAGACGCCCGGGATCGCGGCCCTCGGCCCGCATCGCCTCGACGTCCTCGGGGGTCGGCTCGCGCGCGACGGACGCCGACACCGTGCCGCCCGGCTCGGCGGACGGTTTGGGCAGCGGGAGGTCGGGAGCGAGCGGGTCGGTGTCCAGCAGGAGAGCCGTGCGGCCCGGCCGCACCAGCGCTGCAGCGACCGTCAGCAGACGGTGGTTCGTCGTCCGCACCTGCGCGGATCGGCCACGGTGCAGGGCCCGCAGGGCGGACCACTCCTCCGTACCCGGGTCGAACAGCTCTGCGGGCGCGCCCATCTCGATCATCGAGGACACCACGGCACTGGGCGTGGTGTCGCCGACCGTCAGGGGCCAGCGCGGGAAGAGGGATCCGGGCCAGACGTACCCGGTCTCCCCCGCCCAGTCGGCCGGGTACGCCTGCGGCGCCTTCGCGGCCAGGGCGTGACGATGGCTCGCGTGCACCGAGTCGTCACCGAGCCAGGGCGGCAGTCGGCCGTCGTCGCGCAACTCGTCGTACGTCCACGCACGCCCATCGCTGTAGTCGAGGAGCCGTGCCTCCAGGGCCTCCGCCCGCCCGCGGGCCGCCCACTCCCGGCAGGTCGCGATCCCGTAGGCCACGAGCGCCGGGGTGAATCCCCGCCACATCACCACCGCCGGGTGGTTCTTCCACCCGTAGGAGGGCCACACCAGGGCGCGCAGGATCTGGAAGGTCTCGACGCGTTGCTTCCCGAGCCGCTTGTCGTCGAGCAACTGTGCGCTGCGGGCGAAGCCGGGGTCGGGGAGAAACGTCTGCATCCCGAGAGGGTGACCGACGAGGGCCGCGTCGAAACGAGGGTGCGCTGCGCCAGTGCGATCTGCTCGAGTCGAACCCCGGGTCGGGTCGACCGCTCGCGAACGGCGTCAGGTGCGCCGGGCCGTCTGACGCGCGACCGTGCGCACGGGCCCGGTACTCCCGCGCACGACGAGTGACGGCTCGACCACCAGCTCGGCGGGCGCGAGGCTCTCGTCCTCGAGGCGGGCGATGGCGAACCGCACCGCCGTCGCGGCCAGACCCTCGGCGTCCTGCCGGACGGTCGTGAGATCGATGCGCGAGAGGTGCGCCAGCTCGCTGTCGTCGTATCCCACTACCGAGACATCATCGGGCACAGCGATTCCGGCACGGTGGAACGCGTCCATCAGTCCCACCGCGCACAGATCGTTGCCGGCCATCACCGCGGTGGGCACCCGCCGCTCGGCGACCATGCGCGTTCCGGCGGCACTGCCCGCCTCCTCGGTGTGCGCACCCGGCCACACCACGGCGGGAAGACCGCGCTCGTCCATCGCGGCACGGAAGGCGGCGCGACGCTCGGTCGCACCGGAGTCGGTACCACCGTCGACGTGGTGGATGTCCACGTGCCCGAGACCGACGAGGTGGTCGACCGCCTGACGCACTCCGTGGTCGTCGGCGCTGCGCACGATGTCGAAGTCGGTGGCTGGCAGGGCCCGTCCGATCATGACCACCACGGCCCGCTCCTCGAGATGCGCGACGTACTCGGGTGAGGACGACGGACCGAGCAGGATCACGCCTTCGCAGCGATGGCTGAGCAGCGCCTCGATCGCCTTCGTCTCGTCCCGGCCGGGCGCACTCGCGGACAGCAACACCTCGTACCCGGCCGCCTCGGCCACGGGATAGATGTGGGTCACGAGATCGGCCTGGAACGGCTGTCGCACGTCGATCACGACCCCCAACGTCCTGCTCCGCCCGCGCGCGAGGAGTCGCGCAGCGTTGTCGGGTCGATAGTCGAGTTCGCGCGCAGCGGCGAGGACACGGTCGCGAGTGTCGTCACTCGCACCCGGTTTGCCACTGAGGACGAACGACACCAGGGTCCGGGACACTCCCGCCAGAGCGGCGACGTCACTCATCGTCGTCTTGCGGCTGCGGGGCGGCGTGGACACCGGCACTCCTCTGGGACGGGGCTTGACACGGAAGCGTGATCCACCTCATAGTAACTTAAGCGCGTTACTTAAGCGCGTTAGTGCCACAGCACGAGCGCCGGACATTCTTCGAGAGGAACCCCCGAGACATGAGCACGATTCGCGTCGGATCCGCCCCCGACTCCTGGGGAGTGTGGTTCCCCGAGGATCCTCAGCAGACCCCGTACGGCCGCTTCCTCGACGAGGTGTCGGCGTCGGGCTACGAGTGGATCGAACTGGGCCCGTACGGCTACCTGCCCACTGATCCGCAGAAGCTGCTGTCGGAGTTGGGCTCTCGGGGTCTCAAGCTGTCGGCGGGCACGGTGTTCGAACACCTGCACCAGGACGACGCGTGGGACGCGGTGTGGACTCAGATCGAGGACGTCGCCAAGCTGACCGCCGCCGCCGGCGGCAAGCACGTCGTCGTCATCCCCGAGATGTGGCGTGACCCCTCCACCGGCGCGGTGCTCGAGGACCGCGACCTCACGGCGGACCAGTGGCGCAAGAAGACCGAGGGCATGAACGAGCTCGGTAAGCGCATGTTCGAGCAGTACGGCGTCAAGGCGCAGTACCACCCGCACGCCGACAGCCACGTCGACACCGAGGAGAACGTGTACCGCTTCCTCGACGGCACCTCGAGCGAGTTCGTGAACCTGTGCCTCGACACCGGCCACATCAGCTACTGCGGCGGTGACAACATCGCGATCATCGAGCGGGCGCCCGAGCGCATCGGGTACCTCCACCTCAAGCAGGTGAACGAGGAGGTCCGCGCCAGGGTCGCAGCGGAGGATCTGCCGTTCGGCGAGGCCGTCAAGCTCGGCGCCATGACGGAACCGCCGCTCGGCATCCCGGACATGCCCCCGCTCCTGAAGACCATCGAGCGCCTCGCGGACGACGGCAAGCTCACCGCGGACATCTTCGCGATCGTCGAGCAGGACATGTACCCGTGCGCCGTCGACGCTCCCCTGCCGATCGCGCAGCGCACCCGGAAGTACCTGGGCTCCTGCGGCATTCCCGCCGTCACGTTCGCCTGACCACACTTTCGCACCTACAGAAACGGATTGACACGATGACCACCGAACTCCGCATCGCGGTCCTGGGTGTCGGCATGATGGGTGCCGATCACGTCGCCCGCATCACCTCGAAGATCACCGGCGCCCGCGTCGCCGTGATCAACGACTACGTCAGCGCGAAGGCCCACGAACTCGCCGCGACCATCCCCGGCTGCCGCGTCGTCGAGGATCCCCTCGACGCGATCGCCGACCCCGAGGTCGACGCCGTCGTCCTGGCCACTCCCGGCCCGACCCACGAGAAGCAGCTTCTCGCGTGTCTCGAGCACGGCAAGCCCGTCATGTGCGAGAAGCCGCTGACCACCGATGTGGCCACGTCCCTCGCCGTCGTGGAAGCTGAGGCCGCGCTGGGCAAGAAGCTCATCCAGGTCGGATTCATGCGCCGCTTCGACACCGAGTACGACCAGCTCAAGGCACTCATCGATTCCGGCGAGCTCGGCCGTCCGCTGGTGGTGCACTGCGCACACCGCAACCCCGCCGTGCCGCCGCACTTCGACAGCGCGATGATCGTGCGCGACTCGCTGGTGCACGAGGTGGACGTCACGCGCTTCCTCCTCGACGAGGAGATCACGTCGGTGCAGATCATCAGCCCGTCGGCCAATCCATCGGCACCGCAGGGCCTGCGGGATCCGCAGATCGCCATCTTCACCACGGAGTCCGGTCGACACGTCGACGCCGAGGTGTTCGTCACCACCGGCGTCGCCTACGAGGTGCGCACCGAGGTCGTGGCCGAGCACGGCAGCGCGATGATCGGTCTCGACGTCGGCCTCGTCCGCAAGTCCGCTCCCGGAACCTGGGGCGGCACCATCACTCCCGGCTTCGTGCAGCGCTTCGGCCAGGCCTACGACACCGAGATCCAGCGCTGGGTCGACGCGGTGAAGGCCGGCGCCGAGACGGGCAACTACGTCGACGGCCCCGGAGCGTGGGACGGATACGCTGCAGCCGCGGTGTGCGAGGCCGGCGTGAAGTCGCTCGAGTCCGGTGCCCCGGTCGCCGTCGAGATGGTGCAGCGCTCGTCCATCGTCGGAGCCTGAGATGAAGATCGCGCTCGATCCGACGCCGTTTCATCATTCGCACTCGCTGCTCGAGCTGCCCGCCGTGGTCGCCGATCTGGGGTACGAGTGGTTGCAGCTCACCCCGCACGTGGACATGATCCCGTTCTTCAACCATCCCAAGGCCGACGACGGGTTGGTCGCGAAGTTCCGCAAGGCGTGCTCGGACGCCGGCGTCGGGATCGCGTCGGTGTTGCCGGTGCTGCGGTGGTCCGGTCCCGACGAGGACGCCCGCGAGGCGGCCGTGCGGTACTGGAAACGCGCCATCCAGATCACCGTCGACCTCGGGGTGTCGACGATGAACACCGAGTTCTCCGGTCGACCGGAGAAGCCGGAGGAGTCCGAGCGGGCGTTCTACCGGTCGATGGAGGAACTGGTCCCCATCATCGAGCGCGAGGGTCTCGACGTCCTGATCGATCCGCATCCGGACGATTTCGTCGAGGACGGGCTCGCCGCGATCCGCACCATCCGCGGGATCAACTCCCCGAACATCGGGATGGTCATCGTGGCGTGCCACCAGTTCCACATGGGTGGCGACCTGCCGGCGATCATGGCCGCCGCCGGGGACATGGTGCGTCTGGTGCACGTGGCGGACACGATGGATCATCACCGTTCGCACGGGTTGCGGTACATCACCAATCCGCCCGGCAACGCGGTGCGGGTGCACCAGCACCTGAAGATCGGGGACGGAGACGTCGACTGGGACCAGTTCTTCGGCGGCCTCGGCTCACTCGGGTTCTACGACAACGACACCGTCATGGTGTCGAGTGTGTTCGCCGAGAACGAGAACGCCCACGACGTCTCCCGCTACCAGCTCGAGACGATGACCCGGTACGTCGAGAAGTACCGGGCCTGATCGCCTCTCACGAGAAGTGTCAGGACGGCTGGACCCCGGGGGTGCGCACGATCATGGGCACCCCCGGGAACACCGCCGCCATCTCGGCGCGCGACTTCCGCAGCGCCGCAGTGCCGTAGCCCTTCTTCCGGTGTCCGGGGTGGATCCACACCCGGAGATCGATGTCGCCACCGGCGAGCTCGCCGAAGACGATGCCCACCTTCTCCGCGCCCTCGTGTGCGACGAACCACGCGGCCTGCTCGGAGTCGAGGCGGTCCCGTGCCGCCGCCAGCTCGGTGTCCAGATCACCGGCTGCTCCGCCGGATCCGTCACCCGCGGAACCGACGTCCGCGAGGCGGGCGGCGAACAGGTCGCGGTCGTCGTCCGAGAACGCTTCCAGCACCAGGGTCTCTCCCGCGCTGGCAGGACGCTCGGCCAACGTGAAGTTCAGGCGACTGTCCAGGTCCTCGAGCTCGGCGGCGTTGCTCCGGCGGGCGTCCTTGGTGAGGCTGGCGAACGACATGCCCATGACTGCCTCGCCGCCCAACCGTGACGTGCCGAGCAGGGTGGCGATCGCCTCCACGGCGTCGGGCCGGGTCTCGGCCTCGACGATGACGTCGAGCACCTCGTGACGACGTTCGAAGGCCGCCAGTAGGGCGGACGTGATCTCTCGGCGAGCGGCAACATGATCGTGATCGGTCATCGCGTGATCATAGGGCTTCGCCCCCGTGCGCGGTTTGCGTACTCGGGGATGCGCGAAAGGCTCGCGGGGGGATCATGGACCCATGCACCCGAGACCGCTGCGCAGGATGGGTTTTCTCACGATCGGACTGTTCGACGGGGACGACCCCGCGGCCGGGCACGAGTCGACGCTCGCGATCATCGAGCTGGGCGAACGTCTCGGCTTCGACAGCGCCTGGTTGCGGCATCGCCACCTGCAGTACGGCATCTCCTCCCCCGTCGCCGTGCTGGCCGCCGCATCGCAGCGGACCTCGCGGATCGAGTTCGGCACCGCCGTGACTCCGCTGGGGTGGGAGAACCCGGTGCGGCTGGCCGAGGACCTCGCCACCGTCGACATCCTGTCCGGCGGGCGCCTGAATCCCGGGGTCAGCGTGGGCCCGCCGATGAACTTCGACCGGCTCAGGGATGCGCTGTACCCCGACACCGCCGATCGGGAGGACTTCAGCTACGCCAGGGTCGAGCGGCTCCTCGCCGCAATCCGAGGCGATCGTCTGACGGACTTCGAGGGGATGGACGGCATCGAGGTGCATTCCTCACGCGCACAGCCTCATTCGCCCGGTCTTGCGTCCCGGATGTGGTACGGCGGAGCGTCGCTCGGGTCGGCTCGCTGGGCCGGCGCGAACGGTATGAACTTCCTGACGAGCAGCGTCGTGAAGGCCGAGGAGGACGACGACTTCGACCGCATCCAGCTCTCCCACATCGAGGCGTTCCGCTCGGCACACTCGGCGGGGAACGGTGCTCGGGTCTCGCAGGGCTTGGTGGTGATTCCGACCGACTCGGCCACACCGAGCCAGCGTGCCCGCTACCAGGAGTACGCCGATGCCCGTCTGGGCCGCACCCGGTCACCGGTCGGCCCGGCCCGCCTGCTGTTCGCTCCCGATCTGGTGGGCACCACCGAGCAGCTCGTGGAGCAGTTGCAGGCGCGCGCAGCCTTCCGGGAGATCGACGAGGTGGCGTTCGCTCTGCCTTTCAGCTTCGACCACGACGACTACGTGCAGATTCTCACCGACATGGCGACGACGCTCGGGCCGGCGCTCGGGTGGTCACCGGCCGGTGGGCTCGAGGAGTAGACGCGCGGCAGCACGCGCACGGTCGAAGGGCCGCTCGACCACTCCCATTCCCGCGCACACCAGCGCGCCCTCGTGCACGAGCATCAGCAGGTCGGCCGTGCCCACCGGGTCGGGCACGCCTGCGGCCGTGAGGATGTCGACGAACAGATCGGCCATCCAGCGCTTCTGCCCGATGATCACCGGATAGGCCGGGTGGGCGGGGTCACTGATCTCCGCGTGCGCGTTGACCATGCTGCATCCCTTGCCACTTCGCTGCGCCGTCCACTCGGCCGAGGCGACGAACACCGCATCGATCCGATCGCCGGCGTCGTCGGCGGAGACGGCACCCAGCCGGACGGCGAGGAACTCGCGCCACTGACGGTCACGTTCCCGCAGGTACTCCACGACGAGCCGTTCCTTGGACTCGAAGCGGTCGTACAACGTCTTCTTCGTGACGCCGGCTCGCGCCGCGATCGTGTCGACGCCGACCGCGTGAATGCCCTGCTCGTAGAACAGCTCGTCGGCCGCGGCCAGCACGGCACGCGCCTTCGGCGTCCAGGCGACCTCGGATGTCATGTTTCGAACTATACCGATCTGTGTAGTCTGCTGTCATGAGTAGACAGATCGGTATACCTGTGGATCGACGCACTGCCGTCGGGTCGGTACTGGCGGGCGCGGCGTTCGTACTCTGCTGGTCGTCCGGTTTCATCGGCGCGAAGATCAGCGGTGAGGACGCTGCCGTCACCACCGTCCTGATGTGGCGGTTCCTCCCCCTCGCCCTGCTGCTCGCACCGACGTGGCTCCTCGGGTCTCGCCGAGTTCGAGGCCCGGACCTGCGGCGGCAGGTGATCGTGGGCTTTCTGTCGCAGTCCGGCTACCTCCTCACCGTGTACTGGGCCATCGGCCTCGGGGTCTCCACCGGCACCACGGCCCTCGTCGACGGAGTGCAGCCACTCGTCGCGGCAGCGCTGGCGGGCCCCCTGCTGGGCGCGGCGGCCTCGGGCCGACAATGGATCGGGCTCCTGATCGGTGCTCTCGGCGTCGCGCTCGCCACCGTTGCGGACGCCACGGCGACCACCGCGACCACCCCGGCGTGGGCCTACCTCGTTCCGCTGGTGGGAATGATGTCTCTGGTCGCCGCGACCTTCGTCGACCGTCGCGCCCAGCGACCGGCACCCGTCAGCGCCCTCGGAATCCACTGCGCCACATCGGCCGTCGTCTTCACCGCCGGCGCGGTCGCGACGGGCACCGCGGTACCGCCGACGACACTCGACTTCTGGGCGGCGACGGCGGGACTGGTGGTGTTCGCGACGTTCGGTGGGTACGGGCTGTACTGGTATTCGCTCGACCGGGTGGGGGTGACGAGGGTGAACGCTCTGATGTTCCTCGTACCGCCCGTCACCACCGTGTGGGGCGCCCTACTCTTCGGCGAGCCGTTCACCGCCCTCACCGCGATCGGTCTGGCGCTGACCTTCGTGGCCATCACTGTCGTCACGATGCGTCCCCGGGCCGGAACCCGACGGGACATCCCGGAGTCGTCGCTAGCATCGGTGTCATGACGGACGGCCGGGAGTACACCGAGGACGGCCACCACATCGTGATCGACGGGCGGAAGTGGCGCGCCACCGATCCCGACATTCCCGAGGGGCGCGGCGCCGAACTGCGGTCGATCCTGATGGCGTGGCGACGCGACGTCCGCCGGACCGGCGGCGCCGCGGAGTCCCGCGCCGGTGTACAGGCCGCCAAGGTCGCTCTCGGCGAACGCGGCACGCCGTGGTGGGAACAGTCCGACGACGAACGCCGCGCGCGTTGGGAGACCGACGTCCCGAGGCCCGGTACCGACGACGCGTAGTCGGCCGCCGTCCGGGTAACCCCCGCCCATGGCCGACGACCGCGCCCCCGCCCCGCGACCGCGCAGCGTGCTCCCACCCGTGCTCCACGATCAGCCGATCCGGGCACGCGGGCGAGACCTCGTGCGTGTCGCCGATCTGGACGAGAGGGGCGTGGCCGAGGTGCGCACCGACGACCACGGGGTGCTCGCGGTCGGCATCCGGCCCGACGGGACACCGTTCGCCGTCGGGAACACGTGCCGACACCAACTCGCCAAGCTCGGGCGCGGGCGGGTGACCGAGAACGGCTGCCTCCAGTGCCCCTGGCACAGGGCGGAATTCGACGTGACCGACGGGTCCATGGTGTCCGGGCCCAAGGGAGTGATCTTCGGTTTCCCGCCCTACTCCGCAGTGGTGGCCGCCGTCGGACGCGCCGTACCGCTCACCACCGCGCAGGTGGAGATCGTCGACGGCGTCATCCGACTCGCTCACTGACCACGTCCGCGGGGATCCTGTCGAACCACGGCCGCGCCACCTCGAGCTCCGCGGCGAGCACCAGCAGCCGAGTCTCCCCACCCGGTGGCGCCAGGAAGTGCACGCCGACTGGCAGACCGTCGACTGTCGCCGAGAGCGGAACACTCATCGCCGGCCGCCCGGTCAGATTGGCCGATTGCGTGTACGGGACAGCGGACAGGCTGCGCATCACCGCGTCCTGCACCGCGCCGAGCCGTCCGAGAATCGGTCCGAGTCGCAGCGCGAGCGCGAGCCGGGCGCCCACCCTCTCGACGAACGGGGTGTCGAAGGCGCCGATCAGCGGCGCGGGACCCGCCGTCGTGGGTGTCATGAGCAGATCGAAGCGGCGGTGGAATGCAGCGATGGCGCGGACGTGGTCCTGCCAGCGTGCCAGCGCCGCATCGTGATCCACCGCTCTCGTGGCGCGCCCGATCTCGGCGAGGACCAGCGTGTCGAGTTCGAACTCCGTCGTGGTGGGCCGCGCCGTGGCCGACGCGGACGACACCTCGGCGGCGAGGTGGACGAACCACGGCACGAGGAAGTCTCTGGCCAGCTGCTCCTCGTCGAACGGCGAGGCGACCTCCTCGACGGTGTGGCCCAGTTCGACGAGCAGGTCGCGGGCGCGGTCGAGCGCGGCGAGGACGTCCGGGTGGGGTGCGTCGTTCAGCGCCGATCGCGCCGCGACCCCGATCCGAAGCCGAGGACCCGGCCGGCCGAGTGCCTCCACATGGGGCGTCGACGGGGCCGCGAACTCGAAGGGCGCGTCGTCGTCCGCGCCGCGCACGATGTCGAGGAACGCGGCCGAGTCGCGCACGGAGCGGGTGAGCACACCGGTGACGGCGCTCCCGAAGAGCATCTCCCCGGCGCGGGGCCCGGCAGGGACGACTGCCCGGCCAGGCTTGAGTCCGAACAGGCCGCAGTACGCCGCGGGGATGCGGATGGAGCCGCCGCCGTCACTGGCGCCGGCGACGGGCACGATGCCCGACGCCACCGCGGCGGCCGAACCACCGGAGGAGCCACCCGGTGTGCGAGCGGGATCCCACGGGTTGCGGGTCGCACCGTGCGCCTGCGGCTCGGTGACTCCCTTGGCGCCGAATTCGGGTACGGCCGTGCGTCCCAAGACGATGACCCCGGCGTCGAGCCACCGTTGCACCACGGTGTCCGTGACCCGGGGCCTGGACGACGCCCCCGAGCGTGACCCCGACGTCTCGACGATCCCGGCCTGAGCCTGGAAGAGATCCTTGAGCAGGAACGGCACTCCCGCCATCGGACCGGACAAGGCGCCCGCGGCCCGCACTCGCGCGGCATCCTCCTGCCACTGCACGAGGGCGTTCAGGGTGGGATCCACCTCGCGCGCTCGCGCGATCGCGACCTCGACCAACTCCGCGGCCGTCACGTCGCCGGACGCGACCAGCTGGGCGAGCCCGGTCGCGTCGTGGGCCCGATACTCGTCGAATCTCATGGCGCTCAGACTAGGTGCGCGTGCCGCCGACGAGCGCCGGTGTCGTCGAAGTCTGGACACCGCACGGCCCGTGACCCCGCGAACCGATCACGTTCCAGCAGAGACGATCGCCCGGTCCACGATGCGCCGCAGATGCTGCTGCTCTGCCTCGTTCCGAGGTGCGTAGAGGTAGAGATAGCTGTCCGGCAGTCCCACGAGGGAACGCCCGGCCAGCGGATGCCGCTCTCCCCAGCCACGCGAGACGATCTCGGCGACGTCCCGCGGATCGGCGACCACGTGCATCGACCCCTGCGCGTCGTGCACGTGGGCGATCTCTCCGCGAGCACGCCGAGCGGCGGCGCTGCGCGGGTGATCGACGTGGAGCGCGTCGCCTCGACGTTCCAGATGGCTACGCGCGCTGTGGCATCCGTCGGTGGAGCTCAGGATCGTCAGGTGATCCTGCAACGACCGGACACTGACGGGATCGCCGTCGGACACCACCTGCCGGTGCGGGATCGGGAACGGTGCCATGACGGGTCGACTGCCGCGGTCCGGCAACTCGAGCGCACCGACGGCGGCCCGGATATCGTTGTCGCGCAGTCGAATGGTCTCTCGACAGAGGGGGCGTAGAGCGGTCATGACCACCCAGCCGACCGGATTGTCGGGGAGCCCGCCCGGCCCGATCGCGCGCCAGCGTCGATAGTCGTCCAAGATCGCGCGCAGACCTGGCGTACGACGAACCGTGTTCATGACCCACCCCCATGTGCGACGGCCCCCACGACCGACCGTCGCATCATGCCCCGGGTGCACCCGGCGAGCAACGGGCTCGTCGCACACGAGAGTCAGTGCGCGGCGACCGCCTCGGCGGGCCGCACGGCCTTGTAGGCGAGTGCACCGACCACACCACCGATCAACGGGAAGACCAGGAACACCCACAGTTGCGAGAGTGCGCTTCCGCCGGCGATCAGCGCAGGCCCGATGGAGCGCGCCGGGTTGACCGACGTCGAGTCGACCCCGATGGCGAGCAGATGCACGAACGCGAGCGTCAGTCCGATCGGAACCCCGGCTGCCGCAACGGAATGCGGCCCTGTCACGCCGAGTACGACCAGCACGAGAACTGCCGTTGCCACGATTTCCACGATCGCAACGGCGAGAAGCGAGTAGTTTCCTGCCGAGGCGTCGCCGTATCCGTTGGCGCCGAGACCGTCGACCGTCCGGTCGTATCCGGGTCGACCCGTCGCCATGGCGTAGACCACCAGGGCGCCGACGAGTCCGCCGATCACCTGTGCGGCGGCGTATCCGGCGGCGCGGGCGGCCGTCATGCGGCCCGTGACGAGGAACGCGAGCGTGACCGCCGGGTTGATGTGGCAACCTGACACGGGTCCGAGCACGAACACCATCGCGAGCAGTGTCAGGCCGAAGGCGAGCGCGATTCCGGTGGTGCCGACGTCGTCGCCCGCCAGGACGGCGGTGCCCACACCTCCGATCACGAGAACGGCGGTGCCGATGGCCTCGGCGATGTAGACGGTGAACTTGGTCATCGTCGTCCTCCTCGTCGGGTGCGGCGCTCGTCGATCTTGCGCTTGGCGTAGCCCCACGTCACGCGGCCCAGGCCCTCGAAGAGTCGGCTGGACAGGCTCCGACGGGCGCTCATGCGCGCACCTCGTCGGTGCATTTCTCGATCGTGGTCATCATGGTTCCCTTCTTCGACCGGCCCGCGGAGCGCGAGTCGGTGTGTGTGGTCGGACGAGACTGTGGTCAGGCGGCCGTGCGGTGGCCACCGACCTGCACGTCGTGCACGACGACGTCGACACGGCTGCAGGTGAGTCCGGTCAGTGCCGTCACCGCACTGGAGACGTTGCGGCGGACGTCCGCTGCGACGTCGGCGATGGATATTCCGTAGTCCGCCACCAGATCGAGCGAGACGACTGCGGTGCGGTCGTCCACCTCGACCGACACCCCCTGTGTGTGCCTCGCCCCGTCGACGCCCACTGCGGACCGGAGTACGTCCAGCGCACGAGAACCGGCCGGTTCCAGGGCGTGGAGGCCCGGTACCTCTCGTGCGGCGATGCCGGCGACGGTGGCGACCACGGCATCCGCGACGACTGTGCGGCCGCGATCTCTGCGGTCGGTTCGGTCGTCACTGTGGTCGACGGTCGATGCGACGGACGTCCTCACGGCGTTTCCTGTCGCAGTCTGCGGGGCGTTCACTTCAGGTCCTCTCTCTGGACTGTGACGGCTCGTCACAGTCATTGAGTCGGGTCCTCACCACGAAAACGCACGTCGGAAATCAAGTGATGCGCATCACATCGGTTTGCGCGTGATCCTGCGCGGGAACAGTCACGTCGGGGGAAGTAGTTGCTTCATCAATCTTCGGGGTGGGTCACTCCGACGGCGGTTCGGGGGAACAGTGCTCAGTCGTCCGTCGATCGCGCCCGATCCCGGCAGTCCCGACGTGGCCGGTGATGTCAGCCTCCCGTCCATCGCAGCACCGTCGGCGGACCGCGACACGTCCACTCGTCCGACGTTCGCCGCCGACCACCGCGAGCTCGGCGATCGCGCCCTCGCCGCCGCCGCGGGCATGGGCGACCGACGCGCGTTCGAGGAGATCGTGCGCCGACTCGGACCGGACATGCTGCGCTACGCAACCCACCTCCTGTCCGACCGAGGCGCTGCCGAGGACATCGTCCAGGACGCGTTGGTCGACGCCTGGCGCGGACTGCGCCACTTCCGTTCCGACTCGTCGCTGCGCACCTGGTTGTTCAGCGTCGTCTCCCACAAGGTGACGGATCATCGGCGGCGCCGCAGCATCGCGCCCGTCGAGGACTGGGTGTTCGAGAGGCCGAGCCAGGACCCGAGGGACGACCCGTCGCGCACCGTGTCCGACGCCGACTTCCTGTCCGCCTTGGACGATGCCCTCGCTGAGCTACCGTATCGCCAGCGGGCCTGCTGGTTGCTCCGTGAGGTCGAGGGCATGAAGCACACCGAGATCGGCACGGTCATGGCCCTCTCCCCCGGTGCCGTCCGCGGCCACCTCACGCGTGCACGCGCCACACTCGAGACACGATTGGAGACGTGGAGATGACGTCGGGTCAGCCTGATTCGACACCGCCGCAGACGGATTCGACGCTCCGTCGAGCCGCGAGCGTGCTGCGCGACGCGCCCGTCCACGGGTGGGTGGACATCAGCGCCGCCGCCCTCTCACGCGTGCGAGCCGTCGGGGTCCGGACGTGGCCCCTCGACGCCCGCTACCCCGACGAGGGCGTCGTCGAGGGCGTCGTCGAGGGAGTGGACGTCGACGCGGACACCCTTCGGGTCAGTGACGTCGTCGTACGTATCGCCGTCCGCAGCGCCGTCGCCGAGGTGGCGGGCACAGAGCCCGCCGACATCTCGCTCTACACCGAGGGTCACCGGTGCACGGGCGGTCTGGTGACGGTGATCGCCGCCTACGGCACGGATCTCCAGGAGGCCGGCGATCTCGTCGCGAGCCGGGCAGCTGCCGCTCTGACGGATGTCCTCGGACTTCCCTACAGCGCCGACGACATCGGCGTCGTGATCGCGGAGATCGACGCCCCCGACCAGGCGACGGCGTCTACTTCACCATCGTGAACTGGCGGACGTCGATCAGTTCACGCCGGAAGAAGTCGGCGCAGCCGGGCAGGTACCGCATGTAGGTCTGGTACATCGCCTCGCCGGCGATGGCGACGGCTTCGTCCTTCCTCTCCTCCAGCGCGGCCGACCACAGATCGAGCGTTCGAGCGTAGTGCTGTTGCAGCGATTGGACCTTCTCCACGCGGAAGCCGGCTCGCTCGCCCTTCTCGATCACCACCTGCGGGATCGGGAGCTCGCCGCCGGGAAAGATCTCGCGGCCGATGAAGTCGGCGAAGTCCATGTCCGCCCGCGTCACGCGCGACTTCTGCCGGAACATGTCGCGGCCGAGTTGCACGATGGTGTGCAGCATCATCCGGCCGTCCCCGGGCAGGATCGAGTAGGCGCGGGCGAAGAAGTCGTCGTAGCGGGGGGAGGTGAAGTGCTCGAAGGCGCCGATGCTGACGATGCGATCGACCGGCTCGTCGAACTCCTCCCACCCCTGCAGCCGCACCTCGGTGGTGCGTCCCGTGTCGAGCCCGTTCAGCATCGCCGACACGTGCTCGTACTGGTTCCTGCTCAGGGTCAGACCGACGACGTTCACGTCGTACTTCTCCACCGCTCGCCGAAGCGTCGCGCCCCACCCGCAGCCGACGTCGAGCAGACGCATGCCCGGACGGAGGTCGCACTTGGACAGCGACAGATCGATCTTCGCGAGCTGCGCTTCCTCGAGTGTCATGTCCTCGCGCTCGAAGTACGCACAGCTGTAGGTCTGCGTCGGATCGAGGAAGAGCCTGAAGAACTCGTCCGAGAGGTCGTAGTGAGCTTGGACGTCGTCGTAGAACGGCTGAAGATCGGACACTGAGTTCCTCCACGGGTCACCGGACAACCGAGCCCCACCCGACGGTGGTGCTGCGGCGCCCGTGTTCCCGCGATCGTCGCGTCGAAACACGCCGTCAGATCCTCGATCAGGGAGTTTCGGTCGGTCCGACCGCGGTACCCGTGCCCGACCGCGTCACCGAACACCGGAGGTGACCGAAACGGATGAAGGAGACGACGATGCCTGCAGGACAGACCGGATTCGACGACGTGACGTTCGACCTCGTGTCGGTGCAGTACCACGCCCTCAAGGCCGGACACGACTACGGACAGTACGTCCGCGATGCACGCAACGCGGGTCGCGACGACATCGCCGAGTTCTTCGAGAACGTCATGGCCGAGGACACGCAGCGCGCACACCGGTGCCACGAGTTCCTCGCCCAGCTGACGAGCTCGACCAGCGGCAGCTGACGCGCCGACACGCACGACGAGAGGACACGTATGAAGGCAGTGGTGTGGCACGGAACCGGCGACATCCGACTCGACGACGTCGACGATCCGGTCCTGCAGAATCCGACCGACGCGATCGTGCGCGTCACCGCGAGCGCGATCTGCGGCACCGATCTGCACATGGTGCGCGGAACGATGCCAGGAATGAAACCGGGCACCGTCCTGGGGCACGAAGCCGTCGGCGTGGTGGAAGAGCTGGGCTCGGCGGTCCGCGGCTTCTCCGTGGGAGACCGCGTAGTGGTCTGTTCCACGATGTCGTGCGGGTGGTGCTCCTACTGCCGGGCCGGCTACACCGCGCAGTGCGACAACGCGAACCCCGGCGGTCCGCTCGCGGGGACGAGCTTCTTCGGCGGTCCGGAGGCCACGGGCTCGATCGACGGTCTCCAGGCGGAGCGGGTGCGCGTCCCCTGGGCGCCGAACACGCTGGTGCCAATACCGGACGGAGTGAGCGACGATCAGGCCATCCTGGTCTCGGACATCTATCCGACGGCGTGGTTCGGTGCCGAACTCGCCAAGGTGCGTGACGGCGATACCGTGGTGGTGTTCGGCGCCGGCGTGGTGGGACAGTTCGCAGCGGCATCGGCGAAGCAACAGGGCGCGGGACGAGTGATGGTCGTCGACGGCATCGCCTCCCGACTCGAGGCGGCCCGGCGACAGAATGCCGAGACGATCGACTTCAACGCAGAGGATCCCGTCGAGGCCGTTCTCCATCTCACCGGAGGGATCGGCGCCGACCGGGTGATCGACGCCGTCGGTGTCGATGCGCAGACACCGTCGAGCGGTCCCGCCGCGGATGAGGCCGGACAGCAGCGCGAGACGTTCGCGAGCGAAGTGCAGCAAGCTGCACCGGATGCTGCGCCGAACGGCGACCTTTGGAGGCCGGGTGACGGTCCCAGCCAGGCGCTGCGGTGGGCCGTCCAGGCCGTGGCCAAGGCCGGCACCATCGGCATCCTCGGTGTGTATCCCCCCACCTTCGACGGCTTTCCCATCGGCACCGTCCTGAATCGCAACCTCACCGTGCAGGCCGGGAACTGCAACCACCGCCGCTACGTGCCGATGCTGCTCGACCGTGTCGCGAGCGGGTCGTTCGATCCGTTGAACTTCATCACGCAGACCGAGACACCGGTCACGGCCGTCGATGCCTACGAAAGTTTCGACCGTCGGGAGGAGGGCTGGCTCAAAACTGTTCTTGCAGTGAGCTGATCGACGGTGACTCGATCGACACCGCGTCCGCCGCACCCGCCGTACGTGCGAGTGCGGCGGACGCCGTCCTCACATCGGTGTGCCCGGCGCGGCCAGCAGGTCGCGGCACGCCCGCGCGCATCGCCGACATGCGTCCGCACACGCGGCGCAGTGCTCGTGCATCCCCGCATGCCGGGCGCACTCGTCGGCACAGTCGTCGCACGCGGACGCACAGGCGATCAGCGCGGCGCGTGCCGTCTCGGACCGGGCACCGCTCCGCGTGATGATCCGGGCGGTCGCGGCACACAGGTCGGCGCAGTCCTGATCGAGTCGAATGCACGACCTGAGTCGCGCGACGGAATCCTCGGCGAGGCAGGCGTCGGCACAGACGGTGCACGCCGTCGAACAGTCGAGACACGCCTCCACACAGGCCGCCACCAGTGCACGATCACCATCGAGGGGATGGGTGGCCAGTAGGTCCGTCACGGTCGTCATCGCTGCTCCTTCGTCGCACGGATCGCGTCGGTGTCGGCTACCCGCGGACCGTCGGCGGAAACGGCGCGTACGACGTCGCGTCAGCCCAGGGTGACCGGCAGCAGACCGCGGGACGTGTGGCGAGCGATCTGCTCCAACGCCGGACCGAGGCGCGGATACTCGAACTCGAAATCACTGCGCCGCAACACCTCGGGATCCACCCACCGACTCTTCAGGACCAGTTCCGGTTCGGTGCGGATGACAGCGGCGCCGGCGTGCAGCAACCATGCGGGGGTCGCGACACCTCGTGACCGTCCCAGGTGACGTCGGACCTCGCGCATCATGGTGGCGTTGTCCACGGCGAACGGTGTCGCGAGGTTCACCGGTCCCGCGATGTCCTCGCGCGCGTACAGATGGTCGATGGACCGGAGCACGTCCGCGACGTGGATCCAGCTGAACATCTGTGTGCCGTCACCCATCCGGCCGCCGAGTCCGAGCCGCGCCAGATCGATGAGGGGGTTGACGGCGCCGCCACCGGCACCCAGGACGATCGCCATGCGCAGAGCGATCTTGCGGACGCCGGTGGGCGCGTCGAACAGTTCGCGCTCCCACGCGCGGGCCACCTCGACGGAGAAACCCGTCCCCACGTCCCCGTCCCGCTCCGTCATCGGCCGGTCACGAGCATCGCGGTAGATGGTTCCGGTGCTGGCGTTGAACCACACGTCCGGAGCGCGGTCCACACGCGAGAGGGCCTGGCCCAGTGCGGCCGTCGTCTCCACCCGCGAGGAGAAGATGACGTCGGCGGTACTCTTGGTGTAGCGGCAGCTCACCGAACGGCCCGCCAGATTGATCACCATGTCGGCTCCGTCGAGGACACGGGTCAACCGGTCACGGTCCGACCACGACGCGTCGTTGACGGCGCCGCGGCCCACGGATCTCACGTCGATTCCCCGGTCCCGATACGCCCTCGCGAGGTACTGCCCGATGTATCCCGTCGCTCCACAGATCACGACGGTCCGTACGTCTCTCGTCATCGCCCGCTTCCCTTCTCGGATGTCATGGTGTCCACCAGCCCGACGATGTCGCCGAGCAGTCCTCGCGCGACCGGCAGTCGGGACAGGCTGATCGTCTTCGTGACGACGGGAACGAGACCGTCGACGAGCGCGCGGGTGCGGCGTTGGTCGTCGGATCCGTCCGTGACCCAGTGCAGGGTCACACCCAGGTACGCGACCCACAGCAACGTGGGGAGACGAGCCTCCAGCGATGCCGGTCCGCGCTGCTTGGACTTCTGCAGAGTCAGTCGCATGAGGTCCACGGCCATGTCTCGCGCGGCGGACGATTCGGGCGAGAAGGGACTGGAGGTCGACTGCAGGGGAAGCGCCGACTGGAGGAACGAGCCGCCGAAGCTTCGGTAAGGGTGCATCACGTCGAGACCGGCGTGCAGCACCGCCGAGAGGTTGTCCGCCAGCGAGGCGCCGTCACGGAGCAGGGGTATCGCGCGGGTCCGATGCTCGCGTTGGACGACGAGATACAGCTCGTGGACCAACTCGTCCTTGCCGGCGAAGTAGTAGTAGGCATTGCCCAGCGAGACGCCCGCCTCGGTCGCGATGCGCCGCATCGTGGTCGCCTGGAACCCGTCCTCTCGGAAGAGTCGAAGCGCCACCTCCACCAACCGCTCCCGCGTCGCCGTGTCTCGCACCATTGTCGGACTCCCGTCTTGAACGTGTTCAACAACGACCGTAGCGAAGTTGAACACGTTCAACAAGTGCCACCATGAACTCGCGACGAGAATCGAGGGGAGGGTGCGATCAGGAGATACGGCGACGGCGAACCGCCGTCACGACCGCGCTGACGACGAGGATCAGACCGAGAAACTGGAGTCCCGGTGAATCGTCGGCGCCGCCGAGAACGATCGCCGCCAGACCGAGCACCCCGAGCAGCGCGACGACGAACCATCCGTTCATGGTCGACACGCTACTCGGGCGTCCGGTTCATGACGTTTGTCATCGCTCGACCGTGACGGTGTCATCTCGACCGATGCATCCTGGCACTGCCGGTCCTGCCGCACGATCCGAAGAATTGTTCTCATGAAGCAACCAGACGAAGGAAACCTCTTCACCGACCTCATGGAGATCGGACCCGCGCCGACCCCAGCCCGCGAACTGGTGGTGGCCGTCATCTCGGTGGCCCTCATCGCGGTGCTGATCGCGATCGTCGGAGTCTCGGTGCCGACCGTGGCAGCGGCTGCCGTCGTCGCCGCGTTCCTCGCCGTCCGCGTCGCCGTCGGGCGTCGGCACTGGGGGCGAGCGTCATGACCGTCATCGAGGTATCGGGAATGACCCGCCGCTACGGCTCCGGCAAGACAGCGTACGACGCGGTCCGCAACCTCGACCTCGACATCGCGGAGGGCGAACTGTTCGGACTGCTCGGCACCAACGGCGCCGGCAAGACGTCGACTCTGGAAGTCGTCCAGGGTCTGTCGCGCCCCAGCGAGGGCACGGTCCGCATCCTGGGACTCGACCCCGTGGCGGATCGGAGAAGGGTCCGGCCCGCCCTGGGCATCATGCTGCAGAAGGGTGGACTACCGCAGGACCTGACCGCGGCCGAGAGCCTGCGGATGTGGGCCGGCACGTGCAGCGATCCACTGCCTGTCGACGACGTCCTGGCGCGCGTCGATCTCGAAGCCCGTGCGGACACCCGAGTGAAGTTTCTGTCGGGCGGCGAGCAGCGTCGTCTCGATCTCGCCTGCGCGATCATCAGCCGACCGCGAGTCCTGTTCCTGGACGAACCGACCACCGGACTCGATCCCGAGAGTCGGCGCAACACGTGGCAGCTCATTCAGGAGCTCAAGAACTCCGGGGTGACCATCATGCTCACCACGCACTATCTCGACGAGGCGGAATCGCTGTGCGATCGGTTGGCGATCATGCACCGCGGCAGCGTCGTTCGCAGCGGAACGGTCGACGACGTGGTCGCCGGTCACCCGGCGCGCATCGAGCTGAAGGACCCGCGGACCGCACTGCCGCAACTCCCGGGAGCCGACGTCGACCGGAAGGGCGACACGGTGTCGATCACGACGAACTCGGTACAGGAGACGCTGACCGAGCTGCTCGTGTGGGCCCGCGACAGCGGCGTCACCCTGCACGGTCTCGACGCGCGAGCCGCGTCCCTCGAGACCGTGTTCCTCTCCATCGCAGACACATTCGACGACCCCGAGGTGATCACGGCATGAGTACGATGACCGCACTGTCCCGAGCGGAATTCACGCTCCTCGGACGCAACCGCGTCCTTCTCTTCAACGCTCTGGTCATGCCCCTCGTCCTGCCGATCGTGCTTCTGGTCGTCGCGGGTCGAGACGGTGGGCTCACCGACGCCGGCGTGTCGGCCGCGCTGGAGATCTTCGCCCTGTTCCTGCTGGTGTTCCTGGTCTACTACAACCTCCTGTCGGTCTACGCGACGCGTCGAGACGAGTTGGTGCTCAAACGTCTCCGCACCGGGGAGAGCACGGACGCACAGATCCTTCTCGGACCCGCGGTACCGTCGTTCCTCCTGACCCTCCTCCTCGGAGTGATCGTCGGCGTGGTCGTGGTGGTCCTCGGCGGCGGCACTCCCGTCAACGTCCTGCTCATCGCGGCGGCACTGGTCGGTGGTGCGGCGCTCTTCGCCGCACTGGCCCTCATCACGTCCGCCTTCACCCGCAACGCGGAAGCAGCACAGATCACCAGCCTGCCCGTCATCCTGCTGGCGATGCTCGGATCGTCACTCCTGCGCGACGTGGTACCCGAGTCCCTCGCCGACGTGGTGGCTCTGACACCGATGGCCGCGGTCAGCGATCTCCTGAACCTCGGGTGGTTCGGCACCACCTCGGTGGGTGATGCCGCCGGTGGCGCCGACTCGGTGGGCTTCGCGTCGACGTTCGCGGAGGCTGGTCAGCCGGCTCTCGTCATGCTCGCCTGGATCGCGGGCAGCGTCCTGATCGCCCGGACCCACTTCCGCTGGGAACCGCGCTCCTGACGTCCCGCCACCGACCGTCCGATCTGCAAGGCTGGAGACCATGAGACTGCGCGATCATCTCGACCCGACACTCGGATGGCGGGGCAGCAGCGACGTCGAGAAGGTCCGCACCTACACCCGGCAGTCCTTCCAGTTCATCGTCGTCGCGGTCGCGGTGGCCTCGATGGCGGCCTCGGCGCAGGCGGGTGACGCGATCTCCACCGCCGCCGCGCTGGTGTGCGTGGTGTCTGCACTCGTTGTCCTACACCGTATTCCCGCACTCGGTGGCGCTTCGAGTGCGGACGTCCGGGCACCGTTGTGCGTACAGATCGCAGCGGCCGCCGTGCTCGTCGTGGTGGGCGCCGCACCGAACCTCCTGTGGGTGGCCATCCTGGTGACGACACCGATCGCGGCACTGGTGGACCTGCGCTGGTCTCTCGGCGCCGCGGTGGTCGCCCCGGTGGTCGCCGCCGCATCGGGCTCGACCGCCCTCGAGATCACACTCCTGGCCTTCTGCATCGTCGCCATGGCCACCACGGTGCGCCTGTCGATGTGGTTGCTGCGCATCGTCACCGAGCTGGCCACCACCCGCGACGCCGCCGCCGCCCTGTCGGTCGCCGAGGAACGACTGCGCTTCTCCCGGGACCTGCACGACGTCGTCGGTCGCGCGCTGTCCGCCATCGCGGTCAAGAGCGAGCTCGCCGCCGCGCTGGCTCGGCGAGGAGACGACCGAGCTGCCGCGCAGATGGACGAGGTACGTGTACTCGCCCGGGAGTCGATGACCGACGCTCGGGAGCTGGTGCGCGGCTACCGTTCCGTCGACGTCGCGGCGGAACTCCGCGGCGCCCAGTCCCTGTTGTCCGCCGCCGGTATCCGGACCGAGCTGACGGGGACGGTCGCCGACATCCCCGGCGCAGTAGCCGAACAGGCCGCGTGGGTGGTGCGGGAAGGCGTCACGAACATCCTGCGCCACTCGCGTGCCACCTACTGCCGTATCGAGTTCGGTGACGACCGGCTCCGCATCGTCAACGACCGGCCGACGTCGCCGGAACGTGCGGGCGACGGCACCGGTCTCGCCGGTCTCCGTGAGCGTCTGGCTGCGGTCGGAGGTTCCCTCACCGTCGAGGCCGGAGCCGACACCTTCACCCTCGCTGTCGAATTCGCACCGACGACGACATCCCCCACGAAGGGCACACCATGATTCGGGTACTGCTGGCAGACGACGAGAACCTCATCCGGGTGGCCCTGGGCACGATGCTCGATCTGGAGGACGACATCGAGGTCGTGGGACATGCGGACTCGGGCGAGGCGGCGGTGACCGAGGCCGCGCGGACCACCCCCGACGTCGCGGTGCTCGACCTGCAGCTCGGCGGGATCGACGGTATCGAGACGGCCCAACGCATCGCCGCGCTGCTTCCCGACTGCCGGTCGATCATCGTCACCAGCCACGGCCGGCCCGGATACCTCAAGAAGGCGCTCTCTGCCGGCGTCGGCGGATTCCTCCCGAAGACCACGTCCGCGGCGACCCTCGCCGAGGTGGTGCGCACGGTGGTGAGCGGCGGACGCTACGTCGATCCGAGCCTGGCGGCCGAGGCCATCGGCGCGGGCGATTCGCCGCTGACACCGCGCGAGTCGGACGTGCTCGAATTCGCCGCGGACGGAGCCACGATCGCCGAGATCGCCCAGCGCGCACATCTCTCACCGGGAACGGCACGCAACTATCTCTCGGCCGCCGCGGCCAAACTGGGCGCCGCCAATCGCCACGAGGCATGCGCGATCGCCCGGCGCCACGGGTGGATCTAGACCCGATCAGTGATGCGGAGGCTCGCCGGTCACGGTGTGGTCGGCGAAGTTGAGACCCTCTCGCACCAGCCGGGCCAGGTGGCCGTCGGCGAGTCGGTAGATGACGTTGCGGCCGCTGCGTTCGGTCTCGACCATGCCGACGAAGCGCAGCTTCGCCAGATGCTGACTCACCGCGGTGCGGGACGCGCCGGTCTCCTCCGTGAGTGCCGTGACGTCGGCTGGGCCGTGGCTCAGCGTCCAGAGCAGGTGCAGCCGAGTGGGATCGGACAGCATGCGGAACGTGTCGCCGGCGGCCTCGAGACGCGCGCGGTCCGGGCGGTCGGCATGGTCGAGACTCGCGTGAGCCCGCTTCTCGTCCGATGCCGTCATATCGCCGCTTCCGTCTACTCGGTCGGTGGCGCGCCCACCGTCGATGCCGGAGTCCAGAGCCGACCGGCACCCAGCGCGGCAAGTGTAGCGAGGACGGCGATGATCGACGCGGCGACGACCTGACTCACCTCGGCGCCCACCCAGCCCGCCACCGGATAGGTGAGCAGGAAGCACGCATGAGACAGCGAGAACTGCGCCGTGAAGAGCTCGTCCCGGTCACCGTCGTCGGATTCTCGGGTGATCACGCGAGCAGACGGGGTGGAGATCATCGACGTTCCAGCGCCCACCACGGCCCAGACGACGGCGAGTGACGCCCAGCCCGCGGCACCACTCGGACGGAGGGCGGCGAGCGCGACAGCACCCGTCGTCCCGAGAGAGACGACCACACCACCGGCGAGCATCAGCCGACGGTCGTCGACGAATGTGAGAATGCGGGGAACTGCGAACGCCACCATCATCGACCCGCCGCCGAAGACGCCGAGAGCCACGGCCAGGGCGCTGGCCGGCCCACCCACGATGTCGCGCACGTAGACGACGCTGTTGACGATCACCAACGCCGTTCCGGCCGCGACGACGAGGTTCAGTGCGAGCAGCCCCCGGAGCGCCGGACGAGTGCCGAAGCGGCGCACTCCGGCCACGAGTCGGTCACCGAACGACCGAGACCCGTCCGGAGCGGACCGGGGCTCTCTATCCGGAATTCGGGTGTTCACCACGAGGACGGCCGACAGCGCGAAACCTACTGCTGTGCCGACGAACAGCGAGTGGTACGACACGACGGTGAGCAGCGCCGCGGCGAGCATCGGACTCACCAGCGACTCGAGGTCGTAGGCGAGCCGGGACAGCGAGAGCGCGCGGGTGTACTGATCGTCGCGGGAGATCACCGCGGGAACGACGGCCTGGAAGGTCGGCGTGAAGGTGGCCGAGGCCGCCTGCAGGACGAACACGAGCACGTACACCTGCCACACCTGCGTCACGAACGGCAGCAGTACCGCGATCACGATCCGTACGACGTCCGCGGACACCAGCACGGTCGTGCGTGGCAGACGGCCGGTGAGCACGGACATGACCGGAGCCACCCCGACGTAGGCGACCATCTTGACGGCCAGCGCCGTACCGAGGACAGCGCCGGCGGAACTACCGGCGATGTCGTAGGCAAGAAGTCCCAGCGCCACGGTGAGCAGACCGGTGCCGACCAGTGCCACCACCTGTGCGGTGAAGAGCCTGCGAAACGCCGGGACCGCGAGAACGGACTCGGATCGAACCTGCAGAACACCCATGCCGACGACCATACCCATGTGTGCGCACGTGCGCACACATGGGTGTTCGGTGGCCTCTAGTCTGGCCCGATGTTCTTCCTCTTCGGATACGGCACGAAACGGTCCTCGCTCGGCGCCGGCAGCACCCGGACGTGCCCCCGCTGCCACAACACCACCCAGTGGGAGCGGATGCGGCAGTACACGCAGCTCAGCGTCTTCTTCATCCCCGTCGCACGCTGGAAGCGGCGCGTGCTCGAGGTGTGCGGAATCTGCGGGACCGCGACCGAGGTGTGAGTCACGCCCGGTGGCGGGCGAACAGATCCGCCGCGGCGGCGTCGAACTCGGCGGCGTCGAGCCCGCTCGCCAGCGCGCGCCGCACCAGTTCGGCGTGCGTCTCCCCCGCCAGACCGCTGATCGGCTGGTCGAGGTCGAGGTTCGACGGGAACGCGTAGCCCTCGGCCGACGCCGCGATCACGTTGGCGACGTCCCGCTCACGACCCTGCGCCGCCCAGTCCACCAGCGTCGGATACAGGGCGGACACGATCGCCTGCCGGTCGACACTGTCGAGCGCGCGGCCGAACGGCGAGGAGATCTGCAGCAGGTTCGCCATCCTGAAGATGTCGGTCGACGTGTTGTGCCCTGCCGCGTGGAACAGCGCCGGATTGAAGAACACGGCGTCGCCCTCCCGAAGCGGAAGCTGAACGTGGTTGTCGGCGAAGTACTCCCGGAACTCGGGGAGGTTGAAGGCGATGTAGCCGGCCTCGAACTTCTGTGAGTGCGGCAGATACATCGTCGGGCCGCTCTCGATCGGCATGTCGCAGTGCGCCACCGCTCCCTGCAGTGTCAGCGCCGGTGACAGGCGGTGGATGTGCGCCCGGAACGCCGCGGCCGTGTCGGTCGACATGAACCCCAGGTGGTAGTCACGATGCGGATTCTGGGCGGCGCCACCGGGATTGACGACGTTGATGGCGGACGTGACCTGATACATCGGCCCGAGCCACGCCTCCGCCACCAGCGCCAGGAGATCGTTGGCGTAGTACCGAGCGAACTGCTCGGGCTCGGCGACCGCCAACTTCTGCAGGGCCGACCAGATGCGATCGTTCGCTCCCGGCTTCGCGAAGTGGTCACCGTTGCTCACACCGCTCTCGTGCTGGCCACGAATGACGTCCCGGTACGTGCGGGTGGTCTCCGCGACCGCGTGGTCGGCCGTGAAGGCACCGCGGAACACCACGATGCCGGGGCCGTTCAGGAGTGCATTCGCCAGTTCGTCCTGGATGTCGGCACGCACCTGGTCGTCGGTCGCCCGCCGCGCGAGCTCCGGTCCGTCGTACACGAGCACGTTCTGCACCACGTCGGACGCGTGGGGGTGGTCGGCGAGCTGGGTGCTCTCGGACACCAGTGCCCGGAACTCCTCGATGTCGCAGTCGGCCGCGCGGAGGCGATCCGCGCGGTGCGAGTGGCTGCTGATGTTGCTGGTCATACCTGCTCCTCGGTCCCGATGGCCGTTGTCGTCATGGTCGAGCCTGCCGGGCGCGGACACCTCGAGACAAGGCTTCGAACCCTCAGTTTCCCCTCGAGACTGGACCCGCCCGAGCGGTCAGGGCATGTTGAACGGGGTGACGATGCGGATGGGTGACGAGGATCCGCGGACCGCGGTCGAGGCATCGCGCGCGTGCAGCACCATCCGACACGCACGCTGAGCGTCCGCGCGCATGTCGTGCTCGAGCACCGCGCTGATCTGTCGGCGATACAGCAGGTCCCGGTTGTCCGCATCGAGGTCGTGCGCGACGAACACCCGGCAGGGTCGATCCAGCGTCCGGAAGGCCCGCACGATGGCCGAGTTCCCGCCGCCACACGAGTAGACGGCGGAGATGGTGGGGTGACGATCGAGGGCGTCGAGAACCAGCGACTCCACGCGATCGTCGAGCCCGTCGTTCTCCGCGATCTCGACGACCGTCCGCACAGGTCCGGGTAGTCGTCGCAGCGCGGTGCGAAAGCCCATCTCCCGCTCCTCCTCGCCGTGGAACGCGTTGCTGCTCAGCGTGATCAGGACGTCACCCGGGTGATCGGCCATCATCGTGGTGATCAGATAGGCGGCCGTCTCCCCCGCTGCACGATTGTCCATTCCCACGTACCCGGACCGTCGACTCCCTGGAATGTCGGTCACGTAGGTCACCACGGGAATCCCGGCGGCCACGAGGCGATCGACCGCGGCGGCGACGTCCGGCACGGCAGGCGCCTTCAGAATGACGCCCTGAGATCCGCTGCCCGACAGCCTGTTCAGCCGCGCGACCACCGCCTCGGCGGTGGCGCTCTCCTGCAGATGAAACCGTGCGCGCACCGTGGCGGGTTCGAGACTCGGCAGTTCGGCCTCGACCGCACGCTTGAAGGTCTTCGAGAAACGGTCGGGCGCAGACATGACGACGTCGAGCATGTACTTGCGTCCACTGAACCGCAGTTGTTCTCGTTGGCCGTCGAGATCGGCGATCGCCCGCGCCACCATCTCCCGTGTCGACGGGCGGACACCGGGGCGATCGTTGAGCACACGGTCGACCGTGGCCTCGCTCAACTCCGCTTGTTGCGCGATCTCTCTGACCCGGTAACGATGCGCCACTGCTGCTCCTGAGGTGACGACGGCACTGCGCCGCGCGACTGCCCGATCAGCGACACGCTATCAAGTCCGACGTGGTCCTCAGGGCTGTCGGGGCCGTCGATCGGGAGTGCCCGGGCCGAGCGGAATCTCCTCGAAACGGTCGAGCAACGCCGCCGCCTCGCACTCTCGCGCCGTCGACCGGGCCGCACGAACGTCGACCGCGTCGACGGGCTCGCCGCGGGACACCGCGATGCGCGCGGCGAGGAGCACACTCTCGGCCTCCCACATCCGATAGCCGCGAGCGGCGTGCGCGGCGCGGGCACGCCGGACGTGAGCGTGCGCGTCGTCCCACCGTCCGAGTGCCGCGCAGAGGTCGGCGAGATGGTGGTGAACGACTCCGAGGACACCGGGAGTCAGCAGGACGGTGTGATCGGCGAAGGGAGCCAGCAGTGCGAGCGCGTCCTCGCACACGGCGGTGGATGCCGTCGCCGCGGCCGCGCGCGCCGCCAGGACGACGGTGATGAGCCACAAGGTGTCGACGGAGAGCGCCGCCAGTCTGCCGTTCTCGAACCACTGCACGAGGGATCGGGCGCCGTCCGTGTCGCCGCTGTCCACGGCGGACAACGCGAAGGCTGCTCGATAGGCGGGGAGAGCCTCGAAGAGTGGCTCCATGTCCCGCTTCATCGCCGCGAACTCGCCGAGCCCGTCTCGGAACATCCCGAGCAGGAAGACGGCATTCATCTCCCGGCCCCACGTGTGCCGCCCCATCGGCGCCGGCGGCGGACGTCGAACGTCGTCCTCGAGAACCTTTGCGGCACGGCGCAACTCACCCGTCGCGACGAGAAGTCCGACCCGCATGCACTGCACCGTCCAGAGGGCCTCCACGTCCAGCGCGAGCCGCGTGGCCGACACGGCGTCGAGAGCCGCGCCGGCCTCGCGCGGCTCGCCGGACTCGATGTGCGCCCGCGCCATGGTGACGGCGAGCGACGGATCGAGGTGCCCCGGTCCGAGGTCCATCAGTCGCACCAGCTCGGCGAGCGCCTCGGCCCGCTGCTGCCGGAAGCGAGGCAGCCGCAGGCCGGTGAGAACGGCGCGCGGAGCGTGGGCGAGGGCGTCGTCGTCTCCTGCACCGCGCGCCATGTCGGCCGCGCGCGCGAGGTCTGCAGCACGACCCGACCATCCGGTCGAGGTCCATGCCAGTTCCTCCACCATCTGGGTCAGGAGCTCGGAGGCAGCGCCGGAAGCACCGCGACCCGCCCTCTCGAGAGCATCGAGCCCTGTCCGCAGGTGCTCCGTCCGCCTCGGGTCGGGTTCGTAGAGCTGGAACAGGGCGATGCCGTCGATGACGTCCGCGGTGAGCGCGTCCAGCAGCAGATCGAGATCACCCAGTCGACGGGCCATCTCGGCGGCGTCCAGCAGGGTCGCGCCGTAGCCGCGGTCCAGTGCACGCCGCTGCGAACGCCCCTGCCGGATGAACAGTTCGCATCGCGCGCGGGTGTCGCCCCCGGGAACGCTGCGCTCAGACGCCCTCTGAAAGAACTCGGCGGCGTCCTCGTACGCCGCGACGGCGTAGGACCTCTCGCCCGCACGACGTAGATACTCCGCTGCCGCCGACCGGTCGGCGTCGAGCGCGCGTTCGAGGTGACCTGCGGTCCTGGCGAGCTCGTCGACGGTGGACGTGGCCCCCGAGCCGATGAGTGCGGCCGCGACGGCAGAATGCGCCGCTGCGCGATCGGCCCCGGACAGCGTGGCGTCGACGACGTCGACGATCAGCGCGTGGCGTAGGTGCAGGACGTCCTGCGCTCGTTCCTCGATCACCAGACCGGCGGCGGCCAGTTCGTCGAGCGCCCGAGCGAAGGAACGGTCGTCGAGGGTGGCGAGCGCGGTGCGCACGACGACGCGCGTGGCGCTGACTCCCGCGACGGCACACAGCGTCACGATCTCCCGCGCGGTCGGAGTCAGGCGGTGAAGGACCCACAGCACGGCGTCCGCCAGGGACGCCGGTGACGGTCCGTCCGGCTCGCGCCGATGCGCGTCGAACACGGCCTCGAGGAAGATCGGTGATCCGGATGTCCAGCCGTGCAACCAGATAGGGTCCAAGGTGCTGCCGCACAGGCGCGTCCAGTCCTGCACGTCCTCGACTGTGAGGGCCGGGATCGACACCGTGTGCACCGAGGACGGCGGCAGGGCCGACCGCAGGTCCGCCGCAGGACCGTCGAGCTGCGCTCCGCGCATCGTCACGACCACACAGAGGCGATGGCGCCCCGCCGCGTGTACGAGGAATCGCAGCACGGAGAGCGTGGCCTGCGACGCCCACTGCAGATCGTCGATCGCGAACACCGTCACCCGACGACGGGTGGGACCGGTCAACCACCGTTCCATCGCCGACGAGAGCATCGCGCGATGATCCGCGTCGGGTCCCTCGGCCGACCACCGATCCGTGTCGACCCACCCGGTCGTCAGCATCTCGCGGACGGCGGAGGCGGCGGGAGCATCGTCGTTCCGGTCGTTCTCGCGCCCGAGTGCGTCGATGAACGGTTCGAACGGGACGACCGTGTCCATGCTGCACCGCCCGTAGAGCACGTCGGCGCCGGCGGAGTCGGCACGGTTCAGCGCCGCGGTCACCACCGTCGACTTGCCGACGCCGGCATCGCCGGAGACGACGACGAGCTGACCGGCCCCACCCGCGGCCGCCTCGACGGCCGACGCGATGACGTCGAGTTCCCTGGTACGTCCCACGAGCAAGGGCGAATCGCTCGGAGGAGTGGCCCCGACGCGGTCCACCTCCGCTCGTCGAGCCGGGACGACGACCATCTGCGACGACGACGGTGTCGTCACCTCGATCGCGTCGGGATCTCGGAGCAACTCGACGAACACTCGCTGCGTCTCCGCGGACATCTCCACGCCCAGTTCGGTGGCCAGCACGGTGCGGCACCGCTCGGCGACACCGAGGGCGCGAGCGCGGTTTCCCAGGGCGTCGTGCGCACGCATGGCGACCCGGTAGGCGGCCTCGCAGAAAGGGTCCGAGTCGAGCAGCTCCTGCGCTCGGGCCAGCGCGTGCTCGTGGCGACCGAGTTCGAGCGAGGCGGCGGCGTCCACCTCCAGTGCACGAAGACGGATGCGGCCGAACACGGTGCGAACCTCGTCGGCCCAGGTTCCGTGCAGGCCGTCCAGAGGTGGAGCGTCGAGCAGGCCGAGCAACTCACCGGCGCGATCGGCACGCGCATCCGCCGAGTGGTGATCGGGATCCAGGTGCCGACGCGCCAGGTCCAGATCCACGATCACCGCGGGGCCGAGCGTCAGTGTCACCGCTCCTGATCGACTGGACACGGTGGTGCCCGCCAGCGCTGCACTCGTCGCCAGCAGCTCGCGGACCTTGGACAGGACGCTCCGAACGGCCGACGACCAGGTGGTGGGTCGATCGGTCGACCAGATCACCGAGGCGAGCTCGCCGTACACCACACCGCGTCCGTGATTCATCGCCAGATACGAGAACACCGTCGCACACCGAGGTCCGCCGAAGGCCCGGACGTCGACGACGCCCGCGTCGCTCTCCACCCGCGGCGATCCGATGAGCCGGATCACGGCACGAGAAGGAAGCGACACAGTTGTAAGTTATCCCGGGTCGGCGGGAACCCTACGTCTGATGGCGCCTCCAGAACAGATGGTGCACGACACCGCTCGCGCTGGGAACGACCTCGTGCTCGAAGCGATCGTTCAGATCGTCCGGGGACTCCCACAGCGCCAGGCCCGGTCCGAGATCGACGGGTGCGACCGCGACGTGCAGCGTGTCGAGGAGGTCGGCGTCGAGGAACTCCCGGACCGTGGTGACACCGCCACCGATCCGGACGTCTCGACCGTTCGCCGCAGCCTTCGCCTGCGTCAGGACATCGGACGGGCCGGCATCGACGAAATGGAACGTGGTGTCGGACAGGGTGAGGGACGGCCGCACATGATGCGTCATCACGAAGACCGGCGTGTGGAACGGCGGCTCGTCACCCCACCATCCCTGCCATTCGTGATCGGTCCACGGTCCGCGTTGTGGGCCGAACTTGTTGCGCCCCATGATCTCGGCACCGATGTTGTTGGCGAAGTCCCGAGCGAAGTAGTCGTCGAGGCCGCGCGTACCGCCGGATCCGGAGCGTCCCGGCATGCTCGCGGTGCCGAGATACCACGACATGAGCTCACGATGGTCCAGGCCGAACGGGTTCTCGAGGCTCTGCTCGACGCCGGCGGCCACCCCGTCGCGGGACACGGTGAAGTTCTGCACTCTCGACAACTGCGTCATGTCTGCTCCCGACTCGAGGAAGGTGGTCGGTGATCAGACTCGCACGGCGTCACGGCCGGTCATCGCGGACTCGACGAGATTGCTCTTGTCGAGCGGCGTCTCTGCGCGCACCGCGTCGGACCACGCGGTCGTCGTGGCCACCGCCGCGAAGTTCGAGTGCAGCAGCGTCATGAGCGTCGTGTGCACGACCTTCGCGGACGCGGTTCCCGCCGCGTTGGAGAGGTCGATCGCACCGGACGCGTCCGACAGGATCTCTGCCGCGAAGCCGAGACCTTCGGCCTCGACGGCAGTCGCGAGGTCACAGTTGTTTGTCATGAAGCCGACGATCGTGATCGTGTCGACGTCTCGGGCCCGAAGCTGCTCGGCCACGTCCGTTCCCGCGAAGACGCTGCCGTACTGCTTCTGCACGCGTGTGACGCCCGCAGGCAGCGCCGACTCGATGTCCTGGTGCAGGGCGTAGCCGTCGGTGCCCGGGGCGAAAACCGGTGCGCCCTCGGGCATGCTGTGTTGTACCGCGAGGACGGGAATTCCTGCGTCGACGGCCGTCTCGATGGCCGACACGATGTTGGCGAGCGACTCGGCGCGAGGCGGGTAGGCGATCTCGAGGGGCCCCGAGAAGTACTCCTGCTGCACATCGACGACGATCAGTGCCCGGCGTGGTGTCATGTCTTCTCTTTCCTGACGGTGTGTGACGTGGTCTGCCCGGCCGGGCCGACCCACCACCTCAGTGTTCTCCCGCCTTCGGTCGCAGAACAGTGGCACGTATGCACGCTTACGATGAATTCGAGCCAACTCGAGTTCTGTATCGGAGGAGTCACCCGTGCGTATCGCGATCTACGCGTTCGACGACGTCACCATGTTCCACCTCGCCGCCCCGCTCATGGTGTTCGGCGAGGTGCAGCGGCTGGGTCTGGCATCCGACTGGGAAACGACGCTGTGGTCGGACTCGCCCGGCAGCATCAGGACCTCCGAGGGATACGTGCTCGGTGACGTGGTGGGTCCAGATGTCACCACCACGGCCGACATCGTGATCGTGCCGTCCTGGCACACGTCGCTCCCGCGTCTCGGCGACACCGTCGGACACGCTGTCCGCGAGGCACACTCGCGCGGCGCCGTGATCGTCGGCCTGTGTCTGGGCGCCTTCGCCGTGGCCGATGCGGGCCTCCTGGAAGGACGCTCCGTCGTGACGCACTGGGCTGCACTCGCCGACCTCGCGGAGCGCAGCGACGGCAGCACCGTGGACCCGTCCGTTCTCTACATCGATCACGGCGACGTCGTCACCTCGGCAGGAACCGTCTCCTCGATCGACGCGTGTCTGCACCTCGTGCGGAAACATCTGGGCACCGCCGCCGCCACTCGGGTCGCGCGGCAGCTGGTGATCGCACCGCATCGCGAGGGTGGGCAGGCGCAGTACATCGAACGGCCTCTCGGCGAACCTGCCGCCGACACGACCATCGCCGATGTCCAGGAGTGGATCCTCGGCCATCTCGACGAGGAGTTGTCGATCGACCGCCTGGCCGATCACGCGCGCATGAGCCGCCGCAGCTTCGTTCGTCACTTCGCGCGCTCGACGGGCGCGACGCCCGCGCGGTGGGTTCTCGAACGTCGGCTCGACGAGAGCCGGCGGCTGCTCGAGACGACGGACTGGTCCATCGACGCCGTGGCGTCCGCGTGCGGATTCGGTAGCCCGGTGACGTTTCGTCAACGTTTCGCCGCCTCTTTCTCGACCACGCCGTCGGAGTACCGCCGCCACTTCACCTCACGCGATCGGACGCAACTCCCGGCCTGACCGGAAGGTCCGATCGGGCCGGAAGGATGGTGGACTGCGCCGACCTCGAGGGGGTGGTGGCGGTCATCTGCTGGTGGCTGCGCCACACCCCGACCGCGGTGACTCGCAGCAGACGTCGCCCCTCCATGCATTTCTGCCCTCACGCACCGCAAGAACCGAGATGACACGAGCAGCAACGGGATCGGCCCACGACCATCCGAGAGTCGCATGCAGCGCCAGCCCGATGAGGACGACGGCCGACAGGTACGTGCACAGAAGGGTCTGCTTCGAATCGGCCACCGCCGTGGCAGAACCGAGTTCGCGACCGTTTATTCTGAATTCATCGATTTCTGAACAGTGGTTCCCTCGCTTAGTGTCGTCGCATGACCGACTGGGCGAACAACCCCGCCGCACAGTGGTGGGACAGACACCAGATCGGCCTGTATCTCGCGGCACTGACCGTCGGAGCCATTGTGGGGCTGACCTTCCCGCAGAGAGCCCCGACCTTCGAACACGCCATCGATCCGGTGCTCGTCGCCCTGCTCTACGCGACGTTCCTGGCAGTCCCGTTCGCGGAGATCGGTCGATCCCTCCGCGATGTCCGCTTCCTCGCAGCCGTCGCGGTCCTCAACTTCGTGGTGGTCCCGGTGGTCGTCCTCGCCCTCACGCGGGTCGTCCCGGACGAGAGGGCGGTACTCGTGGGCATCGTGCTCGTCCTGCTGGCTCCGTGTATCGACTATGTCATCGTGTTCGGTGGGCTCGCGGGTGCCGCGTCGACGCGGCTTCTCGCTGCCGCTCCCTTGCTGATGCTGCTGCAGGTCGCCTTGCTTCCCCTCTGGCTGTGGGTGTTCGCCGGATCCGAGACGGTGGCCGTCATCGACGTGGCACCGTTCGTGGAGGCCTTCGTCCTGCTCATCGTCGTCCCTCTGACGGTGGCCGCACTGACGCAAGCACTCGCCCGACGGCATCGGGTCGGCCTGCAGCTGATGGACGTGATGGCCGCCGCGATGGTGCCCCTCATGATGGCGACGCTCGCGGTGGTCGTCGCGTCGCAGATCGATTCGGTCCGAGGCGAGTTCGACCGACTCATCGTCGCGGCCCTCGTCTTCGTCGCGTTTCTCGTGGTCATGGCACCGGCCGGCATCGGCGTGGGTCGGGTGTTCGGTCAGGACGTGCCGTCGACACGGGCACTCGTCTTCTCGGGTGCGACTCGTAACTCTCTCGTCGTTCTCCCCCTTGCCCTCGCCCTTCCGCCGGCACTCGACCTCGCTGCCGTCGTGGTGGTGACACAGACACTGGTCGAGCTGCTCGGCATGGTGGTCTACGTGCGACTGGTTCCGAGGCTCGTACCCGCCGCGCGAACCTGATGCCGTGTGTGATGGTGCGAGCACCTGTCGGTGGACGCCGCGCGGCGTCCGCCCACAGACGGGCCATGAGGAGCCGCCGTACGAACCGATCGGTACGCTGAGGAGATCCGCCACGTGAGGAGAAGCAGATGACCGTGATCCCGGCCGTCGCGCTCGTCGTCATCGGCAGCGCTCTGGCTGCAGTGGGTGCCAAGGTCACGGCTCGGGAGAACCCGCGAGTCGTTCTGTCGCTCACACATGAGAACACCGCGACTCGGATCACGACGAGAATTCGCCTGCTTCGCGGGCTCGGCGTCTTCGCGCTGATGCTCGGCAGCTTCTACCTCGGACCGGCGTTGTGGCCACACTCCTTCGCGGGACCCATCGCGCTGAGCGCGGCAGTGCTGACGATCGGCTACTTTCTTCCCCACGTCGTCATCACACGCCGCCACAATTCGGCCGTCGAGGGTCGGGCGACCTCGTGATCGCGGCAGCACTCGTCTTCGTCGTCGCTGCGGCGCTGCGCATCTGGACCGATTTCCAGGTGTCCGCCGTGAATGTCGGCCACACGTCCTCGCCCTCTACGTTCCGAGCGTGGTCATCACCACCACTCACAATCGTCATCACGCAACGCGCGCAACCGGACCCTGACGGTCGCGGTCACAGCGCGGTGGGGTCCCGGACCGGCCAGCCGATCTCCGTCACCAGTTCACCCTCGAAGACGACGCCTCGCGGATAGCGCTCACGCACGGGTCCTTCTCGTCCGATGCCGTGTTCTGCGGCATGGGTGCCGAGCGCGGAGTACGTCTCGTCGATCCGGGCGTCCGGACCGTCGTGCAGCGCCACGGCGAAGTGGCCTCCGGCAACCGTCACCACGTCGAGAGCGCACCGAGCCGCGCGCGTCGCGTCGACGGGGTACCACAATGATGCGGAGCCCGTCTCGTCCGCGAACAGTTCCTTGTCGAAGTCGGCCCCGAGCGGCCCGACAGCCTCGATTCCAGCACTACGAAGGCGCTCGATCAGGCTGTCGTGCGCGGTATTCCACCAGCCCGCGACGCCGGACAGCGTCACGGTGCCGCTGACGGCCACGGCGACGATCGGGGGGTCGGTCCGCATCTCGATCGACGGCGACGTCGTCGACTCGTTCACCAGTGCACGGAGAGACGACACCGCGTCGTGCGTCCGCCGCAATTCCGACTCCAGGCGATCGAGGTGCTGCGTGAGCACACTGCGCCGAACACTGTCGTTCTCGGCGGTGACGTAGGACCGCACATCAGGAAGCGGCATGTCGAGGTCGCGCAGTCGCTTGATCACTTGTGCACTCGCGACCTGGGAGACGTCGTAATAGCGGTACCCGCTCGACGGATCGACGTCGACCGGTTCCAGGAGGCCAGCATCGTGATAGAGCCGCAACGCTTTTCGCGTCAGTCTCGTCATCGTCGAGAACTCGCCGATGGTCACCCGCGCCGCCACGGACCCAGTCTCTCATCCACCGATGGTCAACCGTGCGATCACGCCGTCGGCGAGCTCGAATCGATAGACGAGGTCGGCCACCCCACCGGGGAAGTTCCCGGCGATACGAACCGAGACTCGATGATTCCTCGCATCGACGAGCTCGGACCCCGTCACCGTCGTGGTGTAGGTGTAGCGGCCGGCCACGGTCTCACGCCACGCGCGGATCTCGTCGCGGCCCCGGTAGGTGTGGCCTTCGTCCGTCACAGTTCCGTCCGGAGCAAAGCATGTCGTGAGTGAGTCGCTGTCGTCGCGGTCGGCGGCATCGAGGTAGCGGAGAACGACGTCGGGAGCATCTGTGGTGGTCATGCGTCGAGAATCAGCCCTGCCCCGAGGTGAAGGTCAAGTGGTGGCCGGACCACACACGCTCCCGGGTGCCTCACAGCTGGCGTGCAGGCCGCTCCCCGGAACCTCACGAAGTATCGACTCCACACCGAAACGCACACCGCGACAACCGAGGAGCTACAGCAATGAGCGCCGTTCCCGAACCCACGCCCACACCCGACGGGCCCACCTACGCCGGGCGCCCACTCCCCCGGCCCGACGAGGACGTCGTCGATCAAGGAGTCGGTTTCGACATCGCCACTCTCGTCACCCGCCGCCGAGTCCTCAGCGTCGTCGGCGCCGGAGCCGGAGCACTGGCCCTGGCCGCGTGCTCGGGGTCGTCCGACACCGCGAGCACCACGACCGCCACCGCTGTCGCCACCGCCGCAGTCGCCGCGAACGAGATCCCCGATGAGACCAACGGCCCCTACCCGGCCGACGGAAGCAACGGCGTCAACGTCCTCGAGGAATCGGGAATCGTCCGCGCCGACGTCACCTCGAGCCTGGACGGCGGCACCGTCGCCGCCGGAGTCCCGTTGTCGATGACCTTCACCGTCACCGACCTCGCGAACGACAACAACCCCTTCACCGGCGCCGCCGTCTACCTGTGGCACTGCGACGCAGCCGGCAAGTACTCGATGTACTCCGACGGCATCGAGGACGAAACCTATCTGCGCGGCGTCCAGGTCGCCGATGCCGCCGGCGTCGTGACCTTCACGACCATCGTCCCGGCCTGCTATTCCGGCCGCTGGACGCACATCCACTTCGAGGTCTACCCGGACATCGCCTCCGCCACCACCGCCGACAACGCGATAGCCACCTCCCAGGTCGCCTTCCCCCAGGACATGCTCGACGCCGTCTACCAGCTGGACACCTACGCCGGGTCGACCGAGAACCTCACCCAGATCGGCAGTCTCGACAACGACAACGTGTTCGGCGACGGCCACGACCTCGAGATGGGCACCTTCACCGGCGACCCCACCTCCGGCTACGTCGGATCACTGGCCGTTGCCGTCGACACCACCACCGAACCCGCCGCCGGCGCAGCACCCGCCGGGGGCGGGCCCGGCGGCGGACAACCTCCCATGGGCGGCGGGACCCCTCCCGCCGCACCGTCCAACTGACCACTCACACAGAAGGAATCATCATGTTGCACAACCTGACCGGCTGGCACGCACTCATCGTCCTCGCCATCCTGCTTCTCGTCTTCGGCTCGACCAAGCTCCCCTCCCTCGCCAAAGGCGTCGGGCAGTCCATGCGCATCCTCAAGGACGAGGTCCGCGACGACACCCCCACGCCGTCGACGGGACGCGTCGACGCCGTCGACTCGACGACGACCGCCGCGGACGGCGTCCCGGTGCCGTACCGACACGCCTCATGACCACGACCACCGCCGCGCGAGGCACTATGCCCCTCGCCGGGCATGTCAGCGAGGCACGCCGCCGCGCGACCCGCGCGGCGGTGTCGCTGGTCGTCGGAGTGATTCTCGGCTTCGTACTCTCCGACCAGATCCTCGACGTCCTGCGCACACCGGTGGAGGAACTCGCGCAGTCTCGTCAGGCCAGCCTGAACTACGACACCGTCACCGGGGCCTTCGACCTGCAGATGAGGATCGGCCTCTTCTCGGGAATCATCCTGTCGAGCCCGGTCTGGCTGCGAGAACTGTTCGCCTACCTCACCCCCGGCCTCACGGCTCGGGAGAAGAAGTACGTTCTCGGCTTCACCGCGGCGGCGGTGCCACTGTTCGCCGCCGGGTGCGCCTTCGGCTTCCTCATCTTCCCCCGCATGGTCACCGTCCTCGCGAGCTTCTCCTCCGAGGAGGACAGCACCATCCTCGACGCCTCCTACTACGTGGACTTCGTCATGAGGATCGTCCTCGCCACCGGAGTCGCGTTCGTCCTGCCCGTACTGCTGGTGATGCTCAACTGCCTCGGAGTCCTGTCCGCCCACCGGCTACGCAGCAGTTGGCGGATCATCGTCGTCGTCATCGCCCTCTTCAGCGCGCTCGTCACGCCGGCGGCCGACGTGCTGTCGATGTTTCTCGTCGCACTGCCGATGTCGGCGCTCTTCGGAGCCGCCGTGGCCATCACCACCGTGCACGACCGGCGGGCACTCACCTCGAACCCCACCACGATCGGGAGAACCCCATGTTCGGCCTGACCCTCGAGAAGCTCTTCTTCGTCGCCGTCATCGCCGGCCTCGTACTCGGACCGAGCCGACTGCCCGGCTACGCACACCACCTCACCCGCGCGATTCGAACGCTGAAGCAGTTCGTCGAGACGACGCGCGCCACGGCGGAGCGGGAGATGGGCGTGCCGCTCCACCGTTCGGAGTGGGAGTCGCTCGACCTAAGGCAGTACGACCCGCGTCGCATCGTGCGGGACGCACTCCACGACACCACCCCGAACACCGTCGTGACCGACGAGATGATCGAGCAGGCGGAGCGGATACGGCCGGGCCAGAAGTACCTGGTGACAGGACCGTCCTCGCACCCCGTCCGCACCCTCATCGCCTCGTTGCCCGCCGACGACCCCCGACGAATCGCTGCGAGACTCGTGGCAGAGGTAGACGCGCCTGCCGCTGATGCGAAAGACCTCCAGCGAGAGACGCTGTAGGGCTTCCAGTCGGCAGTGTCGCTCGACATGAGGGACGCCGCACGGGTTCCACGTCGCCCACACCCCCTTCAGCCGGCTTAAGGGGGTGTGGTGCGCTGCGAATCGTGCAGCTGGTCGACGACGCCTGTGCCGAGCACGTCCGCGCCGGTGACCGCTCAGCCGGCCGACCCGTACATCTGCTCGACGAGGTCGAGTGACCACTGCGCTGTGATCGGCCCACCGTCGTTGGTGAACTTGTCCGTTCGCACCACCCGCCCGTCCCGCACAGCCGGCAGATCGGCCCAGAGTCGATTCGACTCCAGTGCTCGTAGATCGTCACTCGACGTGATGGCCGCGAGAAGAACGTCCGAATCCGCTGCGACAGGGATGTTCTCCGCTGCGAAGTCGGCCTCGGGACGAGCCGATTGCCAGGCCTGTCCGAATCGAGCTCCGACGTCCTCCAGCACCAGCGAGGTGATTCGCTCCCTGTTGATCGAGATGCCACCGCCGTCTCCGGTGGCGATCGACAGCACCGTCGTGTCACCGAGAGGTCCTGCGAGTTGTTGTCGGAGCGCGGCGACGCGGTCCGAGTACTCGTCGAGCAGTGTGGCGGCCGTGTCCTCGCGACCCAGTGCCGCACCGACCCTGGTCACGTCGTCCTGCCAGGACACCCCGGAATCGGTCGATCCCACGGGGAGCACAGGCGCGACGGCGCTCAACTGGTCGTAGATCTCCTCGACCACCTCGTCACGCGCGATGATGAGGTCGGGATCCGCTGCGGCCACGGCTTCGATGTCGATGCTGTTGCGCGGGAACAGCTCCGCGACTCCCCGCGACAGCAGGTCTCGGGTCGGTGCCGTCAACGGCCCCGGGATCTCCGGCGGAGCCTCGGACTCGACGGGCATGCCGACGACCGGGAGGCCGAAGGACAGGGCGATGTCCAGATCCCGACGCCCGTCGATGACCACGACCGACCGGATCTCGTCGGGGACGACGATGGCCCCCAGGCTGGTGTCGACCGTGCGGCCCGTGGCGTCGTCGGCCGAGACGTCCGCACTGCAGGCGGTCAGCACTGCGACGGCACCGGCAACTGCGAAGACTTTGGTAAAGGATTGGTAATGCACGCCTCACCGTAGCGAGGTGGCCGACAGCATTGTGGTGCCAGCTCGGGCCCGAGCATGTGCGTCCGGTCACCTCGCGGTCGAGGTCACCGTCCGTCCGCGCCCACGATGCACAGGTCCGCGAAGACCCCGGCCACTGCGAAGCCCGCGGCGACAGCGCAGCCCGCGACACGGGTGCGCCGCGGCAGCTCCGCGGTGAGGGCGAATGCTGCCGTGTCCCAGACGTCCACGGCGACGCCCGCTCGGAGCAGGGGCCGCACCGCGACAGGTGCGAGGTGCAGTGCGGCGATGACGCTTCCGCCGATGTAGATCTCGCGGACACCGAACGTGCGGGCAGCCGCACGGGTGGTCGGCACCGCCGCGTCACGCCCGGCGAGCAGCTCGTTCGAGCGGGTGGGAGCGACCATGTGTGCCACACCGATCGCGGCGCGACCGTATCCGACCAGCGCTGGTACACGCCGGCTCCAGCGCATCGCCGTGTCGGCAACGTCGTTCGAATTCAGAAGAAACATGCTCATGTGATGGGTCCTGTGTCGAGTGGGGGTCGGTCGTCCGGGGGGTGTTCAGGTCGTCGTGCCGGCGCGCCACGGGACGGTGTAGCGGGAGAGGATCGCGTCGATCGCGGCACCGTCTGTGGAATGTGGAACGTCGACGACGACGGACACGGTGCCGTTGTCGAGGGTGGTGTCGATCCCGTCCGCATCCACGAGCCCCTCGAGCGCCGCGACGACGACCAATCGCGTGGCGTCGGCGCGCAGGGCGATCTTGTACGGCTTGCCCACATCGGTGAGTGGGAGCGCACTGACGACGGTCACGGACCGCGGCGCAGCGGCGGCCTCGGCGACTCGATCGCGAGCCCAGACGACGATGTCGGCGGCCGACACCGCGTGCGGGTCCCAGACGGTGACGTAGGCGACGGGCACTTCGCCCGAGTGCGGGTCCGGAGCACCGACCGCGGCAGCACCGGTCACCGCCGGATGGGCCAGGAGCGCGTCCTCGATGAGGGTGGGATCGATGTTGTGGCCGCCACGGATGATGAGGTCTTTCGCCCTCCCGGTGAGGTGAACGAAGCCCTCGGCGTCGACTCGCCCGAGGTCTCCGGTGTCGACCCACCCGTCGTGCAGTGTGCCGAGTCCGTCGAGCACGTGGCCGGCGTCGGTGCGCTCGGACACGTATCCGGCGAACACGGTGGGGCCGCTGATCTCGAGGATCCCGGTCTCGCCGACCGGGAGACATGTTCTTGTTCCGTCGGATTCGACACGTACCGCGGCGATCTGTTGATACGGGAACCGCTGTCCGACCGCATCGTGGCGCGGCACATCAGGCAGACTTCGAGCGCTGGCGCAGGTGGCTTCCGTCAGACCGTAGCCCTGCAGCAAGGCCACCCCCGTGTGCTCCTCGAAGCTCGTCCTCACCGCGGCCGGCAGCGCGGACGCGCCCACGATGCACGACGTCAGACTGGAGATGTCGGCGTCGACGGCGCAGTGTGCGAGGACCGAATAGACCGTCGGGACCGCGCTCATGGCGGCGATCCGGTAATGCTCGACGATCTTCCAGAACTCGCTGTAGAGCGACAGGTCGCGGTACCCGAGGGGGCCGGCCCACACGACGGTCTGACCGCGGAACATCGGTGCGAGCAGAGTGACGACGAGCGCGTTCACGTGGAACAGCGGAAGCGCGGCGAACAGCGTCGCACCGTCGTCCAGGGTCGAGCTCAGGGACACCATCCACGCGTTCGCCACCTCGTTCAGGTGAGTGTGCGCGGCGAGCTTCGGATGTCCGGTGGTGCCACCGGTGTGGAAGAACGCGGCCAGATCACCCGTCCGAGGAGGCTCACCGACGAAACGGCTCCCGTCGGTCACAGCGTCGGACAGATACGCCGCCGTGATGCCGTCCGGGCCGGACAGAGCCTCGGGTTCACCTCGGGCACCGGTCGGCCGCAAGGCGAACACCGTGGTGACAGAGCAGCGCTCGGCGACCTCGCACGCAGCGGCCCACACGTCGGCGTCGAGCTCGGGACCTGCCGCGATCAGGACGGTCGCACCCGCCCGGCCGACGAGATCGGCGATACGGTCGGCCGTCAGACCGGAGTTGACCGGCGCGACGACACCGGCTGCCTGTGCAGCGAGTGTGGCGGTGATCAGCTCGTCGCAGTTCGGAGACATCAGCGCGACGGCGTTGTCACGCCGGATACCGTTGTCGTGCAACAGCTGCGCGGTGGCGTCGACATCAGCGAGAAGTCGGATGTACGTACGACGGACCGGACGTGACCAGTGCGTGGCATCCGGGAGGGTGATCACTGCGTCGCGATCGGGCCACAGCGACGCTGCCCGCTGGAGCAGCGAGTAGGTGGACGCAGGCAGCGCGCGGTCGCCGAGCGGTATCGACTCCACGCCGGCGAGATCGTCCGGCGAATCCATGACCGGCCACAGCAGAGACTTGACGACGCCGGTCATCGGCCGTACCGCGCTGTCGGCCGAAGCCCCCCGGTACCAGCGTCGTTCCCTGCTGCGAGAGCGCACGACATCGCCACACCCCCTTGTTGATGAAATCATCACTGATGATCGCATGCGCAGTCAAGGGTGGCATTCTCCGGACGGGGATGTAACGCGGAGGCGTCCGACACCGACCAGGTGGTATGACATCGTCGCGGGTCGCCCGCTCCCTGTTCGTCGCCTCAGCGTGCTCGGCCGCCGCGCTGCTCGCGTCGGGCACAGCACATGCCGAGGTCGTCGACCTCGACATCCTGCCCGGGCTGAGCTTCGGGCCCACCACGCAGTACGGCGTGGGATGCACGTACGTAGCAGTGGCCCGCACTGCCGATCCATCCGGCCCGCGCGTCGACATCGCTTCGCTGGACACCGAGTCGATCATGCCCCTGGAGGAGTTCGCCTGGCAGTTCGACGGCTACTGGTCGTCACCGGTGATCGCCGGACACAAGGTGTCGCTGTGGACGCCGACGACCCCGGGCGAACATTCCCTCATGGCGTACGAGACGTCCGCGGGTGGGCCCGTCGCCACCGTCACGGTCAACCCCGCGACCGCAGTGGGGCCGCTCTGCTTCGTGGCACCCTGACGCGAGGGGCGCGGCCGGCTCACCGCACGGCGGACACGTCCCGCACCTCGTGATTCTGCGCATCGGACCGCACGTGGGAAGCCTCCGCCGCCGAGGAACGGACCCGGGCCGCCACGCCGTCCACGATCGCCCGCGCTTCCCGGGCGAGGGAGTCACGTGAGCGCGTCTCCGCGTCGTGGACGATTCCCGTGTGCCCGGTTCGCGCGCCGGTGTATCCGAGAATGCCGGTGATGATCTGGGTGGACAGGGCGGTGTCGTAGCCGCGCTTAGCGAATCCCTCGGCGTCCTCCCCCGCGACCATGGCCAGATGCACGGTCAGGTTGTCGAGCCTGCGTCCGGTCGGCGTGACTCCGGTGTCGAATGCCCACCCGTCGGTGAAGACGCGATCGACCCACCCCTTGAGGAGCGCGGGCATCGACCACCAGTAGACCGGAAAGACCAGAACCAGGTCGTCGACACCGTCCAGGCGACGCTGCTCGGCGAGCACATCCGCAGGAGGAGTCCCACCCGCCGGATATCCGGCGCGGTCCTCGAGCGAGAACCGTGGATCGAAGCCCTCGGCATGAAGGTCGGCGACAGCGGTGGACACGGCGTCCTCGGTGAGTCGGTCGGCGACGGAGCGAGCAAGACGCTGGGTGAAGGACGTGGTGTCGGGGTGGGCGACGACGACGAGCGCGGTCATGATGATCCTCTCGGTCGGGATGTACCATCAGTAGGTTACCGGTGGTAGGTTACCAACGGTACATAAGAGACGAGGCGGTGTCGATGACACGGGTGCGAATGACGAGAGAGGATCGCCACGAGCAACTGGTGACCCTGGCCTGGACGATCGTGCGCGAGGAAGGCGCCGACGCACTGACGCTGGGTCGACTCGCGCACGCGGCCGGTATCACCAAACCTGTTGTCTACAGTCACTTTCCCTCACGCGCAGCCTTGCTGGTGGCCTTGTTCGAGGCGTACGACGCGACGCAGACACTCGCACTGGAGCAGGCGCTCGACGCGGTCGAGCACTCACTCGCCGAGCGAGCGCGCGCCATCGCCACGGCGCACGTCGACTGCGTGGTCACCCACGGGCGCGAACTGGCGGGCGTCGCCGCGGCCCTGGAAGGCGCACCCGAGTTGGCCGACTACAAGCGCCGGTCTGACGCCGCCTACTCGGATCGGTGTCGATCATTCCTCGAACCGTTCGCCGAGGGAGCGCTTCCGGCGTCGACCATGACCGCCGTTCTCGGTGCAGCGGAGGCACTCTCGGCAGAAGCAGCTGCGGGAAACTTGGACACTCGGGAGGCGTACGACGAACTGACAGCGACCATCGTCGACGGAGTGGAACGCAGCCGTCGACGCGTCGCCGACTGACCGAGACGAGGCCGCAAAGGACTCTTCATGGTGAAGTTACTTCACAGTGAAGCTATAGTGGTGGCGGGTCGGCCTCGCCCCCCCATCGAAAGGCTCGACCGTGACCGCCTCACAGCAGCGCCCCGTCCGCGTCCTCGTCACCGGCGCGAGTGTTGCCGGCCCGACCGTCGCATGGGGGCTTGCACGCACCGGTTTCGACGTCACCCTGCTCGAACGGTCGGCGTCGCCGCGTGAGACGGGACAGAACATCGACATTCGCGGCCTCGGCCGAGAGATCGTCCGACGCATGGGTGTCGATCACTCGATCATGGAGCACCTCACCGGGGAAGAAGGCACCCGCTTCGTCGACGAGCGCGGAGAACCCTCCGCGGTCTTCCCTCGCGAGGAGGGTCGCGACGGCCCCACCGCGGAGATCGAGATCCTGCGGGGCCGACTGGCGCAGATCCTCGTCGACGCGGTCCCCGACAGTGTCGAACGCCGCTTCGGTGACTTCATCTCCGCCGTCGAGCAGGATGCCTCCGGTGTCGACGTCACCTTCGACAGCGGATCCACCGAGCGTTTCGACCTGGTGCTCGTCGCCGAAGGACGCAGTTCTCGCACACGGCGCCTGATGTTCGGAGCCGAGACCGAGCTGCGCGACTTCGGTGTGAGCATCACCTACGGCACCCTCGATCGGCGTCCCGAGGACGTGAACACGTGGGACTGGTACACGGCGACCCGCGGACGCGTCGCGTCCGTCAGGCCGGACAACGAGGGCACCATCAGAGCGAGCATGTCCTTCCGGTCCGAGCCGTTCGGCTTCGAGAAACTGCCCGTGGCAACCCAAGTGGAGATTCTGCGTGAACGGTTCCGCGGTGCCGGATGGCAGACGGACCGCATCGTGGCGGGGTTCGCCGCCCGGCCGGACGAGTTCTACACCCAGCGCATGGAACAGGTACTCGTCTCCACCTGGAGCAAGGGCAGGGTGGCGCTCGTCGGGGATGCCGCGTGGGGCTCGGGTCCGACCGGAATGGGCACCACACTCTCCCTGGTCGGAGCGCACATCCTCACCGGCGAGTTGGCCGCGCACCCCGATCGACCGGACCTCGCCTTCGCTCGCTACGAGGAGCTCATGCGTGGCTACGCCGACAGCGCGCAAGGACTCCCCCGCGGCGGCGCGAAGCTGCTGCATCCGATGTCTCCCACGGGAGTGCGGGCACTCCGCGTCGGCCACCGCGTGGCGGCTTCGGCGCCGGTGCGCAGACTGTTCCAGTCGACCCTCCTGACGAGCGAGAAGCATGTTCCCCGCCTCGCGGAATACCCTCGTCTCCGTGCCTGACATCGCCCACGCGGGAAAGACCACCCACCGATGACCTCACCCCAGACGCGCGTTCTCCAGGCCCTCCGGCTGTACGCGGTGAGGTACCAGGAATCGGCGCATCTCCTCGCCCGCTGGATGGACCTGCCGACCACGGACGGAACCGCACTGGGAGAGGTGATCTGGGCCGAACGCGAAGGCAGCCCGCTGACTCCCGCGGCGCTGTCGCGGCGGGTGGGCCTCACCTCCGGTGCCACCACGGCGTTGATCAACCGGCTGGAAGAGAGGGGGTTCGTTTCCCGCAACCGCGAGAGCAGAGACCGCAGATCGGTGACGCTGCGAGCCACCGAGGCCGCCCACGAGCGGATCGACCCCTTTCTTCGACGGTCCTCGGCGGCGCTCGACACTGCACTCGGCGACTACGACGCCGACACCGTGGACGCGATCAGCGAATTCCTCGTTCGATTCGCCGATGTGCTGCCGGGGGTCTCCGACGCGGAAGGTCACGTCGAGGACGCGTGAGGATCATCCGCGAGACGGCAGCACGCGCCTCATCAGCGACCGTGCCGCCGACACGACCAGACGACGGTCGTGCGTGAGGATGAACTCGAATCGCCGATCGGCGTCGGGAACGTCGACATCGCCGAGGTCGCGAGCGATCAGCGCCGCGAAGTAGTGCCGGCCCACCGCCGTCACCGTCCACTCGCCCGAGAATCGTTCTGTTGCATCCAGTGCGGCACCGCGCACTCCGGGGGCCGGCTCGTCCGGCAGGCCCACCCCCAGCGCGGCGATGAACGGGTGCAGGGCCGCGAGATCGGCGTACCGGTCGACCACGTTTGGCGCGAACCACCGGGCACGTTGGAATGCCGAGAGCACGATGAGTGGGTCCACAGCGCCGCGGGCGTGGTCCTCGATCTCACGAGCCATGCTCAGCACGAACGCTTTTCGCCCCACCAGGGGTGGGATCTCCCCGAACAGGTCGGACGGCACCTCCGGCACTGCGGAACCGGCCGACGACCGTCTGCGTGCCACCACCGACGGCGTCCGGTCGAGAACGTCGCGGCGTCGCGACGTGTCGGACGGCAACGCCGCGGGTCGGCCGAACAACCAGCCCTGCCCCAGGGTGGCACCGAGCGCTCTGGCACGGGCCAGATGCTCCTCGTTCTCCACACCCTCGGCGAGAATCGTCGCGCCGGTGAACTCGGCGTGCGCACGCACCGCAGCGATGACACGCGCTTGTGCCGGACTCGGATCGGACTGCACCAGCGTGCAGTCCAACTTGATGATGTCCGGTGCCACGAACTCCAGCATGGTGACCGTGGCCTCGTTGGCCCCGACGTCGTCGAGGGCCACCGAGCACCCGAGTCGTCGAGCAGCGTCGACCACCGCCAGCAACGTGGCGGGATCGGACAGCAGCGACCTCTCGGTCAGTTCGATCACGACGTTGATCGGCCGGTCGAAGCTGTCGAGCATTCTCCGTGCGAAGTCGGGTATGACGGGCCCGTTGTGCGGTTCGACGTTGATGAAGACGCTGTACTCGGTACTCAGACCGGCCTCCGCGGCACCGGAGAGTGCGGCCAGTCGGCATGCCCAGTCGAGCTCACGCACCACACCTCGATCCGCCGCCTCGTCGAACACCCGTCCGACATCCACACCGGGTACCGCGGGCCACCGAGCCAACGCCTCGTAACCGACCACCACCCCGGAGTCCAGGTCGACGATCGGCTGATATACCGATCGCGCTCCCCACACGTCCGCCAGGACGGCCTCGACCGCGCGGGATTCGGGACCGACGATGCGCTGCACGCCACCCTCTCCGACGGACTTCCGGGGTTGGTCCGCCGCCGCTCGACTACGAAGCGACTGTGATCACCCCCAGCCTACGGGTCCCGCGCGTGTCGGGACGCTGATCGGGGTTCGAGTAACCGAGCATCCGCTCTGCTACGGTCCGAGGAGTCCGCGGTACTCACCGTTCACCGCGACATCGACGAAGGACGGATACCTCATGACTTTCTCGGGTAAGACCGTGTTCATCTCCGGGGCCAGCCGCGGCATCGGGCTGGCCATCGCGAAGCGCCTCGCAGCGGACGGCGCCACCATCGCGCTGCTGGCCAAGACTGCCGAACCCCACCCCAAGCTCGACGGGACCGTGTACACCGCGGCCGCGGAGATCGAGGAGGCGGGCGGGCAGGCGCTGCCCATCGTCGGAGACGTTCGTGACGGCGAGGCGGTGCAGGCCGCCGTCGGCGCCGCCGTGGAGCAGTTCGGTGGCATCGACATCTGCATCAACAACGCCTCGGCGATCAACCTCGGATCCATCGACGAGGTTGCTCTCAAACAGTTCGATCTGATGAACGGCATCCAGGTGCGCGGGACGTACGCCGTGTCGCAGGCGTGCCTGCCCCACATGAAGGGCCGCGACAACCCGCACGTCCTCACGCTCTCACCGCCCTTGCGCCTCGAACAACGGTGGCTCGTGCCGACCCCCTACATGATGGCCAAGTTCGGGATGACGTTGTGCGCCCTGGGAATCGCGGAGGAGATGCGGGAGATCGGCATCGCATCGAACACGCTGTGGCCTCGCACGTTCATCGCGACCGCCGCGGTGCAGAACCTGCTCGGCGGCGACAAGGCGATGAGCGAGGCACGGAAGCCCGAGATCTACGCGGACGCGGCGTACGCGGTGCTGAGCAGACCGGCCCGCGACTACACGGGACAGACTCTGCTGTGCGAGGACGTCCTGCTGGAGTCGGGCGTGACCGACCTGTCGGCATACGACTGCACGCCGGGAGGCGATCTCGCAGTCGACATCTGGGTCGACGAGCCCAATCCCCCGGGCTACCGACCACCCGCCTGAGGCAGCCCGCCGGCGACCACCGTGCCGTAACAGAGCACATGCTCTGGTATGGTTCGGTGGTGCCTCGCCCCCGCCTCCACGACCTCGACGCGCTGATGGACGCCGCCGAGTCGCTGGCGGTCGACTCCGGCGCCTCCGCCGTCACGATCCGCGCGATGTCGGAGCGCACCTCGATCTCCAACGGCGCCATCTATCACGCGTTCGGGTCACGAGCGGGCCTCCTCGGACGAGTGTGGGTCCGTGACGCACGTCGGATGCTCACTCTGCAGAACGATGCGGTGACCACGGCACTCGAGCACCGACCCGGACGTGACTCCGCCGTCCGGGCCGTCGTGGCAGCCGCAGACGCACCGGCTGCCTTCCTTGCCGAATCACCCGTCGCAGCACGGTTTCTCATGACGGTCTCGCGGCGAGAGCTGTTGGGCACCGACGACCTGCCCGACGAGGTCGCCGCAGACCTGCGCACCCTCGACGAGACACTGGCCGCACTGCTCGTCCAACTCTCCCGAGCCCTGTGGAACCGCGCCGATCGCGAGAGCGTCGCCGTCGTCAAGGACTGCGTCGTCGGGCTCCCGACAGCACTGTTGCTGCGCGGCAACACATCACCCGACATCGCCGCCCGGGAACGACTCGCCGCCGCCGTCCGCGGCATTCTCGCCCTGCCCCCACCGACCACGGATCACGCCCCGCCCAGACGAAAGGCCTCCTCATGACCGCCACCCTCGACCTCCGCGACGGCATCGCCGTCCTCACCCTCGGGGACGACGAGAATCGCTTCTCCCCGGACTGGCTCGACACCGTCGGCGCCCAGCTCGACACGGTCGAAGCCGACGCCCGCGGACTCGTCACCGTCGGCACCGGAAAGTTCTACTCCAACGGACTCGACCTCGACTGGCTCATGGCCAACGGCGAGCGCGCCGACTGGTACGTCGGCCGCGTGCACGCTCTGTTCGCCCGCATCCTGACGTTCCCGCTCCCCACCGTCGCCGCCGTCAACGGCCATGCCTTCGGCGCCGGCGCGATGTTCGCTCTGGCGCACGACTTCCGCACCATGCGAGCCGACCGCGGTTACTACTGCTTCCCCGAGGTCGACATCGACATTCCTTTCACCCCGGGCATGGCGGCGCTGATCCAGGCGAAGCTGTCACCGCAGGACGCCGTCGTCGCGATGACCACGGGGCACCGTTACGGCGGCGCCGACGCACTGGCCGCGAGACTCGTCGACGCCATCGCCCCCGACGACGAGGTCGTCGGTGCCGCGATCGAGCGGATCACGCCCATTGCCGGCAAGGACCGCGGCACCCTCGGCGCGATCAAGACCACCATGTTCGCGCCGGTCGTCGCGGCTCTGCGCGCGAGCTGAGTTCGACCTCGGCGGCGATCAGCCCGCCCGTCCACCGAAGGCGTAGTCGGCCAGGGGGAATCGGCGGCTGCGCCATGCCGCCTCGGGAGTGGTCGACGCCCGGAACGGCACGTCCCCGTTCGCGGTGAAGTAGTAGCTGTTGGCGCCGGCACACGTCGGATCGGTGAAGACCTGCCACGACCGACGTGCCAGTATCGCGCTCATGTACTGCTCCTGCGCCGCCGAGGTCACCTCGGCGAAGGTGGCCCGGCGTCGACGAGCCTCGGTCAGGACACGCACGATGTGCGCGGCACTGTTCTCGACCAGGGTGAAGAACGAGGCGCCGTTGTATCCGTAGGGGCCGAAGACGGTGAAGAAGTTCGGAAAGCCCGCCGTCGCGACGCCCTGATAGGTGTGGAACCTCTCGGCGTCCCAGTGCTCCGCCAGATCGGTGCCGTCGGCGGAGGTGAGCGGATACGTCGGCAGTGCGTCCCTGTCGGTGACCTTGAATCCGGTGGCGAGGACCAACACATCGAGCTCATGCTGCACGCCGTCGCTCGTGCGGATGCCGCCGGGCGTGATCGCCTCGATGGACGTCGTCTGCAGAGAGACGTTGTCCCGGTTGAACGTCGAGAGATACGAGTTGTGGAAACTCGGCCGTTTGCACCCGAGCGCGTAGGTCGGAGTCAGGGCGTCCCGTGTGGCCGGATCGTGTACCTGTGCGGCGATGTACCGTCGCGCGGCGACCTGGAGAGCCGCGGTGGCGGGAACCCACTTGTGAAAGTGCGCCAGCACCGGGAACGTCGCCTCGACGAACGCCTGGCTCGCCAGGCGGGCGATCTGCCGGACTCCGGGGACTGTCTCGAGACTCGCGCGTCCCATCCGGCCGAGCGGGAAGTCCGGCTTCGGCAGGCACCAGATGGGCGTGCGTTGAAACACCGTCAGATGGTCCACCTCCGGTGCGATCTCCGGGACCACCTGCACCGCCGTCGCGCCGGTACCGATGATGCCGACCCGCTTACCGGCCAGCGAGACCTCGTGGTTCCACCGGCTGGTGTGCATCGTCGCGCCCTCGAAGGTGTCGATGCCCTCGATGTCGGGGAGCTTGGGCTGGCTCAGCGGCCCGCCCGCGTGGATCAACCAGCGTGCCGTCACGTCGCCGGCGCTGGTCGAGATCGACCACGTCGCGGACGGCGCATCGAACGAGGCCCCGTGTACGCGCGTGCCGAACTGCAGATGAGGCGCCAGGCCGTACTCGTCGACGATCTGCTCGGCGTAGGCACGCAACTCGCGGCCGGGGGCGTAGCTGCGCGACCAGGTGGATCGCTGAGCAAACGAGAACTGGTAGCTGAAGGACGGGATGTCGACCGCCACGCCCGGATAGGTGTTCCACTGCCACGTGCCGCCGGGACCGTCACCGTCGTCGACGATGAGAAGATCGTCGAAACCGGCCTTGCGGAGCGCGATAGCGGTACCCAGGCCGGAGAAGCCTCCGCCGACGATGACGATCTCGTGGTGCCTGCGCGGTGACGTGTCGGGCATGAGGCCCCTTCTTCGACGGTGTGTGGCCGTCGAGGTGCGTCCCTCGTGGCCTCGTGACTCTGCGACGGTACAACCGTGACCCGAATCGGACAGCGAAACGTGCAGCGCACGTACTTCCACCGTCATCACGGGGTCCGACCTCCTAGTGTCTGCACCATGACCGTCGAACGAGTACCGGTGTCGGGCGGACACATCACCGTCGAGACACTCATGGGCAGCTCCGATCCGATCCTCGTGATCCACGGGGTGTCCAGCCAGCGCATGCTGTGGAACTGGCTGCACGCGGAGGCGCCACACCTGACGCTCGTCGCGCCGGACCTCCGCGGCCGCGGTGACAGCGTCGACGTCACGGGCGCGTCGTCGCTCGCCCGTCACGCGGACGATCTGGACGCCGTTCTCGAGGCCCTGGGACTCGACTCCGTGCACGTGTGCGGCATGTCGATGGGTGCATTCGCCGCAGTGGAATTCGCAGCGCGGTTCCCATCCAGAGTGAAGAGTCTCGTTCTCGTCGACGGAGGCGTGCCGGTGGAACCGCCGGCCGGTCTCACCCGAGACACCGTCGCAGCCGTGTTCGAGGACAGGATCGCGCGAACGCGGCAGCGATGGGACGACCTCGACGACTACCTCGACTTCCTGGTGTCGACGTCGTTACCGCTGCTGGACCGTGACGATCCGCTCCTCCGGGAGTACGCCGCTCATGATCTGGCCGACGGTGCGATCCGGCTGTCGACCGATGCGGTCGTCGCGGACGCCACGGACGTCTTCTTCGGCGACTCGCGGTTCCGCGACCTGACGGTGCCGATCCGATTCCTGCACGCGCAGTGGAGCGTCGGGGCAGGGTCTCCGCCGATGTACTCGCCGCAGGACATCGACGCTCTCGAGCTGACGTCCGTCAGAGCACTGGACGGCCTCGATCATGCCGGCACGATCATGACCGCCGTGGGCGCGGCTGCCGTGGGCGAGACGATCGACGACGCACTGCGGGACGGGGTCAGTGACGGGACGCGGTGAACACGTCCACTGGATGCGGCACTCGAAGGCCTCCGTCCGCGCCGGGGACCGACACCGCGTCGAGGTAGGCCCGCACCGGGCCCTGTAGATCGGGGGTCAGCCTGGCCTGCACCGCGAAGTCGAGCACCTCGTCGCTCGCGGACGCGAGATCGACCAGCGCGTGCAGAGTGGCCACGTCGTCGACGACGATCCCGGCGTCGACGAAGGCGTCTCCGACGTCACCGCTGAACCACTGTCGATGACCCGCGAGCGGCGGTGCGAGGACTCCCACCAGCGCGTTCAGCTCGGCCGACGGTGCGACGGCCACCCACAGTTCGCCCCCGGGACGTAGCAGCGCGAGAGCAGCGCGCAGGGTCGCCCCGACGTCGGCGACGTAGTACATCGAGTGCACGAACATCACGACGTCGAAGGTCTCGTCGTCCACCGGGGAGTCACCGAACGACGCCACGTGGCCGTCGGCACTCAGCTCGTCGGCACCCAGCGCGGCCATCGTGGCGGTGAAGCGCTCGACACTGCCGATCCACGGATCGATTCCGACGTACCGCACGGGGCGCCCTGGCACCGCCAACACCAGACCGGCGGCGAGACGGACGTCCAGCACGCCGTCACCGCATCCCACGGACAGCACCGAGATCGGTCCGTCCCCCCTGGTACCCAGCCTGCCGGCAAGGTGCTCGGCGATCAGATCGCGCTGATCGGAGAGCAGTTCGAAAGCGGAATGCAGGCGGGCGTAGGAGTCGGGTTCGAGGCCGGCCAGGGCCGGAGCTCCCCGCCGCACGGCGCGCACACCGTCGAGAAGCACTGCGGCGAGCTCGGTGGGCGGTGGCGCAGCTATGTTGGACATCAGATACGAGTCAATCACGACGCCTCATCCGGTGTGTTGCGGTCGGCTCCTTTCAGGAGGAGTGACATGAGCAGCGGAGACACAGCAGAGCGCAGCCTCGAGCACTGGAGCGAAGCCGGTCGCACGGGCATGGAGGCGTTCTACGCTCTCGCGACCGAGGACTACCGGCAGCTGGCGTTGGCCGCCGACTGGCCGACGCTCCTCGGCGACCGCGCGCACGAGGGCTGGTCGCTGCTCGACGTGGCATGCGGCAGCGGAAAGTTCCCCACCGCGCTGCGCCGCTACACCGACCTGTCGGCGGTTCCCGAGCTGGCCTACGACCTGCTCGACCCGTCCGCGTTCTCCGTCGCCGAGGCACGCGGCGCGCTCGGTGCGCCGTTCGCGGCCAGGCACGACCTGGTGATGACCCTGCAGGACCTCCCCGCGGATCACGCCGGCTACGACGTCGTCTGGGCCACCCACGCTCTCTACGCACTGCCGCCGGACGAATTGGACGCTGCGGCAGAACGATTCGTGGCCGCACTGGTTCCCGGAGGCCTGGGCCTGGTCGCACAGGCCACGGCTGCCTCGCACTACCTCGCGTTCTACGACGCCTTCCGCGCCGGGGTGCGCGAGGCGACGCCGTACACGACCGCCGAGCAGGTGCGCGACGCACTGACACGAGCCGGCGCGGACGTACGCGATCAGCGCGTCACCTACACGACCGGTACCTCCGACCGTGGCATCGCCGAAGGTTTTCTCCAGCGCTGCGCGTTCGACGACTCGGTGTCGCTGGAAGAGATGGAAGCCGCTCCGGTGCTGGGCGAGTACCTGGCCTCATGCCGCGACGCGTCCGGTTCCTACACCTTCTCGCACGAGGCGGCCCTGCTGTGGCTCTGAACGACTCGACCACCAATGATCGCCTGCCCGAACAGAACCGGGACGGCGGTATCGATCAGGACTGGGCAGGCGACGATCAGGACTGGTGGGACTGGTACGTCACCCTGGCCGCGAACGATGCGGCGCCCACCGAACTGGTGGACGGTCCCGGCCTGCCCGATGTCGAAGCCGCCACGGACGAGCAGATCGAGCGCGAGCTGGCCGAGCCCTACGTCCTCGATCCCGCTTCCGTCGAGGCCTTCGCACGGCAGGCTTTCGTGCGACTGCCCGCAGTGCTGTCGCCGGCGGTGGTGCGCCGCCTCGCCGAGCGACTCGAGGAGTTGCTGCGCGCGGAGCACGGTGACGACGTCGCCGGGCGATTCACCGCGCTCGAGCAGATGTGGCTCCACGACGATCTGATGCGCACCGTGGCGCTCTCGCCCCGCATCGGCGGTCTGGCCGCGGCACTGCTCGACGTGCCCGGAGTTCGCCTGTACCACGACAATGCGTTGTCCAAGGAGCCCGGCTGCGGGCGCACGCCGTGGCATCACGACGCCGAACACTTCCCCCTGCAGACCACCGACGCCGTCACCGCGTGGATGCCGATGTCGGCCATCCCGGGCCGGATGGGTCCGCTGTCCTTCGCCCGCGGCCGGGACGTGTTGGACGAGGTCGCCGATCTGGAGTTCGACAAGGTCGGCACGTCGTACGACGAGGCCGTCACCCAACGCTTCCTCCAGCGCGACGTCGCGGTGGAAGCGGAGCCGTTCGCGGTGGGAGACGTGTCGTTCCATTCCGCGCTGTGCTTCCACACCGCGGGCCCGAACCGGACGACGCAGCCGCGTCGAGCACTCGCCACCACGTACTTCGCCGACGGCACCCGTGTCGTGGAATCGCCGACCCTGATCAGCGGCACGTGGCGCGAGTTCCTCCCCGGCATCGAGCCCGGCGGACTCGCGGAGTCCGAGCTCAACCCGGTGGTGGGTCGCCGGGACTGAGTCGGCCGGCGGCAGCGGCCGTCGTCAGCGGTACGTGCGCACCATTCCCTGAATCGGATCGAACGACGGCGGCATATCGAGATCGACCTGCGTCGTCTGCGTCTGCACTCCGTCGTCTGTCGGTGACACCGTCTGCGGCAGAACGCGCCAGTGGGCGCGTGGGTCGTCCGGCTGCTCGTGGTCGGTACTCATCGCTGCCTCCGTGTGTCACCGCGGTAGTTTGGTCGCCGTGCAGTGGCGACAGTACGACCCTCGGGCGAGCGTCGCCGCCGGAACGGGCGCCTTCACAGCGTGTCTCGCGGTGATGTCCACCCCGCCCACCGATCTGATGTCGGCAGAGCGCGATTCTCCTGTCAGCTCTGTGTTCCTCACTCCCGCGTGGGCCGGCGTCGTCGCAGTCGTGGTGGTATTGACGGCTGTCCGTGTGGCGTTCACTCACTCGCGGCGGGGCTTGATCACCGGTGTCGGCGCGGCGGGCACCGCCGTCCTGGCAACGCCGGCGGTGGTCGACATCTCCACGGCGTGGTCCGTGACTGTGGCCGGTGTCGGATCCGGACTGATCCTCGTCACGGCGGTGACACTGGCCCACACCAGTCGCACCGCATTCGTCGCTCTGGCTCTCGGGGCCGCATCGGCCTACCGCTTCTCCCCACTCGTTGCGCAGCAGTATCCGGACCGCTTCCGATGGTCGGTGAGTCTGCCGGGCGACGCATTCTTCCCCGAGCCGGTCGTGCCGATCCCGGTGCTCGTGGTGACCGCAGTGCTACTCGCGAGCACGATCTCGATGCCGCACGTCGTGACCCGTGGTCCCCGAACTGTGCACTGGCGCATGGCCGCTGCGGTCGGTCTGCTGTGGGTCGTGTATGCGTTCCTCGGTGACTACAGTGCGTCCGTCGGTCAGTGGACAGTGGCCGCGGCAGCGACGGTCGTCGTGATCGTCGGGGCAGCCATCGGTTCCGCGGACAGCGGTGCATTCTTGTGCGCAGGGCTTGCCGTGGCCTGCACCTTCGTGGGAGGAATGGTGTGGAACGCGTGGTGGCTCGTTCTCCTCGCGATCGCGGGCTTCACCGTCGGCGCCCTCGCAGCGCGGTGGGCACCCTCCACTCCGGTGGGCTGCTGCATCCTCGCGCTCGTCTGCGCGTCGGCTCTGTTCCCGTACGGCGTCGTGTCCACCGTCGGGTATGCCGTGGTCCTGCCTGCTGCCATCGTCTATTCGCTGCTGTCGTCCCGACCGTCCGATCCGACGATCACTTCCGTGGGCCTGCTGATCCCGACCATGCTCGCCGTCGTCACACTGTCCGCTCCTCCGGACCGTCCGTACGAGTTCGGATGGACGAGTGGTGCCGACCCGATTCTCGTTCTCGAACCCGGGACCGTGGGTTCCCGCTCGGTACTCGCGGTCGTGGTGGCCATGTTCGCGGCCGTCGTCGCAGCGGGCGTTGCAGCACGTATCGACCGTCGGAACCACAAGCAGCAGAGCCCCTCCTGAGTCGTAGCGATCGGTGACACTCGAACGCCCATCAGCGGACCACCCGCCCCGCCTCGAGCTTCACGACCCGATCGGCCATGTCGATCACGAGCGGATCGTGAGACACGCAGGCGACTGCCACGCCGCGCCGGGCTTCAGCCCTCATGACGTCCCGAATGCGATCCCCGCTCGTCGCGTCCAGACCCGTCGTGGGTTCGTCGAGAAGCAGAAGATCAGCGCGACGCGCAAGGCCCTGCGCGAGCAACGCCCGCTGTCTCTGACCGCCTGACAACGCGGAGAAGGGCCTGTCTGCGAGCTCGCTGATACCGAGGCGATCGAGCGCGTCGTCGACGACACGGCGAGACTCGGCATCGAGACGGCGCCACGCCCGCCTCCCGCCCCAGACGCCGACTGTCGCGACGTCCCGCACCGTCACCGGCAGTCGGTCCGGGACCGCCGCGCGCTGTGGAACGAATCCTAGTGCCCGCGTCGCGACTCGGGTGCCGGACGTCAGCGCACGCGTTCCCGCGATCATCTCCAGCAGTGTGGATTTGCCGGCACCGTTCGGACCTGCGATCGCCGTCACCTCTCCCGCGACGACATCGAGGTCGACCCCGTCGATGGCCACGTGTCCGTCGAACTCCACGCGGGCACTGCGCAGCCGAGCAGCGAGTCGGGTCGTGTCGATCTTGGTCATGGACCCACCTTAACAATTTTGGAAATGGTTATCACTATCGTTACGATCCCAAGCGTGACATTTCAGGCGCTCGTCGAGCCCTTCTCGCTCGCCTTCGTGCAACGCGCCCTCGTCGGGGGCGCACTCGTGGCGGTGCTGTGCGGGGTCGTCGGTACGTGGGTCGTCATCCGCGGCATGGCTTTTCTGGGAGAAGCCCTCGCGCACGGGATGTTGCCCGGAGTCGCCCTGGCGACGGTCCTGGGAGCGCCCGCGCTGGTGGGCGGCGCGCTCAGCGCGGTCGTGATGAGCCTCGGCATCGCTGCGCTCCAGCGTCGCGGATCCCTCTCCTACGACACGAGCATCGGCATGCTGTTCGTCTCGATGCTGGCACTGGGAGTCATCATCATCTCCCATTCGGGAAGCTTCGCCACCGATGCCACGTCCATCCTGTTCGGAGACATACTGGCCATCACGTCCGTGGACATCGCACTCCTGGCCGTCGCTGTGGTGGTCGGCATGACGGTGGCCGCGGGCTTCCACCGCTCGTTGGTGGCGCTCGCGCTCGATCCCCGCATCGCGTCGGTACTGGGCCTTGCTCCCCGCGCGGCACAGGCTGCTCTGGTCGCCCTGGTGACGCTTGCTGTCGTGGCCTCCTACCAGGCTGTCGGCTCGCTTCTGGTCGTCGGACTCCTGCTCGCACCTGCCGTCGCCGCCGGGCAGTGGACCACTCGGATACCGACTCGAATGGTGGCGGCCGCCTCGATCGGTGTGCTGTCGGTGTTCGTCGGTCTGCTCATCTCGTGGCACGCGGCCACGGCGGCCGGCGCCACGGTCGCCGCGACGGCGATCGCGCTGTCGGGCCTGTCGGTGGCGGCAAGGGCGGCGACCGCGTCGATCGGACGCACGACATCAGCGCCGGCGCTCTCCGTCTGACACCGGCCGACCCGATTCACCCGAAAGGACACTGTGCGACAACACATCACGACCACCGCTCTCGCCCTCGTCGTCGGCCTGACCGCGTGCTCCACCGAGCAGGCTCCGACGATCCCCGCCGACGAGGTACCCGCCGAAGGCCACGGAGCGATCGCCGACGCCGCGGAACTCGCCGAGCCACGACTCGGCCTCACGACCATCGATCCCACCGGCTCGATCTCGCACCTGGACCTACTGGACGAATCGGTGTCCGACCTCGGCACCATCGGTGCACCCGAGGCGATGAGCACCGACGGACGCTACCTGTTCGCCGGGACGGACGCGGGAATCGAGATCGTGGACAGTGGCGTCTGGACCTGGGACCACGTCGACCACTTCCACTACTACCGCGCCGAACCCCGGCTCCTCGGCACCGTCGAGGGCGCCGGCGACGCGACCGTGGCCACGTCGAATCAATCCACCTCGGGCGGAACCGGGCTCTACTTCCCCGACTCCGGCGACGCCGTCCTGCTCGACACCGCGGCGTTGTCGAAGGGCGAGATCTCCGAGTCGTTCCGGCTGCAGAACCCGCCGGGAGACGGCATGGTCGTGCCCGTCGGATCGTTCGCCCTCGTCACCGACGGGGTCGGCCCCTCACGGACAGTCGTCGGACACACCTCGGACGGAAAGCGCACCGGTCTCGTCGAGTCGTGCCCCGACGCCGCCGGCACCATCACCACGCGTGTCGGCACCGTGATCGGCTGCTCCGACGGCGCGCTGCTCGCGTCCGCCACCGGAGACGAACTCACAGTGGAAAAGATCCCGTACCCGACTGACGTGTCCGCCCCTCCCGCAACGTCGTTCGACAATCGCGAGGGCCGCCCCACCGTCGCCGGCCTCGCCGGCGATCAGGGCATCTGGTTACTCGACACCCGCCAGAGGTCGTGGACGCTCCTTCCCGCTCCCACTCGCTTGACGCATGTGTCGGCGGTCGACGACAGCGACGACCATCTTCTCGGCCTCTCGGCCGACGGCCGCGTGTTCGTGCTGGACGGAGCCGACGGTTCGGTCGTTGCCGAGACGGGCGCGCTCGTCGCCGCATCACAGGCCGCCGGTGAGACACCCACTCTGATCGCCGACCAGCAGCGCGCCTACCTCAGCGCGCCCACCGAACGGAAGCTGTACGAGATCGACTACGCCGACGACGCCCGCGTCTCCCGCACGTTCGAGACCGCGTCCGAACCGGCCTTCACGGCCGAGACGGGACGTTGATGATGCGAGGACACCGGACGGGCAGTCTCCTGGCCGCGGCGGCAGTGGCTGTGGTGGCCCTTCTCGCTGGATGTTCGGCGACAGCCGACGACCGTCCGGTGGTCGTGGTCTCCACGAACATCCTCGGCGACGTCGTCGAGGAACTCGTCGGCGACGAGGCAGAGGTCGTGACGCTGATGAAGCCGAACGCCGACCCACACTCGTTCGAGATCTCCGCGCAGGAGGGCGCGCGTCTGCGCTCGGCGGACCTCGTCGTCTCGAACGGGCTGGGATTGGAGGAGGGACTACAGCAGCATCTCGACGCCGCAGCCGCAGAGAAGGTTCCGACGTTCGTCGCCGGGGACGTCATCGACGTGCTCGACTACCGGGAGGGCGACGCGGCGGGCAGACCGGACTCCCACTTCTGGACCGATCCTGCCCGCATGATCGCCGTCGTCGATGCCTTGGAACCGGTGCTCGGCGATCTCGACGGAGTGGATCCGGCCACCATGTCGACACGAGCGGCCGAGTACCGCGGACAGCTACAGAGTCTCGACGAGGAGATGTCCGCCTTGTTCGCCGCGATCCCCGACGAACGGCGTGCGCTCGTCACCAACCACCATGTCTTCGGTTACCTCGCTGACCGTTTCGACTTCGAGGTCGTCGGGGCGGTCATTCCCGGCGGCACCACCCTCGCCGCACCGTCGGCGTCCGACCTGTCCGATCTCGTCGATGCCGTCGACTCCACCGGTGTCCGCACCGTCTTCGCAGAATCGTCCTCGCCCGACCGACTCGTTCAGGCACTCGCCAGTGAAGCCGACATCAGCGTGGACGTCGTGCAGTTGTTCACCGAGTCGCTCACCGGTCCCGACGGCGGCGCCCCCGACTATCTGACGATGATGCGCGTCAACACCGAACGCATCGCCGCCGGCCTCTCCCCCTGATCGGTATCGTTCCCACACAGAAAAGGATTCACATGCGTCTCAATCACTTCCGGCGGGCAGGCTCCACTGTGCTCGCGCTCGGCGCGGTCGTCACTCTCGCGGCGTGCTCCTCCGGAACCACCACGACCGCCGCCGACTCCACCACGAGCACCACCGCAGCGATGCAGGCCGGCCCTCGTGTCGCGGTCTCCTACGACGGCGGCGTACAGGTGCTGGACGCCGCCACCCTCGAGACCGTCGCGGACTTCGACTCCGAGGACTACACACGCCTCAACCTCGCCGGCGACGGGCGCAACGTCATGGTGACCACGAGCAAGGGCTTCCAAGTACTCGACACCGCCGCGGGCACCACGGACGCACCACAGCTCACGGACACGGTCTTCGAGGCGGAGAAGGCGGGCCATGTCGTCCGGCACGGCGGCAAGACAATCTTGTACGCCGACGGTACCAGCGACACCACGATCTTCGACACGGCAGCACTGGAGTCGAGCGACGGTCTCCCCGAGGTGGAGAGCATTCCCGGTGTGGAGGCGCATCACGGAGTCTCGGTCGTTCTCGAGGGCGGCACGTTCCTCACCACCGTTGGTAATGCCAACGGACGCACCGGTATCGAGGTGCGCAATGCCGCCGGTGCGGTCATCGCGCGCAACGATCAGTGCCCCGGCGTCCACGGCGAGGGAACGGCACAGAACGAGATCGTCGTATTCGGCTGCGAGAACGGTGTCCTGGTCTACGACAAGGGCGAGATCACCAAGCTCGACGCTCCGGACCAGCCCTACGGGCGTACGGGCAACGCGTACGTCAGCGAGACCAGTCCCTTGGTCGTCGGCGACTACAAGAACGACGCCGACGCGGAAGGCTCACTGCTGCAGGCGGTCACCGTCATCGACACCGTGGCGAAGACGCTGGACGTCGTCCAGATGCCCGACGGTGCCGAGTACACCTGGCGCGGGGTCTCCCGTGGACCCGACGACAAGGCCTACATCATCGGAACCGACGGCGCCCTGCACGTCTTCGATCCCGAGACGCGCGAGTTCACCGCTTCCTACCCTGTCATCGGTGAGTGGGAAGGCCCCAGCGAGTACCAGGACGCACACCCCGGCATCTCCATCACCGGCGACACCGCCTACGTCACCGAACCGGACACCGACAGCATCCACGCCGTGGATCTGACCACCGGTGACGTCACCGTCAGCAGCGAACTCGACGTCACTCCGAACGAGTTCGTGGCCGTCACCGACTGATCCTGTCGTCACCAGGGGCGCGGTGTCAGCCGCGCCCCTGGCTGGTCGCGTGCGTCAATCCGCGACCAACCGCGCTGATCGGAAGTGTCGACCCACTCCACGCTCGCGTTGCCTGCTGATGACGTAGGAGCCCGGCGCAATTCCTGTCGCACCGTGTTCGGGATGAATCAAGTACGCCGTGACCTCGGTGTCGAGGATGCCCAACGCAAGGCCGTTCGGATCGAACACCGGAGTGGACCACATGCAGTGGCCTTTCTCGCAGACGAGACTGTGAGGGTTGCCGCCGGCAGCGCTGCGAAGCAGTTCGACGCCGGTGAGGGGCACGTCGTCGGACCGCGTGCCCCGAAATGCCTGTACGTGGAGGATCATCGGACGCGGCACGACGATCAGGTCGCCCTGAGCTTGAAGCCCGTCGACGACGGGTATCGACACGTCTCGATCGAGATAGTCGAAGACGTCGAGGCCGGTCAGGGCCGTGAGTGTGGACAGAGTCATGGTCGTGGTCATCGAAGTCACCTCGGGTCGGCGGGATGTGGTCACGTGCGGCGCACGAGACGGGAGTAGTCGTCGCCGGTGATGCCGTAGGTCCATCCGGCGGCGTCGAGTGCGGACGTCATACCGTTCGGAACCGGCAACCCGTAGCGTCGCCGCCGACCGTCCCGCTCGACAGAACCGTTGACCACGAGCAGAATTCGGCCGTCGTCCACCCAGCTGGTCGGCGTGGCGTAGAGCGACAGCTGGGCGCCGGCATTTCCCGGATCGTCCGTCCGGTCGACGAGTTCGAGTCCGGCCTCGTCGATGTAGACGTCCCACCCGATGCGCTCGATGGCGCACCGTCGTACCTCGATGTTCCGTTCGCGTGCGATGCGCTCGACGGTGGGTTCGGTGATCACCCACTCGGGAACGATGGTCCCGTGATCGACATGAACGGATCGTCCGTCGGCGAACTGGACTGCGGGCTCGTTCTGTCCGTGCAGTCGCCGTTCGTTGTGCACCGCTCCCGGAAGAGGTTCGGTCTGAAGAATTCCAGGTCGCTCGGACATGACGCAGACACTGTCGAATGCCCACCACCAGCCGGTCGCCCCCGCGAGGGCTGTCTGAGTATCGAGGATGGCGTGATCCGTACCGCGGAAGGCAGAGATGCCCAGTGTGCGATGGATGTCGTAGTACGCGAGCCGGTGCGCTTCCTGCTGCCCGTACCACGCCACGCTTCCCGTCGGTCGCTGAACGAGTGACCGCACAGCGGCCGCCACTCCATCGAACAGGCTCGTGCGCAACGAATCCCACACCGCGATTCGCAGCAACTCGTCGGGCGCGATCCCCTGCCGCGCGGACTCCGCCAGTGGCTGCGTGCGTGCAGCCCAGAGGGAGCGACTGTCGGAAGGCCATCGTCGCGACACCCCGCCCGTGCGGTTGTCCATACGTTCGCGTGACCGTGAGACGGTCGACGCGATTCGAGCGGCAGCACCGGACGTCAGAGAGTTCGTACCCGACAACTGTTCGGAGACAATCAGTTCGGCGCCAGCCGGTGGGGACGGTACCCACACGAACTCGGGACAACGGAACCCTGCATGCCTGTACAGATCCGCTACGGCGGCCTCGGCGGTCGGCCTGTCGGACGGCAGAGTGGACAGACCCAGCGCGAGCCACGTGTCCCGCAACGTGGGTACGGATGCCATCTGATGAATCGAAGACGATGCGGTTCTTGCCCTGACCGCGAAGGGTGTTGCTGCGGCGCTCACGCGAGGGTGGCGGTGTCCGCCTTTCCGGTTGTCATGTGTCCGAGAATGACACGTCCCGCGACGCAGCGCAAGAGTCGGTGCCGATACCCGTAGCAGGATCGGCACATTCGGCCGAAAGTTCTCCCAGGGGGGCAGCGCACCGGATCTGACACCGTCGAGCGATAGACCATTCGTACGCTGCCACTCATTCGCCTTCGGCGTTGATGCGGCGTCGATACAGGCATACGGTGCCGTCATGGGAAATCCACGCACCGCCGCGATCGGCCTCTACCTACTTGCGGTGATCGTGCGCGTGGCGACCTGGGGAGGCACGTCGGCGGCCGATCGCAGCGACGACGTGGTCCTCCTCCTGCTGGTCGGAGCAGTGGTCGCGGCGATTCTCTCGGTCAGGTCTCGCACGGACACGCCGTGACCCGCCCATGCGCGGCAGCGGCGAGCACGATCTAGACCGATCAGTTGGTTACAGTGGTGCGATGTCGTGGACGTCGTCGCCCAAGGATTCGGTGCTGGGCCTCGCCGTCCTCCTGTACATCGGAACGGCATTGGTGGTGCCCATCTCGGTCGCCGCAATGTCCGCCCTCGGCGACGCTCCCTACGACGTTGTCCCCGGGTGGTTCGCGATGGGTGTGTTCGCGTTCTGCATCGGTGCGTACACCACGGTCTATGCCGCCTACGGGTTGTACCTGAAGGCGGTGTCGGCGCACAGACGGAGAACAGGGCCAGTCCTGGCGGCGCGCCTGGAGACCGGCGCAGTGGTCCTCGCATGGGTGTCACTCGTTGCGGGATTGACCTCCCTCGCACCGGGCGTCGCCGTCGCGAGCGGCCTTGTCTGCGCTGCGGTGTGTAGTGTCGCCGGCGCCGTCGTTCGTCGACGTGTGTTCGGACAGAGCGAACGCCGTACGTGACGCATCGGTGCGTCCGGGCAGTCCGGCTCTACTGTCCTTCCGACACGGTGGAATTGTCCAGGGCCGCGGCGAAAGCGTTGATCGCTCTCGTGTAGCGCTGAAAGCTCCTGTTGGTGCCGTAGTCAGTAAGAAAACGATCCGGCGAGCATTCGCCGCCGATACGGGACTGACCTACGGATGCTGGCGGACACGCGCTCGAATGATCGCTGCGGCCTACCTTCTCCACCGGGGTACAGAAGCATTGCGGGCGAGAAGATCTCGGTCGAGGAAGCGTGCGTGATCATCCACACGGCGCCGAACGCAGTCACTGCGAGCCCGATGACGGTCGCGGCTATCTTCGTCCCCAAGCTCTGCTGGGCCAACCTGCTGGAGAACAACGCAGCCAGTCCAGCGAAGGCGCACAGGAAGATCGACCCGATGAACAGGCCGTCCAGATCGAGCACGCGGGCCACCGCGAACAGCGCCGCACCGATCGCGAGTAAGACCAGTTCCGCAACCGGGTCGCGGCGGGTACGCAGCGCGCCCATCACCGGCGGTCTCGTCGCGGCAAGACAGCTGGATGCACTGATGCGGTACGCCTGCCATGGGCCGGGCTGCGGTGCGTGATGGTCTGCATCTGTTCCACGCTTGCACGGACTCACCGCGAGCGACAGCGTACAAACCCCTACAGATCCAGGCACTCGACACGTGCGACAAGCGCCGACCGACACTGTGCGCCAACCAGCGGCCTTCGCCACGATCCGGCGATGAAGAGTCAGGTCGTGGGAGACTTGGGCGATGGCCCACGATGACCTCGACGCCGCAGAGATTGCCACCATTCTGACCTCTGCCGATGCCAACGATGTCGCCAGATTGCTGAGAACGCCCGCTCCGAGCTCAGTCGACATTCAGTGGGCCCGGGTGTCGGCCATTCTCGAAGCGAATATCGGCGTCAGTTTTCGCGGTGCGACAGACGCGGATATCGCGGCGGCAGAGAAGGCGACGCGCCCGTGGACCGACGAGGTGCGGGATCTCTACCACCGCGCCGAGCTGACTCCAGAGCAACGCGGTATCGCTTTGATACCACCCGGCTTCGAGCTCCTGAGCCTGGACAGGTTACTGAGCGATCATCGACTGTGGATCGACTTCAACGCGAACCCGGCATTCGGGGAGCCCATCGACATGGACGAAGAGATGGCAAAGCCGGCGGGATCTCCAGCGCCGATGATGCTGCCCGGGTTCGTGGCTTTCGCCAAGTCGAACGCCGACACGCTGTTCGTCGACACTCGGACAGGCCCCCTGCACGGGTGCGTCAACATCCACCCCGACGCGGACGCACCCTGGAAGCCTCCGCTGTGGAGATCACTCAGCGCCATGCTCGAGCAACTGGCGTTCTCCCTCGAACGCAACACCACCTTCGACATGCGCGTCACACTGTGGTCGAAATACCAACCCTTCATCGAGGGCACTCGCCTGGTTTGGGAATACCGTTGACGGTTGGCTCCCCGCGCGGTGCACGACGCCAACCCGTCAGCTGCCCTACGCAGCGTCCTCCTCAATCCAGCAGAGATCGTCAGAATGGTGCGTGACGGCCGACCTGCAGGCGTAAGTCCCGCGGTTTCAGCGTGATGGTCTCCTCCACCCGCAGAACGTAGCCGGGCTCAGGAACCAGGGTCCGCTGCTGAACGATCATCGCCAGTGCGACCACTATTTCGTGATAAGCGAACTGACGACCGATGCACGCCCGCATTTCGGTGCCGAACGGCTTGTACAGGTCGGTGAGATTCGCCGGTACCCGCGACCGTTCGAACCGGTCGGGGTCGAACGCCTCGGGATCGTTGCCCCACCCGGCGTCACGATGAAGTTGCAGCAGGACGACGAAGACCCACTCCCCCTTCTCGAATGGATGCTGTCCCACCCGCGTGTCCTGCCGCGCCTTGCGGAAGTAGCCGGGCGCCACAGGCCACAACCGCAGAGTCTCGTCGACGACGCGGCGCAGATACCGCAGCTTGCCCACATCCTCGAAACGAAGCTCGCCCTCGGGTCGAATCAGCTCCACCTCCGCCCGCACTCGTTCCGCGACCTGAGGATGCAACGACAGGAAGTGGAGCGCGAAGGCCAACACACCGGCCGACGTCTCCTGCCCCGCCACGAGGAACGTCAGGATCTGGTTTCGAATGTTCTCGTCCGAGAGTCTCTGTCCTGTAACAGGATCGACCGTGTCGAGCATGAGACCGAGCAGGTCGCTCCCACCGTCTCGACTGCCGCGCCGTGCTGCGACGATGTCGTCGACGATCCGGCGAACAGCCACCACGTCGGCCTTGTGCTGGTCTCGCTGACGGCGGAACACGGTGGCCTCCACCAACGGATGTGAGTAGGCCGCGCGGTTGATGTAACGCAGGGCGCGCGAGATGCGCGCAATCAGCTCGTGGGGCTCGGAGGTGTCGAACGACGCGAAGTCGTACCCGAAGGCGACGTCACCGATGATCTCGAGAACGAGTTTGTTGGTGTCCGCAGGAACATCGACCCAGGCGTCTGCACCGAGTCCGTCCCAATACGCCAGTAGCCGAGTGGTCTTCGCGACCATCGCGTCGTGGTAGCCGCGCATCGACGACTGCGTGAACGCCGGCGCCAGGATGGCGTGCGCCGCAGCCCACGACGGCTCCGAGTTGTGGGCGGTGAACAGACCGTCCCCCGCGACGGAACGCAGGTTCCGCAGCGGCACACCGAGGAACTTGGCCCACGTCTTCTCGTCGTTGACCGCAGCCACCTCCACGGGCCCGGACACGTAGGTGACCCGAGTGCCGACGACGTTGCGTTCGAAGATCGAGCCGTATTTCTGCGCGTCGCGCATTCCCCACTGGCTGGACTCCGTCACGTGAAGATCGAGTACGTCTCCCAGCACAGGCAGGCGCCTCCGCGGATGCGGCAACTTTCGGTCGCTCGCTCGTATCGCACGCGTCGTCTCGAACGTGGTCATGCAGGCCCCCCAGCCGTGGATGAATCGACGAGTCCGGCAGCCGGCCCTCATCGGACGAATGGGGCCGCCGTGCTCGAGTGCTCTGCAGAAGGCTACGTCGATCGTCGCGCGGGAAACATCGGCGGACCGAATGCCGTTGGCTCCGAATCGAGACGACTGCGGGCGCGGTGGCGTGGGCGGGATCGGGCGGAACAGACCCTTGCCGCGGCCTGAATAGACGTTTAGCATATTGAACATGCGTTCAACCGCCGCCGATCGCGACCTCACAGCACGAGCACGTATCCGCGACGCCGCGATCGACGTGTTCGTGAGCGACGGCTTCGGTGCACCCATTCGAACGATTGCCGTCCGAGCGGGAGTGAGTCCGGGTCTGGTCATCCACCACTTCACGAACAAGGCGGGATTGCGTGCCGAATGCGACGCGCACGTGCTCGACTCGACCCGGAATCGCACCGGCCGAATCCTGGGAGCCGATGGGAGCGACTCGTCCGGTGGCGCAGTGGGTGATGCGGTGAACGAGACGCTGCAGTCCATGGCCGAACACGGCCCGCTACTGGTGTACGTCACTCGTCTGATGGCCGAAGGTGGGGATTCTGCCCGGACGTTCGTCGATCGACTGGTGGATGACGTGGAGAGTTCGATGCGGGCTGCGGTGGCGGCCGGAACCGTCCGCGCCTCTGTCGACGAGGCAGCGCGCGCCCGCTATCTCGTCACGATGGCGCTGGGGACGCTGACGATCGACATGGCGATGAATCCTCCACCAGACCCGAGCGACGGTGCCGCCATCCTCCGCGCCTACAGCGACCGCACGATGGTGCCCGCCGCCGAGTACGCCACCCACGGACTACTCACCGACAATTCGGCCCTCGACGCCGTCCTCGCTGCCCGCGCTGCGGGTTCTCCGCTCGACGGAACAGGAGACAGCCGATCATGAACGATGCCGGCAATGCGATCGAGATAGCCGGACTGGTCAAACGATTCGGCCGACACCGGGCGCTCGACGGGCTGGACTTGACGGTGTCCGAAGGTGCGATCGCGGGGTTCCTCGGCCCGAACGGCGCGGGCAAGTCCACGACGATCCGGATTCTTCTCGGACTGGTGCACCGCGACGCCGGCACGGTACGACTACTCGGCGCAGACCCGGTGCGTGATGCCGTGAGTGTCCATCGGCGTCTTGCCTACGTGCCCGGCGACGTCGCGTTGTGGCCACGACTGACCGGAGGAGAGACGATCGACCTGCTGCTCGGAATGCGCGGCGCTCGCGTGGACGCCCACGCACGCGAGTCCCTGATCGAGCGCTTCGACCTCGACCCCACCAGACGTGTCTCGACCTACTCGAAGGGGAACCGTCAGAAAGTCGTGTTGATCGCTGCGTTCGCGGGGCGCGCCGACCTGGTCGTCCTCGACGAACCCACGTCCGGCCTGGATCCCGTCATGGAGAACGTGTTCGCCGAGTGCGTTCGGGAGATCGCCGACCAGGGAACATCGGTGCTGTTGTCCAGCCACATCCTGTCCGAAGTCGAGAAACTCTGCGACACAGTCACGATCATCCGCGCCGGGCGGACGGTAGAGAGCGGCACGCTGGCCGACCTCCGCCATGTCACCACCGTGCACGTGACAGCGGAGGTGACGGGAGACCCGGGGTCGTTGGCGAGAACCCCCGGCGTGAGCGACCTCGACGTCGTCGGGTCCGCCGAGACCGGTCGATGGCGCGTCACCTTCTCCGTGACCCGTGCGGACATGCCCATTGCGGTCGCCGCACTCGGCGCTCTCGGCGTCGTGGATCTGACGGTGGCGCCACCGTCTCTGGAGGAGTTGTTCCTGCGGTACTACGACTCCGACGGTGATCGTTCATGACCACGCTCTCCGACCGGCGTGACACTGCTGATCGCCCCGGCGACCGCCCACCGGGCCGGCTCGCCGGAACCACGTACCTGCTTCGTCTCGCCCTGCGCACCGAACGATTCACGACCCCGGTCGGCGTCCTGGTGGTGCCGGTCCTGTACCTGCTGACCGCGGCGTCGCTCGCGCCTCTGTACCCGGATGCGACATCGCGCGCCGCACTGGCCGACGGCTCGGCAGCGAACGCGGTCTTCCGGATCCTTCTCGGCCCGCTTCGCGACACATCGGGCATCGCCCAGATCGCCGTCTGGCGGGTGGGCGCCTTCGCGCTTCTCGTCGTCGCGATCATCGTCGCCGCGACGGTGACGCGACACCTTCGCGGCCCGGAAGCCACGGGGCGGATGGAGCTCGTGCGGGCGGGCGCCATCGGCGCAGCGGCACCTCTGGCGGCTGCGGCGATCACCGCCATGGGGGCTGCGGTCGCGACCGGCGTGTCGACCGGTGCGGCGGCCGCCCTGGCCGGAGTGCCCGCGCCGGCCGCGACTTTCCTCGCTCTCCAGTTCGTCGGCGCCGGACTCGCCGCGACAGGTGTCGCCGCGGTCGTCGACCAGGTCGTGACGACGTCGCGAACGGCCATCGCCACGTCGGCGGTCGTACTGCTCACCGCGTACCTCGTCCGAGGGATCGGTGACGCCGTGGGCGGACTCGCCTGGATGACGTGGCTGTCACCACTGGGGTGGGCCGAACGCGTGGACCCACTCGGCGACCGCGCCGTATCGCCGTTCCTCGCGTGCGTGGCCCTGTGTGCGGTCGGCCTCGGAGTTGCGGCAGCGGTCGTGCGGAGGCGTGATCTGGGTGCAGGCCTGGTGCAGCCGCGACCGGGCCCGCCGGTCGCACGATGGCCGATCTCGACTCTCGGAGTCACCGTCCGGACCATGGGAGCCTCGCTGGTGCCGTGGATGTCCGGTGCCTTCGCCTACTGTCTCCTCGTCGGGCTGCTCACCGACTCCATCGACGATCTCGTGGGTGCGTCCGGGGCGACAGGTGACGTACTCCGAGACATCGGGGGCGGTTCGGGGGCGGCGTCATCGGGCCTCGTCGGCGCCTTGATCGACACCGTCCTCGGCATCGTGGCGATCGCCGCGTCGGCTGCCGCGGTGTCCGTGGTCGGGCACCTGCGCGAGGACGACCGGACGGGTCGCGCGGAAATACTCCTCGCTACCGCCGTCTCCCCTGTGTCCCGTCTGCTCGCCGCTGCCGCCACGGCGACAGTCACGGCAACCCTCGTGTTGCTTCTGGCAGGTGTCGGGCTCGTCACCGGGGCTGCTGCCGTCGGCGGAGACGGCCCCGGTGTCGTCGACGTGCTCGTCGGAGCGGTGTCGCAGCTGCCGGCAACCCTTGCTGTCGCCGCGATCGCCTGGGCCGCATACGGATTCGGAAGCCGGTGGATCGCAGTCGGGTGGGCCGCAGTCGTCCTCGACCTGCTGCTGGGGCCGCTCGGTACCCTCATCGGCGCTCCCCAGTGGTTGCGCGACACAGCACCGCACACGCATCTTCCCGCCGACGTCGGCGCGCCGGTTCCACTCACCGCCGCGTTCATCCTCATCGTCGTGGCCACAGCACTTCTGACCACCGGATCGTGGGCTCTGCGCCGCCGCGACCTCGTGTGAACGCCGGACAGAGCGTCGGCGAGTGCACACCAGCAACACTCCCGATGCCTGACCTCACTGCGCCCCACGGACACGTCGGCACGCCACGACCTGCCCGAGCACGTCGACCACGGCGGCCGCAGCGATCGCCACGAGCAATACCCACACCAACAGAGCCACGTCCGGCGCCCACCTGCCTGCCACCGACAACCCCGCGCCGGTCGAAGAAGACAGTCCGAACAGGACGGCGACAGCGGCCGCTGTCCCTACCCCGACCGCAACGACCCCGCGCACGACGGCGACTCCTCTGGTCCGCTGGGGCGTCCTGCCCGAGACGATGCGGACCGCGTGAACGCCGATGCCGACCACCAGCGTCGCGATGATCGCAGCGAGCGCTCCGAGCACGGTGGACGCCGAGGACTCGGGTAGCTCGCTCGTCCGTCCACCCGTCACCGACGTCGTCAGGTTCCGGCCGACGGCCGCGAGTCGATCGGCCTCGATCTCACCGTATCGGTTCGCCGCCAACACGATTGCTGTGTCCAGCGACGGAATCACAGAGACGTAAGTGTAGTAGCCGGGCACCGCACCCGCATGCCACCAGACATCGTGGCCATCGATCCTCTCGTGGAACAGGCCGTCACCGTAGGTCGAACCCTGAGCTGTCGGCACCTCGCGATACCGGGCTTCGTCGTCGCGACGTTCCCGCAGTCGCCACGACGCATAGCGTCCCAGGTCGTCGATGGAGCCGGCGAGGTAGCCGTATCCCAACCCCGCCGAATCGACGCCGACGTCGACCGGGCGGGAGAAACCGAAGAACGGAACGTGTCCCCGCGGAACACTGTCGACGAACAGCTGCGGGTCGGTGATGGCGTCACTACCGGCGGGATCGAGTACGACGCGGCGCACGGCGTCCGCGTAGGAGGACCCTCCCGCCTGCTCGATCACAGCCTGCAGGAGCAGGTAGTTCAGACTCGAGTACCGGAACTCACCACGAGGTCCAGCCCCCTTCGGCGCGTCGAGGGCGGTGACGGCGTCTGTCGCGGAACCCCTTCGGGTCCACTCGTCCGTCACGGTGATGTCGTGCGGCAGCCCGCTGGCGTGATGAACGAGGTCGTCGACGGTCACTGCGGGGTCGGAGAGCACTCGGCGAGCCTGCGGGACCACCTCGACGACAGGGCTTGTGGCGTCGAGAACGCCCTCGCGCTCGAGGCCCCTCGCTGTCGCTGCCGCGAACTGCTTCGACACCGACCCCCAGACGAACGGGGTCGACCCGTCGATGTCGTGTCCGTCCCCGTCGACTCCCACGAATGCCGCAGACCGTGCACCGTCGCTGTCGACGATCCGTGCGGCCATTCCTGGTGCACCGATCTCCGAGGCCCACCGGGTGACGAGGCCCTGCAACGACTCCTCGTCGTGCCCTAGACCGGCCGCTGGGCAGATCGACGGTGCGAGCAGTGTCAGGGCGCCCAGAAACACGGCGACGAGTCGTCGCGCTCCGGTCATCGTCGAGTTTGCGTCAGCGCTGTGGCCCGGTGCGTGGTGGACCACAACCCGGTCAGCAGCGCTGCGCCCCAGACCGTGAACAGCGGATCCCAGACCACGGCATGCCCGATCATCGCGGTCCGGTCGTACCCGCCGTCGGGCACGATGACGCCGGCGAGCACCGCCGCCGCGGACACTGTCGACACTGCGCCCCACACGAACAGCACACCGCCCGCGCACCACCCGCACATGCGGACCTGCCGATGACCGTGGCCTCGGACCCGCTCGTTCACCCACGGAAGGACAGCAGCGCCGGCCTTCACGACAGCGACGACACCGAGCGCGAGACCGCTCGCCACCGGTCGGTCGTCGGCCAGGGTCACCGCCCAGTCCCCCACCGAGGCGAGCTGCCATCGACCACCCACCGCCCAGTACGCGCTCGCGGCCGCATGCAGCAGCCCGGCTGCCGCAGCGAGGAGAAAGGCCACCGCCGCAGGCATTCTCATGCGTGTCGTTCCCGAGGGTGTCTGCACACGATCGACACTAGGAACGTTCCGCTCGCCCGAACATCCGGGAACACCCCGACCCCACCCTGAGACAGACGAGGTCTCGACCGACGAGGGACACCAGGAATGCCGTCTCGGAACCATCCCACCCGCACCAGTCGATCAGCTCAGCACCACGAGTTGCCGGGTCGCCCGCGTCATCGCCACGTAGCGGTCGACGGCGCTGTCCAGACCCGGCCCCTCGACGAGGACGACGAGATCGAACTCGAGCCCCTTGACCGACCGTGCGCTCAGAGAACGGATCCGCTCGGTGTCCGGCCGAGCCGGCATACCGATGACGCATGCCACGCCCTCACCGGCCGCGGCCCACTCGTCGAGAATCGCGTCCAGGTCGTCCACTCCGGCCTGGCGAACGCCCACCCCGGTGCTGCGGACCGAACGGGGCACGTTCGCGTCGGGGAGGACCGCTCTGATGACCGGTTCGGCCGCGGCCATGATCTCGGCCGGTGTGCGGTAGTTGACGTCGAGCGTGGACACCGCCACGTCGGTGAATCCGACACGCGCCAGCCGCGCCTCCCAGGATTCCGGGAAACCGCTGTGGGCCTGCGCGCGGTCACCCACCACCGTGAGACTGCCCGACGGACAGCGGGCACGGACCATCTGCCACTGCGCATCCGTCAGTTCCTGGGCCTCGTCGACGACGACGTGGGAGAACGGACCAGCAAGCCGATCCGGTTCGCCCGTCGGAAACTCGTTCTCGTCCAGCACATTCTGCAGGTCGTCGCCGCGGAGCATCGACATGACACGAAGCTCCGAATCGTCGGACTCGACGAGATCGTCGACCACCGCGCGTCGGCGCGCACGCTCGGAGGCGATCGTCCGGGCACGGCGCACGCGCATCGTCGTCGCCCGTGGGTCTCCGAGGCGGCGACGAGCGACGTCGAGAAGAGGGAGATCCGCAGTCGTCCAGGGAGCACCGAGGTCTCTGCGGACCGCGGCCCTGTCGTCCTCGTCCAACCAGGGCGCGCACTGGCGTAGGTATGCCGGCACGGCCCAGAGGTCGGCGACGAGATCGGGAGCATCGATCACCGTCCACGACGACTCGACGCTGTCGCGAAGCTCGTCGATCTCCCGCAGCGACGACGTCAGCTCGGCGGCCGACACGTCGCCGGCGAGGCGGTCGACGACGATGTCGCCCAGCGCCGCCCAGATCTCCTCTCTCGCATCGTTGTGCGGAGTCTCCGCGTCGGGTGCCGCGAAGGCTTCCGCCCAGTCGGTTGCCCGGAGCAGCACTGCACCCCACTCGGTCTCGACGACCATGTCGTTCGCGGGCGGTGTCTGGTAGAAGCGGATCGCGCGATCGATCATCTCCGTCATCGACGCGGAGCCTTTCACCGCGGCGGCGCGTGGCGAGCTCTCCGCGACTGCATTCCGGCCCTCGGGAACCATCTCGTCGAGCAGGCACACCCGGACGCCGTCCTCTCCGAGATCAGGAAGCACGTCGGCGACGTACGACAGGTAGGGCTCGTGCGGTCCGATCACCAGGACCCCGCCGCGGTGGTGTTCGACCTGCGGATCCGCGTACAGAAGGTAGGCCGCACGGTGCAGTGCGACCACGCTCTTTCCCGTTCCGGGGCCGCCGTCCACCACACGCACTCCTCGGGACGGAGCGCGGACGATGGCATCCTGGTCCGCTGCGATGGTGCCCAGCACGTCGCGCATGCGGGACGACCGCGCCGCCCCGAGATCGGCGACGAAGGCCGACCGATCGTCCAATGCCACGGCGCCGTGCGGGATCTCGGCGGTGAACACCTCGTCCCAGTAATCGCTCACTCGTCCTCCGGTCCACCGGTAGCGACGACGCCAGGCAACACCCATCGGACGTGCCGGGGTCGCGGCGAAGAACGGTGCTGCTGCTGGTGAGCGCCAGTCGACGAGCAGAGGATGACCGGTCTCGTCGAGAAGTCCGCGCCGCCCGACGTACACCGGGGCCGTTCCGTCCGCCGGCACGAGTCGTCCCAGACACATGTCCCGCCCGACACGTCGCACTGCGCAAATCTCGGCGGTGAGCCGATGTGTCTCCAGGTCGCGTTCCATCGCGTCCTGGCCGGATCGGCCAGGGGCGGCGCGAGTCCGGGCGAGGCGTCGTTCGAGATGGGCGAGGGACCGACGCAGGGCCGCGTCGATTCTGGCGAGATGTCGATCATCCGCCGCGATCGAGGCGGGGTCGGCCTTGGCTCGGCGGTGCGGGGGCAGGGCGAACACGGTGTCCACAGGTCGGCTCCGATCGGTGAAACGTGCAGGTCATGGCATCGAGCGAGCCATACTGCGCCGACCGCGGGGGCTTGCCGCAAGCCCCACCGTGCGCTATATCTTGGAGGTGGAAGGGATCGTTCCCGTCAACGCCGATCGTCGCGCGCCTCGGCCAACCGCCTGATCGCCGACGGCCCCACTCCGTGCAGCGCGGACAACACCGCGAGGTCCGCCGGAAGGTCGAGCACCGTGCGATACCCGGCGTCGATCAACGCGCCCGTCGCAGGCCTACCGATGCGGACACCGTCGAACACGGGCCCACGATCGGTCGGCGCGTCGTTGGTCATGCTGCTCACCGCCTTCCGCTCGTCGTCTTTCTCTGCAGCCAGATGGTGCACATTCCCGTCTCCGATGCGGCCGTCGCGACACGCGACTCTGATCTGTCGAGTTCGAAACCGAGTCGGCGTGGGATGGCTCGGCTCCTCACGTTGGCCGCGTCGCAGTGGATTTCGACCCGGTCCACCCAGTCGAGACCGAGGGCTTCGTCCCGGATCATGGCGACTGCTTCGGTCATCACGCCTCGCCCTTCGGCCGCGCCATCGAGCCAGTACCCCAGCTCGACACCGCGAGGTCCGATTCGGCGGTGCATCGAGATCTTGCCCCAGAATGTCCCCGTCGCTCGATCGACGATCGCGTAGTCGAACATCTCCCCGGCGTCCCACTGCTCACCGCTCCGGGTGATCCGAACAGTCTGCGCCTCGACGGAGGCAGCCTCCTCGGTCGCCCATCCGAGCCACGGCAGCAGTCGGTCGCGATTGCGGCCGATGGACGCGGCCACAGCGGCAGCGTCATCGGCCGTCTCCCGACGAATTGTCAGACGTCTCGTCACGATGTGGTCCGACGGCACGGTCAGCATGGACCCATTCTGACGCTCCCCGGGACGACATAGGCCCGGCTGTCCCCAGAGCTCGCCCGGGCACCTGCTGCAGTATTCGCCCACAGCGCTTTCGCCGGTCCTCACCGATCTCCACGAGTGTCCGAGCCAGGACGATCGGTCACTCGTTCCACGACGCTTCCGGTGCGGATCCGGCGCATACTGTTCGCCATGGCGACCGTGGCAGACCATTTCGTGCAGACCCTGACCGAGAGCGGCGTGACCCACGTCTACGGCCTTCCGGGCGATTCGTTGAACGGCTTCACCGACGCGATCCGCCGGAACGACGGCATGACGTGGCAGCACGTCCGCAACGAGGAGACTGCCGCCTTCGCCGCAGCCGGTGACGCGGCGATCACCGGCGAACTCGCGGTGTGCGCCGGCAGTTGTGGTCCCGGCAATCTCCACCTGATCAACGGGCTGTTCGACGCACATCGCAGCCGGGTTCCCGTGCTCGCGATCGCGGCGCACATCCCGTGCAGCGAGATCGGATCGCAGTACTTCCAGGAAACTCACCCGCAGAACCTCTTTCAGGAGTGCAGCGTCTTCTTCGAACTGGTCAGTGACCCGGAGATGGCGGAACACGTGTTCGCGATGGCGATGCGGGCGGCGATCGAGGAACGCGGTGTCGCAGTGGTCGTCGTCCCTGGCGAAGTGCTACTGGCGCATGCCGAACAGAGAAAGGCCACCCCGGCCATCCGCGCGACCACGTCCCACGTGCGACCCGACGATGCCTCGCTCGACGAGGCCGCGTCGATCCTGAACTCGTCCGACAACATCACCATTCTGGCCGGCGCCGGTGTGGCGGGTGCGCATCGACAACTGCTCGAGATCGCCGGCGCGCTGCAGGCTCCTGTCGTGCACGCACTGCGCGGCAAGGAGCACGTCGAGTACGACAATCCCTACGATGTGGGGATGACGGGGCTGCTCGGCTTCGCCTCGGGGTACCGCGCGATCTCGCATGCCGACGTTCTTCTCATGCTGGGCACCGACTTTCCGTACCGCAACTTCTATCCCGACGACGCGAAGATCATCCAGGTGGACATCCGTGGCCAGAACCTGGGCCGCAGAGCGACCCTGGACGTCGGCTTGGTGGGTACCGTCGCCGACACCGTGGACGCTCTGCTCCCCCGTGTCCACGCCAAGACGGACAGCAAGCATCTGGACACATCGGTCAAGCACTACCGCAAGACACGCAAGAATCTCGATTCGTTCGCCGTGGACGACCGGCACCGCACACCCATCCGGCCGGAGTACCTGGCACGCATGGCGAACGAGCTGGCCGACGATGACGCCGTCTTCACCGTCGACGTGGGATCGCCCGTCGTGTGGGCTGCCCGGTACCTGACGATGAACGGCAAGCGCCGATTGCTCGGGTCGTTCAATCACGGATCGATGGCCTGCGCTCTCCCGTTGGCGATCGGTGCGCAGACCGCTCAGCCCGGAAGGCAGGTGGTGGCCTTCGCCGGCGACGGCGGGTTGACGATGGGCTTCGGTGAGCTGATCACGTTGATGCAGAGCGGTCTGCCGGTCAAGGTCATCATCTTCGACAATTCGTCGTTGAACTTCGTCGAACTCGAGATGAAGGCTGCCGGCATCGTCAACTACGGCACCGATCTGAAGAACCCCGACTTCGCAGCTGTGGCACAGGCTCTGGGGATGTTCGGCCGACGAGTGGAGAAGCCGCAGGATCTGGAGGCGGCTCTGATCGACGCGTTCGCGTACGACGGTCCCGCCGTCATCGACGTCGTCACCGCGGCACAGGAGCTCTCCATTCCCCCCAAGATCACCCTCGAGCAGGCAAAGGGGTTCACGCTGTACGGCATTCGGACGATCCTGTCCGGCCGAGCCGACGAACTCGTGGACCTCGCGGACACCAATGTCCGTCGGCGGATCTTCGACTGAGAGCTTTGCTGGCCGGACTGGCGTGATCCGGTGCCACGGTCGTGGTCGACGCGCAACCATGCAGGCGTCGAGTGGTGAAACGTGCGCCCCAACCACGTTCTGCTCCGTGAACGGCGATCAACGGAAACCACGGCCGTCACGGCTCGACCCGACGTGGCCGACAGACGTCAGGTCATGACGCTGCGCTGACGATCGAGTCGACGACAGAGGCGGGCGCCGACAACGGAGTGAAGCCGTCGGCCAGGATGCGCCGGCACCCGTCGAGTTCGATGTGGACGTCGATCATGACCAACTCGTCCCCAACCGTGGACTGCGTCGAGGTGGTCGCCAGCGACGTCGCGCGTTCACCGCAGGGACCGGCGGGCTCGACGTCGATGAGGGCGGCGTTCCAGTCGAGGTACGGCTCGGATTCGTACCGATCCGCCCCGGTGAACATCAGATCGGGTCCGGCGGTGTCGAAGTGGCAGAACCCGGACGGTGTCAACGTCAGGTCGAGTAGCGACCGAGACCCCGGCACCGGCGTCGAGACGACCGGCGAGCACGAGTAGAAGTAGGCGATCCCGGCAGCATCGAGGCGGACGCGGTGTTCGGTGGCCTCTACCTCCGGGAACTCGAGAATCTCGGCGAGCCCCAGGGTGTCGTCCAGGCCGCAGTCACCACGCGGGTACGACGGTTGTACGGCGCGTCCGTCCACGTCGACGAGCCACATGTCGACCGGCGCCGCAGCGAGCACGGACGCAAGACATTCGGCGTCGAAGATCGAGCGACGGGTGGGCGGCCCGTTCAGCTCCCGCACAGCGCTGCCGAAGTCCCCGGCGTAGCGGCGTTCGACGTAGGTCACGGTCCCGTCGGCCTCGACGTGGTCTCCGATACCGATGTCGCACACCACGGCTGCCACCGGCTCGAACCCCTCGGGCACCGTGCCCCGCGCCGGACGGGGAGCGACGCTCTGCTGCGGCGGCGGGGCCGCGAGATAGCCGCCGACGTCCTGTGGCAACGCGCAGACGAAGCGATCGGCCGAACCGATCTCGGCGACCGACCTCGGCTCAGGAGTGGTCAGCACGCCGTAGGACGCGAGAGCAACCGTCACCACCAGAAACAACGCGAGTCCCACGTGTCGACCAGTCATGGCCGGAAGCATCCCACCTCGCGCAGTCGCGGTGAGTGTCGTCGAAGACCAGTCAGTGGCAGCTGACGAGGCGTCTCGAGGACCAGTGGATCACTGCCAGGCGGGGACGTTGTGGCGATGCAGCGAGCGGGTACGGCACTGCAGGCGCAGCGCCGCGATCTCGGGCGCCGACAACGCCTGCGCCACCGTCGGGTCTCCGCTGTCGAGGACACGAGCGAGCCGCTCGTGGAACTGATACCCGGGGACACCGAACGTCACGAGGATCTCCTCGTCAGGACCGCCGCCGTAGGGCAACCACCGACGCGCGAACTCGATCATCCCGCGAAGGCCCTCGGCCTGACTCGTGCTCATCGCACCATCATCGCGGCCGACGAGCCGTCCCACCCGGCGGTGAGCCGAGTCGACACCCGCTGTTCACCGCACCGCCACTCCGACCACCTGCGGACCGGGCATCCCTCACTTGGCGCAGCCCCACCACGGCCCGACCCGAGGAGCCCCCCGATGTCCTACATCCTCTTCGACACCCTGCTCCCCTACCTCGGTGAGCACACCGCCGCGTACTGGGCTCAGCTGCTGGTGATCACCCCGGTCTGATCGGAACCGTTCACGGCGGCAACCCATTGAGACAACCGATGATCCACCGTTCGTTCACCAGTGCTCGGTACCAATGAACAGGCATTCCTGCCACCACCACTCGACCACGGGAGCTCCCATGATCACCGACCTCGCAAGCTTCGTCGACTTCCTTGGCGCCCTGTCCGACATCTTCGGCGGCAGCGGCGACTTCCTCGACGGACTCAGCTTCTTCAGCTGACACACCCCGGGCCGATCTGATCCGCGCTGCAGCAAGCGCGATGCGATCGGTGAATGTCCGCACCGTGCACGGTCGCCCACGTTCTGGGCTGCCGTGTACTGCTGTGCGACAGGTGGTGTCAGTGCGGTGCGACGGAGCGCAGTGCCTCTCGTGCGTTGCGCTCGACGAACAGCGGCACGAAGTCGCGCACCGAGCGTCCCTCGAAGCGGGCATACTCGGCCGCCACGGTCTGTTCGATGTCGTGTCGGCTCACCCCGGGCAGGGCGGCGGTGAGCCGGTCCTGCACCGCCGCGAGATGCTCCGATTCGTTGGTGGTTGTCATCTACTCAGAATCGACCTCGTATCGGGACCGAGTCAACGTTTCGACGATATTGTTCGCAGCAGTAACGATCACTCGGCAATGAGCGCGAACCTCGTGCGCAGGTTCTCCGACTGCCGGGTCACTTCGCGTGCTTTTCGCTCCGAGAATCCGACTGTGCTGCAGTTGCCGTTGCTGCCGCACCCAGACTCGGGCACGCCTCATCCAGCACAGTCCAACCACGTCCGGAGCGCTGCGGCAAACTCGATGGGCCGGCCCGTCTGACCGTACTCACCACCGAGAAACCCCTGGTGTCCGCCGGGGAAGACGACAGCGTCCTGGCCCAACAGACGGGCCACCGCATACGCTGCACGACCGGCCATCTCGCCGTCCTCAGGCCCACCGGACTCTTCGCCTACCGCGATGACGATGCGAGTCGACGCTGCCGTCAGACGCTCCACGTCGGGCACGTAATCGACGCCCAGTCCACGCATGTTCGACATCAGCGGATCGGTACGAGAACCGTCGTCCTCGGTCGGGAGTCCGAACTGCGCCGGGTCCGGCGCCGGCCCTGCGAGGTACGCGTCGTCGACAGGACCGCGGTGCATCACCAGGCGGATGAACTCGGCCATCGCCGGCCCCGTCCCCGCCGCGTCGTAGGACTCCACCATGTGCGTGCAGGCAGCCGAGATGTGGTTGTGGTCAGCGAGTGCACCACCGGCGGGTGGCTCGTGGGCGACGAGAGTTCGGATCGCGCCCGGCCGGCGTTCGACGCAGACGAGGGCGTTGACCGCGCCGCCGCTCGACGCGAACACGTCGACAGGTCCGGACCCCAGCGCTGTGATCAACGCATCCAGATCGTCGGCGTGCTGCCACGGCGTGACCGCAGCCGTGGGTTCGCCACAGACGCTGCGGCCGGTGTTGCGTGGGTCGTAGGTCACGACCGGTCGATCGATGAAATGCGTACGGAGCGTGGTGAACCCACTCGCATCCATCGGTGAACCGATGAGCAACAGGGGTGTATCCGAGGTCAGTGGACCATGGACGTCGTAGGTGATGGTGGCGCCGGAAACGGCGAGCGTGTGTGTAGTCATGCCGTGTCGACTCGGGTGCGCTGCCGAACTCATCACCGGACAGGCACGCCGTGTCGACGTCACATCGGTACCTCGCCGTCATACCTGTGGTCCACGGTCTCGAAAAAAGTAGTGAGTAGCATCTGAACCAGAAGGGACTCGAACCCCGGACCCAGTGACTGTCCCCGGCCGAACTCGGAAATCCAGTGGGACCATGAATCCCACCTCAGTAGCGTGGATCAAGAGTCACATGACCATGTGGGACCATCACGGTTCCGATGAGACCGCAATAGAAGTCGGGAATCATTGCTGTCAGGTACCCCGGTCGCACGGGCAACGGCTTTCATGACGAGACGGCGCACAACCTTGTAGGTGAACGACGAGGCGGACGAGGACGCAAGGGCAACCGCGCACACGGGCACCTCACCGAATTTGTGCCGCTGCACACCCTTGAGCTGCGCATTCATCGCTAATCCGAGCTCGTGTACCGTCCCCGCCATGCCGACGCACCATCGATCGGTCGACGGCAATGCCGACCAAGTGGGCCACGACTCGGGAACGGATCCGCACATGCCACTCTCCACCGGACGCGAACGCCAGAACCACATCTACACAGCGGGGGTGGCCGGACGAACACCGACTGTTCCCACGGATTTCCCTGGATTGGAACGGCGTGCACTCACGAAGATGTCCGACCGAGCGCGTGCCTACATTGCGGGTGGGGCCGGCTCCGGCACCACGATGGACAACAACCGCCGCGCTCTCGACCGATGGAACATCGTGCCTCGGGTCCTTCGGGACGTGTCTGCGAGAACCACCGAAAGCGAACTCCTCGGCCTCACGCTTCCGGCACCCGTGTTGTTCGCTCCGGTCGGAGCCGGGGGCGCAGTGCATCGACAGGCAGATCTGTTGATCGGCCAAGCCGCCGCCACACTGGGACTTCCCTACATCTTCTCCAACCAGGGGTCCGTCGCGATGGAGGAGGTCGCTGCCGGCATGGACCGGATCGCGCCCGGGTCCCCGAGGTGGTTCCAACTCTACTGGTCGACCGACGACGACCTGGTCGATTCCCTGCTCACGCGGGCCGAGCGCTCCGGTGCCAGCGCGATCACGGTGACCCTCGACACGACACTGCTGGGATGGCGACCACAGGACCTCAACCTTGGATCGCTACCGTTCTCACGTGGTATCGGCATCAGCCAGTACACCTCGGATGCTCGGTTCCGTTCGATCGTCGCGGAGCGCCTGGCGGCCGGCGCCGAAAAGCCGAAGCTCCCCATCACGGGCCCGTCGAGTGCACTGTCCGCGCTGTCCACCCTGTTCTCGATCGCACGGAACGCACCGGGCAGCACCGTGGCCAATCTCCTGTCGCCCGAGCCGCGCACCGCGGTGACGACGTTCACCGACATCTACTCGCGAGAAAGCTTGAACTGGAACGACATCGCCGGACTGCAGGACCGCACGTCCCTGCCGATCGTCTTGAAAGGCGTTCTGCATCCGGACGACGCCCGACGCGCCGTCGATCTCGGCGTCGCCGCAATCGTGGTGTCCAACCACGGGGGACGACAGATCGACGGAGCGATCGGAGCCGCTGACGCTTTGCCGGGGGTCGTCGACGCAGTCGACGGACGCGTGAGGGTGTTGTTCGACTCCGGAATCCGATCAGGGTCGGATGTGTTCAAGGCACTCGCCCTGGGCGCCGACGCCGTGTGCATCGGCAGACCGCACATGTACGGACTCGCTCTGGCCGGTGCCGCCGGTGCCGCCGACGTCGTCGCCAATATCGTTGCCGAATTCGACCTCGTCATGGCACTCGCCGGCCACTGCTCACCCGACAGCATCGATCGAGACTCCCTGTGGCGAGCACCATGACACGATCGAGTGCAGCGCAGTGAGCCACGACGGAGCCGCGGCGCGAACCCTACTTTCCTCGCGAATACAACAGACCCTGGACGGCGAACCGCCGTCCGGCATCCCGGTGTGCCGATCACTCGCAGCTCAGCTCCGATCATCAAGGCGATCGCCCACAGACGGAACAGCAAGACCACCCAAACGCACTGCGAGCAAAGTCGTTCGGGCCGCGGCCGAGTGAATACAGGACGCCACCATGACCACGCCGACACCCTCGGGTACGACCGGACCCCAGCGACGTGCATGGAGACGACGTACCACATCTCGTCTATTGGTCCTCGCCGTCGTCGGCGTTCCTCTCACCGTCCGACAACGCACTGTCGCAGACAAGCGCGCCCAGGCCTGGCAACGCATCACATGGTGCCTCGAACGCACACCAGTGACAACGGCAACGAGGCCGAACTCGGCCGGGACATCTACGCCACGGTCACCGACTCGGCGCTGACCACCAGGACCGAGGAAGACGTTCTGGTCGCTGTCACCGACCGTGCAGCGGCACGGCGGGCGCTGGTGCCGCCGACCGAAACCGAGGACACTGACAGCCAGAGCGAGCAGCAGGAGGACCCCCGATGACCGCCACCGAGGAACGCAGTGACCGACCGGCCGAGCGGCCCAGGGTGGCTGCTGCCGCTGCCCGCGCCTCCATCGCCATCCGCGAGCGAAGCGGACGAGAGGTACCGCAGTGGCTTCGCGACACTGCTGCCGGCCGTCCCACCACGCCACCGCCTGATTTGACCTGACCTTCCAGCGGTGCAGCGGCTGCTTGGAAGGTGAACACCAACTGGCGCAGCGGGCGTAGAACACTTGTCTTTCGCTGTGGCGTTGCTCGGGGAACCGACCGATCAGTGCGCTCAGCCCGAGAAGGGCTGTACACGGTCCATCCGTCGCTGCGGCGTATCGCCGCCGTCTCGATACCACGACCTCGAAGCTGAGAGGCTCGGTCATGGAGTGTTTCTCCCGGCTCGGTAGAGGTAGCTGTGTCTGGCTGTACTGCGCGAGGCGGTGCTCGTCGAGCTGGGTTGTGTTCTTGTCCCAGTTGCCGCCCCGGGTGCCAGGTTGCGGGGCGGCATAGCCGTCGAGTGTCAGTAAAGGTCCGGGGTGCGGGTCCCTGTGGGCGCACCACAAAGGGCCCCTGATCAGCAGCCGTGCCGATCAGGGGCGCGGAGAGGTGGGTAGCCCTGGGAACAGTTTCTCGGTCGAGATGGTTGACTTGTAAACTAAACCAGGGTCGACGTCGTGGCCCCGACCGAGAGGTTCAGCAATGCATGTAGGTGTGGACAGCTTCGTGTCCTCCGTGACCGACCCGACCGACGGCCGCGTGATCGGCGCTGCCGAGCGAATGGAGCACCTGCTCGAGGAGATCACCCTCGCCGACCGGGTGGGTCTTTACTCGTTCGGGATCGGCGAGCACCACCGCAGCGAGTACTTCGATTCCGCTCCATCGATCATCCTCGCGGCCGCGGCAGCTCGCACGGAACGAATCCGGCTGGGCAGTGCGGTCAAGGTACTCAGCGCGGACGATCCGGTGCGAGTTTTCCAGGAATTCGCCACCCTGGATTTGATCTCGAAGGGGCGGACGGATCTGGTCGTGGGCCGCGGCTCGTTCACCGAGTCGTTCCCCCTGTTCGGTCTGGACCTGGCCGACTACGACTCGCTGTTCATCGAGAAGCTCGAGCTGCTGCTGCAGATCCGGGACAACGTCGAGGTGACGTGGTCGGGCAAGCACCGGCCGGCGCTGACGCGGCAGAGCATCTATCCGCGTCCGATGCAGGATCCTCTGCCGATCTGGGTGGGTGTCGGCGGCAGTCCCGAATCATTCGCTCGCGCAGGTCTGTTGGGGTTGCCGCTGATGATCGCGATCATCGGCGGTGAGCCGCGCCAGTTCGCGCCGCTCGTCGATCTGTACCGCCGCGCGGGTGCGCAGGCAGGTCATGCGCCGGAGAAATTGAAGGTGGGCCTGCACGTGTTCGGGTTCGTCGCGGAGAGCACGCAGGCGGCGGCGGACACCATCTACCCCGGGTGGAACGAGATGTTCACGAAGATCTCGCGGGAGCGAGGATTCGCGCGACCGACCCGAGCGCAGTTCGATGCCACGTCCGGACCTAACGGTGCCTTTTTCATGGGTGACCCGCAGACGGTGGCCGACAAGATCGCGCGAGTGGGCGAACAGCTCGGCGGTGTGGATCGGCTGTCCCTGCAGATGACCAATCCCCGCTTGGCTCACAGTGATCTGCTCCGCGGCATCGAGCTACTGGGAACGGAGGTCGCACCGCTGGTGGCCGATCTCTGACCGTGGGCTTGATCATGACGAGCTAGCGGACCTACGGCCGGTTCTGCGGAATTGCTCGGGCGCGTTCGATCTCGATTCCCAGCCCACGTAGATTCCGTGGATCTTCGCCCGCCGTCCAAGTTCGGACGGCGGGCTCTGACGCGAGATTGCATTATGCCCCGCCCGGAAAATATTCGATTCACAGTCGCCGATCCCTCGACCGGTAGGGCCGGCCTTGTCTCAGGTGCCGGGTGAAGAATCGGTCCGCCTCGTCGCTGGCGTATTCGGGGACGCCGACGTGCCCACCCTAATCGGCGTGCAACATTCGGTGGTGGTCCACAGTGCGGTGATGAGCTCGTCGCCCCCGGTCGAGTCGGAGATCGGAGTTCGACGGTGTAGATGTACGGCAGGGGCGCTCCCACGATGCACAGCAACCCCCACTCCGCCCGGGGGGCGATGTCGCCGTCCGAACTCTCTGTAGCGGACGGTGGCACCCCAGGCGTCGCAGTGGGCGCGAGCAGCCTGCACCGCAGGTCATTGGACCCGGTACAGACAACTTTGCAGCCGCCTGAGCAGGCACAATGCGTCGTTCGATATTGCCGAGGAGAAGACCCGAAACCTCGAGTTTCGAGTTGCAGTCATGCATAAGTAGTGAGTGGCACCGAAACCAGAAGAGCCCCTGACCAGCTACCTGCTGATCAGGGGCCCTTTGTGGTGCGCCCACAGGGACTCGAACCCCGGACCCAGTGATTAAGAGTCACTTGCTCTACCAACTGAGCTATAGGCGCATGGTCGGAGCGGCTCGCGCTCCTCGGTGCGTGAAAGACATTAACACCTGGCGCGCAGGGAGTGAAATCGAGTCACTGACCTGCGCAGATGCTCAGCTGACGATCTTGCGGATCACCAGGATGGCGACGACGGCGCCGACGCCGATGAGCGAGAACTTCACGGCGGGCTCGTTGAGGGTGCCCACGACGCTGCGCTTGGTGTTCTCGACCAGCCGCTTCGGGTTGGCGCGCACGCTGAGCTCGTCCAGCGTCGACGCGAGCTGGTCGCGTGCGGCCTCGATGTCGCGCTCGATGTTGTCGGTGTTGCGTGCCACGAAAGCCCTCCCGGCTGGACGAAGATGCAGAACTTCTGCGGTCGCCTCAGAGCCTAGAGCACGACGCCCGGCGCGCCTGCCCGGCTCGGACGAGTCGGCTAAGTTTGGCATCGTGACCACGACCTCGAGACTGTCCGCAGGCGACGCTGCTCCCGCCCTGTCCCTTCCCGACGCCGACGGCAACACCGTGTCGCTGGCGGACTACGCCGGCCGACGCGTGGTCGTCTACTTCTACCCCGCCGCGGCGACGCCGGGGTGCACGAAGCAGGCGTGCGACTTCCGCGACAGCCTGGCGCAGCTCAACGATGCGGGCCTCGAGGTGATCGGGGTGTCGCCGGACAAGCCCGCCAAGCTGACGAAGTTCCGCGACGACGAGGGCCTCACGTTCCCGTTGCTCTCCGATCCGGAGAAGTCGACCTTGCAGGCGTGGGGCGCGTTCGGCGAGAAGTCGATGTACGGCAAGACCGTCACGGGCGTCATCCGCTCGACGTTCGTCATCGACGCCGACGGCAAGGTCGAGGTGGCTCAGTACAACGTGAAGGCCACCGGCCACGTCGCCAAGCTCATCCGCGATCTGAAGCTCTGAGCCGCCACTGCTCGGGCAGGCGGCTCAGGAACGCTGCTTCGGCCACCGCGATGGTCTCGATCTCGCTGGGGTCGACGCTCTCGTTCGGTGCGTGAATGGTCGACAGCGGCTCCTCGACGCCCATGAGGACGATCTCCGCGTCCGGAACCGCGCGCTGCAGCGCGGTGCACAGCGGAATGGAACCACCCTGCCCGGCGAACTGCACGGGCTCGCCGTAGGCGTCGCTCAGCGCGGTCATCAGCGTGCCGTACGCGGGGCCGTCCGTACGGGCGGCGAAGGGTGATCCGACGGCATCCGGCGTGACCGTCACCCGCGCGGACCACGGCGCCGCATTCGTCAGGTGAGTGACGAGCAGATCACGCGTCTTCTCGGCGTCCATGCCGGGCGGTACGCGCAGTCCGATGCGCGCGGACGCGCGAGGCACCACGGCGGCGGCGCTTCCCACCACGGGTGGGCAGTCGATGCCCATGACGGTGACGGACGGCCGGGCCCAGAGATGGTCCGCGATGGACCCGCTCCCGGTGAGCTCCACACCGTCCAGCACGCCCGCATCCGTCCGGAAACGCTCGACCGGATACTCGGCACCGTCCCACACGCCGGAACCGTCCACCCCGTCGATGGTGGTGTCTCCGTTGACGTCGTGCAGTGTGGCGAGCATTGCCACGAGGGCCACCAGTGCGTCGGGCGCAGGACCGCCGTACATGCCGGAATGCACTGCGCCGCGGAGTGTCTCGACGTCGACCCGCACGATCGCCATGCCGCGCAGCGACGTCGTCAGCGTCGGCGTTCCGACGGCGATGTTGCCCGTGTCGCCGATGACGATCACATCGGCCGCGAACAGTTCGGGACGATCGTGCACCAGGTCCTCGAGGCCACCGGTCCCGGTCTCCTCCGAGCCCTCGCACACCACCACGATGCCCACCTCCGAGTCGGAGCCGAGCGCACGGAGCGCCGCGAGGTGCATCAGCACGTTGCCCTTGCAATCGGCCGAACCGCGGCCGAACCAGCGACCGTCCCGATCGGTCAACTCGAAAGGCGCGCTCTTCCAGAGAGACTCGTCGCCCGCAGGCTGGACGTCGTAGTGCGAGTACAGCAGGACCGTCGGAGCACCGTCCGCAGCGCGGCGCCGACCGATGACGGCCGCCGATCCGTCGGACGTCTCGTGCAACTCCGTGTCTTTCACGCCGGCGTCGCGGAATGCGTCCCGCACCCACTCCGCGGCGGAGCGGCACTCGGACGGCGGCGCCTGCTCGGGATCGGCGATGGAGCGAAAGGCGACGAGGTCTGCCAGTTCGGCGCGCACTCTCGGCATGCTCGCACGCACGCGGTCTCGGAGCTCGGACAACTGCGCATCGGTACCAGAGGTCATGGAAAACAGTCTGGCACCTCGACACGTCGACCTACTGCGGGAACTCCTGGTTCAGCCACTGCCCGGTCTGCTGCCAGTGCTTCGCCCACGCCTCGTCCTGCAGCTGCTGCGGGGACTTGTTCGGATCCTGCTCGGGCACCGGGACGGTGAACTGCGGAGCGGGTACCGCACTGGGAGAGGACGACTGCTGCTGTGGCGGCGTGGTGGTCCACGGCGTGGGCGCCGGCGCAGCGGCGGTCGGCGACCAGGGTGCTGCCGACGGCGCGGTCCAGTCGGAGGCCGCGGCGTCTGCTGCGGCGTCCTCTGTCGGAACCGGCGCTGCCGGAGCAGCGGGGGCCGGCGACGCGGCCGGAGCAGCGGGAACCACCGGTGCCGCGGCTGCGGGAGCATCTGCCACCGGGGACGCGGAGCCACCGTTCGGGGCCTGCTGCTCAGCGGCGGTGTTCTGGGGCACGCTGTCCGATCCACCGGACATCACGGCAGCGGTACCGATGCCCGCCGCGACCAGCGCTGCTGCTGCAGCAGCGCCGGCGAACCCGACGAAACGGCGCGAGCGGCGACCGGTGGGAGCGACGGACGCGGCCGTCACCACCGGGATGGCCTCGGTCCGAGCATCGTCGATCGGATCGACGACAGCAGGTGCCACGACGGCGGGGAACACCTCGGTGTCGGTGTCGGACGACGTCGTGGGAGGAATGACCTCGTCGACGGGCGTGACCTCGTCGGCGGACGCGACTCGGGGTCGAGCAGCCGCGGCGGCACCTGCCACACCGGCACGTGCCGCTGCGGACTTCGAGATCGGCGACGCGGACGCGCCCGACTTCACGACGCCGGACTTCCCCGCACCGGTCGCGGACCGGCGTACCGGCTTGGCCGGGACGGGACGCGTCGGGCGCAGAGGTGGGCGGGCTGCCGCTGCGGCGGCGGCGACAGCGGAGGGTGTGGTTCGCTGCCAGGGCGCGACATCGTCGGCAGGAGGAGTGGCGTCGTCGTCGAGTGTCGCGCCGTCGGCGGGCGTGTCCGCGACGACCGGGGTGGGAGAGTCGAAGACGGGAACACCGAACGCGAGTTCGAGGATGGGCGGAGCCACGTCGATGTCAGCGGCAGCGCCCGAGGTCACGACGGACATGACACAGGCGTCGGCGACGTCCACCAGGTCCCACAGCATCGGCACCGTCAGCCCGATCTGCTCGGGCGAGAAGTCCTCGAGGTCGATCGACTCGGCGACGCCGAGGTCCGACCCGTCGATGGGAGACAGCAGGGACGCCGTCACCGTGGACCCGTCCAGGTGATACAGCAGAACGGCGGAGACCACGGTGGTGTCACCACGGGTCTCGGGTGCGCTGCTGTTGCGGGGGGTGTCGTTCATGATGTGCCTCCTCTTCTCGAAGACGAACCGGAAGCCGACACAGCCGTCGTGACTCCCCCGAGACCGGCCTGAACGATCGACTACTTGCTCCGTCAGTGAACGATGCGTCTTGTAACAGTCTCTAAACATACCGTAAGTTCATATTGAATGCGGCCGAACGGTAGCTCACTGTTCGAGAACGGTGGGTCGACCGATACTGTTGGTGACGTGGAGTCGACCGACGGAGCACCGGGGCGCAGCACCCCGATCACCGAGGAGACAGCGCACGAACAGGGCCTTCACGACGAGACCGATGTCCGCGACGGGGCCGACACCAGCGAGAACGCGGACGAGAACGAGCCCGTCGAGCTGCTCCCCCGCCGCCGCCCCACCCAGGAGCGCAGCAAACGGAAGTTCGACGCGTTGTTGACGGCGTCGCGCGAACTGTTGACCGACGTGGGGTTCGAGTCGTTCACGTGCGAGGAGGTCGCGGCCCGCGCCGGGCTGCCCATCGGCACGCTGTACCAGTTCTTCGCCAACAAGTACGTAATCGTGTGCGAACTGGGTCGCCAGGATCTCGCAGGCGTGCGCCAGGAGTTCGCCGATTTCGACGGGGAGGTTCCGTCACTCGACTGGCTACGCTTCCTCGACGACTTCCTGGACCATCTCTCCAGCCTGTGGACGTCGGATCCGTCCCGACGCGAGGTGTGGTTGGCGATGCAGTCCACCCCGGCCACACGCGCCACCGGCATGATCCACGAGAAGGCGTTCGCCGCCCAGGTGGAGCGGGTGCTCGCACCGCTCACACCCCGCACCCCACGTGCCCGCCGCAACCTCATGGCCGAGGTGCTCGTGCACGTCGTCTACTCCATGCTCAACTTCTCGGTGCAGGACGGTCAGAGTCACGCCGACGCCGTCGCCGAGCTGAAGCGCCTGATGGGCGCCTACCTGTTGGTGGCAGAAAAGGAGAGCCGACGCTGATCGCGTCGGCTCTCCTCTTCTCCGTCATTCGTCTGACGATCACTCCTCGAGGATCGCCACCGCTCCCGCCATGTCGCCGTCGTGGGTCAGCGACAGGTGGATCTTGACCGTCGGCAGGAACTCCGCGGCCATGCCGTGCAGCTTGATCGACGGACGTCCCCACGCGTCGTTGACGACCTCGATCAGCGGGTACGGGTTGTCGCCGATCTGGGGCGCACGAGCGAAACGTGATGCGGCCCAGGCCTTCAGCACCGCTTCCTTGGCGGCCCACCGCGCGGCGTAGTGCCGCGCGGGGTCCGCACTGCGCGTGGCGGCGTGGCGGCGCTCGCCGGCAGTGAAGCTGTCGCGGACCATGGTGGTCCCGACCTTCTCCATCTGCTCGGCGAACTCCGAGACCGACACCAGATCCAGACCGACTCCCAGGATGCTCACTCGGCCACCGTACGGTAGACGTCGTCGGCGCCGAGGCGAGAATCTTCGCTCAGCAGCAGATCGATCTCGAGCTCGTGCTTCGCATCGCTCGAGGTGCCGTCGTGGCCCAGTCGGCGATCCTCCGGACGCTCGTACAGCGAGGATCCGCCGCACATCGCCTCCATCAGCCGCCGCTTGCCTGCCACCACACGTGCCTGCGCCTTCGCCGTGTACTCCTCGCGCTGCGCGGCCGGAACCGCCTCGAGGAACGCCTGCGGGTGCACCACGGCGATGATGCCGGACACGTGGCCGAAGCCGAGGCTGGTCAGCAGACCGGCCTTGAACGGCAGCCTCTCCCCGAAGCGCAGCGGTTCGCGTACCCAGACCAGGTTCTCGAACTCGGTCATCGTGTCGTCGACGCAGTCGAGACTGCGGTTCGGCGGGACGACGCCCTCGGCCAGCACCTGGCACAGACCGATCAGCTGGAAGGCGGCAGCTCCGCCCTTGCTGTGTCCGGTCAGCGACTTCTGCGAGACCACGAAGAGGGGGTTGCCCTCTGTGCGGCCCAGTGCTCGGGCCAGACGCGTGTGCATCTCCGCCTCGTTGGGATCGTTCGCGTTGGTCGACGTGTCGTGCTTGGAGACGATCGCGATGTCGTCCGCGGAGACGCCGAGTGCGCTGAGCGACAACGCCATCGCCGAGTCCTGACCGCCGCGGGCAGCGCCGAGGGCGCCGAGACCGGGAGCCGGGATCGACGTGTGCACGCCGTCACCGAAGGACTGCGCCCATCCAACGACACCGAGGACGGGCAGGCCCATCTCCAGAGCGAGGTCACCGCGAGCCAGCAGAATCGTTCCGCCGCCGTGCGACTCGACGAAACCACCGCGTCGACGGTCGTTGGCTCGGGAGAACCGGCGATCCGAGATGCCCTTGGCGTGCATCGCCGAGGCCTCCGCCGTCGCCGACATGTCGCCGAAGCCGATGATGCCCTCGGTGCTGAGGTCGTCGAACCCGCCGGCCACGACGAACGTCGCCTTGCCGAGCCGGATCTTGTCCACGCCCTCCTCGACCGAGACCGCCGCCGTGGCGCAGGCCGCGACCGGGTGGATCATCGCGCCGTAGGACCCGACGTACGACTGCACCACGTGCGCCGCAACGACGTTCGGCAGCGCTTCCTGCAGGATGTCGTTCGCACGAGCGTCACCCAGCAGGGTGTCGATGTACAGCGAGCGCATCGACTCCATGCCGCCCATACCGGTGCCCTGCGTATTGGCGACCAGCGAGGGGTGCGTCCAGCGCATGAGCTCGGACGGGGTGAAGCCGCTGGTGATGAACGCGTCGACCGTGCAGACGATGTTCCACAGCGCGACCCGGTCGATGGAGCTCGCCATGTCCGGCGAGATGCCCCACTTGGTGGCGTCGAATCCCGTGGGGATCTGACCACCGACCGTGCGCGTCAGCTTCATCTGACGCGGTACGCGGATCTCGGTGCCCGCCTTGCGCGTGACCTGCCAGTCACCCTCCGCGTTCTGGTTCACGACCGTCCGCTCGGGATCGGCACCGACGAAGGCGCGTGCCTCCGCCTCGCTGCCGACGACGAACGTCAGATCGTTGTCCAGGAACACCGAGGTGAGCAGCGGCGCGGTGTTGTTCACCATCGCGCCGTCGTCCTCGTACTGCCGGATACCGCAGCGTTCGACGACCGTGTCGTGGTACCGGTCGGCGATCTCCGCCTCGGGCACCAGATCGCCCGACTCGGCGTCGTACCACCCCGGCTTGGGATCGTTCTCCCAGACCACCAGACCGGTGTTCCACGCGAGTTCGAGAACGCCTGCCGCCGAGAGCTTCTCGTCGACCTCCATCTCGAAGCGGGTGCGTGCGCTGCCGTACGGCCCGAGCTCGCCCGTACCGACGATGACGACCATCTCGGACGGCTCGATGTCCAGAGCGGTCCACGCGGGTGCTGCGGGCTGCTCGTCGAGCCGCGGCGGCGCGGGAAGCGCGTCGACGGTGGCGAGTGCCTCGGCGACGGCGTCGTCCGCGACGGCCTCGTCGGCCGCCTGCTTGGCGAGTGCGGCCAGATCGAGGCCCGCCTCGGCGAGGCCGCCGGTGAGATCGACCTCGAGCGGTGCCTGCGCGGCGGCGGTCCGGGACTCCTCGTCGCAGGTGGCGAGCAGCTGCTCGGCCATCTCCGCCGTGGACCAGGTGCGCACACCGGCCGCCTCGGCAGCGTTGGCCACCGGGTCGTTGTGACCCATGAGGCCGGTGCCGCGGACCCAACCGATACGGGCGTGCACCAACGTGACTCGCTCGGCCCAGGTGCGCTCCGCCTTCCAGCGATTCACCACGGCGTCGAGCGCTGCCTTGGACTCGCCGTAGGCACCGTCGCCACCGAACAGTCCACGGTTCGGCGAACCGGGAAGTGTCACGTGCAGACGGGTGTCGACGTCGCGGTCGTGACCGATCTTCGACAGACCACCGATGAGACGCTCGACCGACCAGAGCAGGACGCGCATCTCCATCTCGGCGCGGGCACCGGCGTCGGACAGCTCGCCGGCGACCCGCGGTGCCGCGAAGGGGAACAGCATCGTGGGGGTGACGGCGGGCTTGACCAGCTTCTTCGCGCCACCGGCCGAATCGATCTGGTCGCTGCCGATCCACTCGATCAGGGCATCGACGTCGGCGTACGAGGCCATGTTCGCCGGGACCACCCAGAGGGCTGCTCCCGCAGTGGCATTCGTGCGGTAGAGCTCACGGTAGAACCCGACTCGGCTCTCGTCGAGACGCGAGGTGGTGAGGAACACGGTCGCACCGCCGGCGAGCAGTTCCCCGGTCACCGCAGCGGCGATCGAGTTCTTGCTGGCGCCGGTGACGACCGCGACCTGTCCGGCCCAGCGGGTGGACGCCTCGGTCGACTGCGCCGCAGCCGACGCGATGGCGCCGTAGGTGGCCGCCAGGTCGCCGCGCCCCTGGGCGTCGGCCTTCTGCTGCCACCAGCTCGCCTGGGACGCGACCGCCGTGCCGGTTCCGGCGAAAGTGTCGACAGCGAGTGCCTGAGCCTTCTCGTCCCCCAGCCACAGCCGGGCGAGATCCTCACGCGCACTGGCCCAGCGGTCGTCGATCAGCACCGCCTTGCGGGCGTCGAACGACGGAGCGACCAGACGCGGCCAGTCGGTGCCGAGCTCGGTGGACACCAGGTCGACCAGCTCGGCCTCGCTCGCGTCCGCCTCGGGCAGGGTGAGGTTCTCGGCGAATCCGAGCTGTTCGAGGACCAGTCGGGCCGCCGAGGCCAGCACTCCGCTGCGCCCGGTGATGTTCTCGGTGAACTCACCCAGGGCGGCCGCGTCGACGGTGCCACCGCCGCCGCTGCCCCCACTGGAGGGCATGGAAACCTGGATGCCGCGTCGCTGACCGACCGCAGTCACGGCTGCGTCGATGACCGCGTCGACCGCGGCACCGTCGGCGACGGCACCGTCCGCGAGACCACCGAGGTCGCCGCCGCGGATCGATGCGCCGTCCCTGGTGCCGAGAGCGACCTCGGCGGTGACGTGGTGGGCCCACCCGTCACCGAGCTGCCACACCTTGGCGACGCGCTCCGCGATGGAGCCGGGACGACGTCCCGACGGTCCGAACACCTTGCGCAGGTGATCGTTCACCGAGTCGCTGAGCACCGGCCCGAACGGACGGTAGGTACGTGCCAGCTTGTTGACGGTGCCGGCGAGGGCACCCATGTCGGCGTCGGCCGCGCCGTCGATCGCACCGAGCGACAGCTCGGAACCGAGATCGACGAGCAGCTGGTTACGCCGGGACGAGACGCCGTCGCACAGTGCCTCGATGGTGTCGGCGGGGCCGATCTGATCGATGCGGAGCTTGGTCCACAGGGCGATCAGCACGGTCGTGGCGTCCGACGCCGTGAACGCGATGTCGTCGGGACGCGGCCCACCGGCCGGTGCCGCGGGAGCAGCGACCGGGGCGGCGACGGCTGCCGGGGCAGCCGCCGGATCTGCAGCGGGAGTCTCGGACTCGGGCTCGTCCGCCATCTCCGGGTCGGTGTCCGTGGAGAAGACGACGGCCGCGTCGCGCTCGATGTTGAGCACCTCGACGGGGTGGCCGATGCGACCGGGGAGCTTCAGCGTGTTGGTGGCGAGGTTGGCCACCGTGGGAACGGATCCCAGACCCACCTCGACGAAACGCTCGATGCCCAGTCCGCCGTCCGACTCGTCGGCGAACAGCAGGTCCTGCGTCTCGATCCACCGGACCGGGCTGGCGAACTGCCATGCCAGCAGCTCGGTCAGGATCACGCGGCACAGATCGGCCGGGCGGGCGGCCCAGTCGTCCCACCGACCCAGGACGTCGGCCAGCGGCTCGGACGGCACCAGGTCGGCGATCTCCTGCACGAAGTCACGATCGAGCGTGAACAGACGCGGAACCAGGTTGGGGATGTAGCGGCCGACGAGGATCGACGGGTCGATCGTCTCCGGGAGCAGCTCGAGGAGACGAGCCCGGAAGTCGTCCACACCGCCGCGCAGAACGGTGGAGTGGAACGGGACGTCGATGCCGGGGACCAGGATGAAGGCCCGCTTGCCGCCGAACTCGGCACGGCGACGGTCGATCTCGCGCTCGAGCTCCTCGAGACCCGCGACGGTGCCGGCGATGGCGTACTGGGAGCCGCGCAGGTTGAGGTTGACCACCTGCAGGAACTCGCCGGTGCGCTCACCGATGGACTCGACGAATCCGATGACGTCGTCGTCGGCGAGGCCGACCTGGGACGGACGGATGGCGGCCATGCGGTACTGGCTGCGGCCCTTCGCATCACGCGGGACCAGCTGGTGCATGGCGGAGCCGCGCTGGAAGACCACTTCGAGGACGGCCTCGAGCGGCAGGACCCCGGCGACGGCGGCGAGAGCGTTGTACTCACCGACGGAGTGGCCGGCGAGGAACGAGTCCTCGACGAACGCGCCGGACTCGCGGAGCTCGGCCACCTGGGCGACACCGAGCACGGCCATCGCGACCTGGGTGAACTGGGTCAGGTGCAGGACGCCGTCGGGATGACGGTGGGTCACTCCCCTGGCCCGCAGCTCGGTCGGGTTGTCCCGCACGACAGCGAGAATGGAGAAGCCGAGGGCAGCGCGGGTGTGCTTGTCCGCACGCTCCCAGATCTCACGGGCGGCCTTCGAGCGAGCCCGTGCGTCGAGTCCCATGCCGGGCTGCTGGATGCCCTGGCCCGGGAACGCGTAGACCGTCTTCGGTGCGGCGATGCGGCCGGTGGCCATCATGACCATGTCGCCGTCGACCTTGCAGGAGACCTCGACGATCTCGGAACCGGCCTCGTAGCCGACGCGATCGACGCGGACGTCGATCGAGGCGCCGGGACGCACCATGCCGAGAAAGCGCGTGGTCCACGCCGTGAGGCGACGCGGCGGAGTCGTCGCGGCCGGATCGACGGCGGTGACCACCTGCTGCGCGGCAGCCGAGAGCCACATGCCGTGCACGATGGGATCGCCGAGACCGGCGAGACGTGCTGCGGCGTCCGAGGTGTGGATCGGGTTGTGGTCGCCGGAGACCTGAGCGAACGCACCCATGTGACGCGGAGCCGTGATGGTGGTGTCGCGGCGACGGCGGCGCGGGGTCTCGACCAGCGCGTCGGTGACCGACCCGCCGGCGCGCGGCGGATCCGACAGCGTGCCGGTGCCGGTGCGGCCACGGATGGCGAACCGCTCGACGAGGGTGGCGACGACGGGAGCGTCGAGGCCCTCGCCCAGCATGGCGCCGATCTCCACGGAGACCTCGACCACGCGGCCGAGATCGGTGTCGACGACCTCGCCCGACTGCGCCTTCACCACCAGGATGCTGTGGTGGTCCGGCAGCGTGCCCATGAGATCGATGCGGTGGTCGAGGTGCACCAGGTCGAGCATGCCCTCGATGACGGAGCCGGCGTCGGCGGTACGCGCCGAGCCGAGCACGGCGAACACGGCGGGCCAGCACGCTCCGACGAGGACGTCGGGCACGGCCGAGTGGCCGACGCCGTAGTCCGCGGGGAGGCCGGAGCCGGTGACGCCCGCATGGTCGGCGACGAGGTCGGGCGACCAGGCGATGTTGAGACGAGCAGCGCCGCCCTTGACGGTCGGGAGCTCCTGTCCCGCAGCGACTCCGAGCAGCGCGGACATCGACGACTCGGCGTCCGCGTCGGTGACGAGCGGCGCTCCGCCGTCGACCGCGGAGGCGGGGACGGTGATCCGGATGTCGACGCTCTTGCCGGGCGAGAGCGGGACCGAGAGGAGCACCTGGTCCGAGCCGGCGACGGTCAGCGTGGCGCCGGTACGGGCGTGGGTGGCGGCCTCGTCGGACACGACGTCCCACTCGGACAGTGCACCGAGTCGACGAACGGGGTTGGGTGCGAGGCGCGATGCCCAGGTGATGTCCGGAGCGGCGAGCACCATGCCCACGAGACCGCCCGCGATGTCGGGATGACGGCGGGTGGCGACGGCGACGGAGTCCGCGCCGGAGCCGAGCAGGCGGTCCGCGGTGGCCTTCTCGAAGCGGTTCAGCAGATCGCCGACCGGCTCGTTCAGCCGGTCGATGCCGGCGACTGCCACGGTGCCGGGGATGACGCAGACCTGGTCTGCCGAGTACCGCGCGTCGTGGGCCTGCCACAGCGAGTCACTGCGCCACCAGCGGCGGACGTCCTTGTCCACGACGGGAACGAAGTTGACCGGCTTGCCGGGGATGCGGCACAGCGAGATGAAGAACGGCACGTCGGCCGGGTGCAGCTCGACCGTCGAGGCGTCGGGGTAGGCCGCGACGAGTGCCCGCAGGGCATCGGCGGGGCGATCGAGGATGTCGTCCTCGGCGAAGAGGGTGGGAACGGGGCCACGGTCGACGGGGTGCAGGCGGGCCTCGGCGCGCTGGAGCATGTCGCGGAAGCGGACGCGCCACGTGACGTCGAGCCACGGAGTGTCGGTGTCGATGTCGTGCCCGACGGCGAGCTCGAGGTAACGCTCGAGCCAGCGCAGGTACGTCATGGACGCGACGTCGCCGAAGTACGGCTTCGCGGTGGCGTCGAGAGCGGCGATGATCTCGTCGCGGCGGGCGGCCACGGCCTCGTCGTCGCCGGCGACCTCGTCGAGCAGACGACCGGTCCGCGAGGCGGCGTTGTCGATCTCGTGGATGTCCGCGCCGAGCTGGCTGCGGCCGGAGGCCATGCCGCCGATCGCGGTGCCGGCACCGACCCAGTCGGGCGTTCCGGGGGTGTCGACGAGGAGCTGCTTGACCTCGGGGGACGTTGTCGCCTCGAGCGTGGCCATCGCGGCGGTGCCGACGAGGATGCCGTCGAGCGGCATGGCCGGGAAGCCGGCGGCCTCCGACCAGCGTCCGGTGAGGTAGTCGGCTGCGCGCTCGGGAGTTCCGATGCCGCCGCCGACGCAGATGACGATGTTGTCGTGCGACCGCAGCTCCGCGTAGGTGGCTACCAGCAGGTCGTCGAGGTCCTCCCACGAATGGTGGCCACCGGCGCGGCCACCTTCGATGTGGACGATGACCGGGTAGTCCGGAACCTCGTTGGCGATGCGGATCACGGCGCGGATCTGCGCCACCGTGCCCGGCTTGAAGCAGACGTGGCTGATGCCGACCTCGGTCAGCTCCTCGATGAGCGCGACGGCCTCGTCGAGCTCGGGGATGCCCGCGGTGACGACGACGCCGTCGAACGGCGCACCCGCCGTGCGGGCCTTCTGCACGAGGCGCTTGCCGCCGAGCTGCAGCTTCCACAGGTAGGGGTCGAGGAAGAGCGAGTTGAACTGCACGGACCGGCCCGGCTCGAGGAGCTCCTGCAGCTCGGCGACGTGGCCGGCGAAGATCTCCTCGGTGACCTGTCCGCCACCGGCGAGCTCGGCCCAGTGGCCGGCGTTGGTCGCGGCGGCGACGATCTTCGGGTCGACGGTGGTCGGGGTCATGCCCGCGAGCAGGATCGGCGACCGACCCGTCAGCTTGGTGAAGGACGTCTCGACGGCGGTGTATCCGTTCGGGAGGGTGACCACGGACGGGGCGAAGTCGCTCCACGGCCGGTCCACCTCGGGTGCGGCGCCGGGAGTGAGGAGGTTGCGGTGCCCGGTGCGGGTCGACGCGGCGACGACGCCCACGCCGTGGCCACTGATGTTCGATGCGGTCAGGCGGGTGAGGGCGTCACCGGGACCGAGGTCGAGGATCCACGAGGCGCCGGCGGTGACCACGGACTCGGTCGCGGCGACCCAGTCGACCGGATCGACCAGGATGGCCTGCGCGAGTGCGCGGGCACGGGAGACGTCGACGCCACAGCGCTCGGCCCACTGGCCGACGACGTCGACGGCCTCACCCATCTGCGGGTGGTGGAAGCCGACCTCGATGTCGAGGGGTTCGAAGACGGGAGCGAAGATCGCGCCGCCACGCTTCTTGGCGTCACGCTCGCGGGTCTCGGTGGCCGAGATCTCCTCGCAGCGCTGCTGCACGCGGACGAGCTTGGTGTACGGACCGCTGAGGACGACGCGGCGGCGACCGTTGCGGATGGCGACGACGGCGGACGTCGTGGCGTCGTCGCCCGCGACCTCGTCGACGATGGCCTGCAGACGGACGGGGTCGACGGCGGAGACGGCGATCATGGGAGCCCGCTCGCCCGAGCCGATGAGGGCACGGCGGCGGCCGACGAGACCGGCTGCGGCACCGATGAGCTGCGCGACGGCCAGCAGTTCGGCGTCACTGCGTCCGAGATCGGCGACTGCCGCCTCGGCGAGGACACCCTGCGAGTGGCCGATGACGGCGGAGGGCGGAGTGGCGGTCCAGTCCAGTCCCTGCACCGACAGCGCGCGCAGTGCGGCGATCTGGGTGAGGAGGACGCCGGGGACGGAGACGGCCGCGGAGGCAAGGGCCGCGGTGGACGGACCGGCCGACGGATCGTCGGCGAGCTCCTGCTCCAGCATCCAGGCGATGGGATCGAAGCCGAGGGGCCGCACGACCAGGAGCTCCTGCGCCACGGGCGCGAGGATGTCGGCCGCGGTGTTGACGAGATCGGTGATCTGCGGCTCGAGTGCACAGTCCCGGGTCAGCTCGTCGAGGGTGGGCAACCAGGGCGCACCCTGGCCACCGAAGGCGAACGCGTAGGGCTCGCCCGCGACGAACCGCTCCGCGAGCGACTCCGCCCGATCGGTGGAGCGCTGGCGGTTGGGGGGAGTGCTCTCGTTGATGGTCACGCGTGCGTGTCCTCTCCTACCTCGGATCGCGAGGTGCTGGGTACTTCTGACGCTGGGCTCGTTCGACGTGGCTGAGTTGTTCGACGTTGCTGGGCCACCGGCGACACGAGACTCCGGGAGCCCGAGACGGTGGGCAGTCGTCATCGACGGACCACTCGCATCTCGTGGGCTCAAGGATGACACGGAATCATGAGGAATTCCTCACGTTCTGTTTGACGTCCTAGTGCTACCCGCGGGTACGTCGTGATCGTGGCCAGAAACGGCGGCTCAACTGACCCGAAAGTAGGGTCGATCGCTGCAGACCAGGGCGGTTTCTGCGAGCGCGGAACCTGAGGAATTCCTCGTGTTTATCGTTACCAATTCGTTATACCAGCGGACGGGCGGTTCCTGTCGGACCGTCCGCCTACCTTCCTGATCGCACACGTCGTGCACCGAGACCGGGGGGACTCACATGACCGACACCATCGCAGCGCTCGTCGACCGTTGGACGCGGACTGCCACCGCTACCGCCGTCGACGCGGTGATTCCACGAGAGACCTGGCCGTTCTGGTTTCCGGGGTGGGCCGGGGACGTCGAGGCCGCTCTCCTCGACGCCGTGTTCTCGTCGAGAGCGACGTACGGCGGTCCCACCACGGGAGTGCGCCGGGTGATCGCCGCGTGGCGGCACTCGCGCGGCGGCGCGGTGGACGATCTCCGCGCTCTCACCACGCTCGATGCCGACGTCGTGGACAACCGGCAGCGGGTTCCGGGGAATCACTCGACCAAGGCCGACGCCGCGCGGGCCGTCGCCGCCGCACTGCTCGCAGTCGGGGTGACCGGGGCGACGGACGTGGACGGGTCCGAGACGCAGCACGACGCGTTCGTCTCCGTCGCAGGTGTCGGCGAGCTGTCATGGGAGTGCTTTCTCGGCGCCCTCGGCGTGGCGTCACCGCTGAGCGACGCCGGGGTCGACGACTTCCTGCGCGTGACACTCGCCGTGACCGTCGACGGAGTCGAGGACCGGAACGCCGTCCTGGACGCGGTCGCAGGTGACCTCGACACCGACCGCGCGACGCTGCGGCACGCGGTGTGGCGCTACCAGCGTTCGCTCGTCCGCAGGCCGCGGACCCGCGAGGTGCCGGCCGAGGTCGTCTAGACTCACCTGCACGCGCGAGTGGCGGAATTGGCAGACGCGCCAGGTTTAGGTCCTGGTGTCTCAGGACGTGGGGGTTCAAGTCCCCCCTCGCGCACCAGCAGGTGAGTCCCACCACGACCCCTACGACGCGGTGTCGTTGACCGTGCGCGGTCCGGTACCGTCGTGGTGTGGATCAGAGCCGGGACACCACCTCCAGGACGCGCCGACCAGCACTCATCGTGCTGGTCATCGTCGCTGCCTGCGGATGCCTGGCGCTCGGGTACTGGCAGTGGGAACGATTCGAATCGTCGTCCGGCACGGGTCAGAATCTCGGCTACGCCTTCCAGTGGCCCCTCTTCGCCGCCTTCGTCGTGTTCGCCTACCGACGGTTCGTCCAACTCGAGGACACCGTGGACGAACCGGTGGAGTCCACGGTGATCACCGAGATCCCCACCGATCTCCTCCCGCAGCGCCCGACAGCTCGGGCGACCCGCGTGTCCGACGACACCGCCGACGACGAGGAGACTCGTCAACTGCGGGAGTACAACAGCTATCTCGCGGAGTTGGACGCCGGCCGCGAGAACGACAGGAGCACTTCGTGAGCACCGCAGAACCTCGTCCCGCCGCTCGAAGCACCGGGGGTCGGCCGACCGACCGGCGGATCGAGCCCGCGCTTCTGCGCTATCGCGTTCTCGCCTACGCCACCGGCGTATGGCTGCTGGTGCTGACCGCGGAGATGGTGGCCAAGTACGTCTTCGGCGTCGAGAACCTGCCCGGGTGGATCGCGATCGTGCACGGCTGGGTCTACTTCGCGTACCTGATCGTCACGCTCGACCTCGCCGTGAAGGTGCGCTGGCCCGTCGGCCGCACCATCGGCACGCTCCTCGCCGGCACCGTGCCGTTCCTGTCGTTCGTCATCGAGCACCGCCGCACCCAGCAGGTGAAGCGGGACTTCGCCGTCCGACCTACTGCGTGAGCGCGGTGATCTCCGGGAGCAACCGGCGCAGCGCGACGCCGCGATGGGACGACGCGTCCTTCTCCGCGGGCGTCATCTCGGCAGCGGACTGCCCGGCACCGTCCGGAACGAAGATCGGGTCGTAACCGAATCCACCGCTTCCAGCACGGGTTCTCGACACACTCCCCCGCCACTCGCCGCGGACCACGTGCTCACGTCCGTCCGGCAGCACCAGCGCACAGGCGGAGACGAACGCCGCACCGCGCCGCTCGTCCGGCACGTCGGCCAGTTGCGCCAGCACCAGCGCGGTGTTCGCCTCGTCCTGGCCGTGCTGCCCCGACCATCGCGCCGACAGCACTCCGGGCATACCGTTCAGTGCGTCGATCGCGATCCCCGAATCATCTGCCACACACGGCATTCCGGTCGCGGCAGCGCCGTCCCGAGCCTTGATCAGTGCGTTCTCCTCGAAGGTCGCCCCGGTCTCGGGAGTCTCCGGGTACTCGGCGACCTCGTCGAGCCCCACCAGTTCCACGCCGCCGACCTGCGCGGCATCGAGCACCCGCCGCAGTTCGGCGAGCTTCTTCGCGTTGCGGCTGGCGACGAGGAGCCGTACGTCAGGCACCGGGCAGCTCACCGGGGTAAGGGGCCGCGAGAGCCTCCTTCTGGATCGCGAAGATGCGCTCGCAGCCGGCGAGGGCATTGTCGAGCATGGCGTCGAGGGTGGACCGCGGGAAGGTCGCGCCCTCGCCGGTGCCCTGGATCTCGACGAGTGTTCCGGTGTCGGTGGCCACGACGTTCATGTCCACCTCGGCGCGGGAGTCCTCCTCGTACGGCAGGTCCAACCGGACGCGGCCGTCCACCACGCCGACCGACACGGCCGCGATGGCGCAGGAGATGGGCTGCGGATCGGCGAGCTTGCCGTGAGCAGCGAGGTAGGTGACGGCGTCGGACAGTGCCACGAAGGCCCCCGTGATCGCCGCGGTGCGCGTCCCGCCGTCGGCCTGCAGCACGTCGCAGTCGAGGGCGATGGTGTTCTCACCGAGCGCGGCGAGATCGATGCAGGCCCGCAGCGAGCGCCCGATGAGTCGGCTGATCTCGGACGTGCGTCCGCTGACCTTGCCCTTCACCGATTCGCGGCTGTTGCGGGTGTGCGTCGCGCCGGGAAGCATGGCGTACTCGGCGGTGAGCCAGCCGAGCCCGGATCCCTTGCGCCACCGCGGCACCCCCTCCTCCACGCTGGCGGTGCACATCACCCGGGTGTTGCCGAATTCGACCAGCACCGATCCTGCCGGGTGCGAGGTGAAACCGCGGGTGATGGTGATGGTGCGGAGTTCGTCGTCTGCTCTGCCGTCTTCACGTGTGGACACGCCTGCCACCCTAGTCGGGTCGCCGACACGGCCCGGGGACGGACTGCCGCGCCCCGAGGGACGTGCGAGCGGTCAGACCTCGACGACGTAGCCGGGTGAGACGGCGTGCACCGGACCACCGAACTCGGCCTTCGCCTCCGCGACGACGTCCTCGCGTGACGTCCACGGCGGGATGTGGGTGAGCAGCAGTTCCGAGACCTCCGCCATGGCCGCCAGCCGGCCGGCCTCGGTACCCGAGAGGTGTACGCCCTGAGGGCGATCCGCGGCGTGTGTCCACGACGCCTCGGCCAGGAGCACGTCGGCCCCGGTCGACAGTTCGACCACCGCGTCGCACATTCCGGTGTCCCCGGTGTAGGCCAGGACGGTTCCACTCTCGGTGGTGATGCGCATGCCGTAGGACTCCGGCGGGTGGTACACGCGTCGCGGCTCGATGGTCAGCGCACCGAACGTCACCACGGAACCGTCTCGGAGGTACCGCAGATCGAGGGTGTCCGACATGTCGTCGATCCGGCCACCGCTCTCCGCGGACGCCACGCCCAGACGGAACGCCATGTCCGACGGCCCGAGGACCACGGCACGGCCCTCCACCGCAGTGGGGCCGTACCGGCGCCAGACCAGCAGTCCGGGGACGTCGAGGCAGTGATCGGCGTGCAGGTGCGACAGCAGCACGTGCACGTCGGCGGGGTTCACGTACTTCTGCAGGGCACCGAGAACACCGGGGCCGAAGTCCATGACGAGCGGAGCGGTGTCGGGCGCCTCGATGAGATATCCCGATGCCGGCGAGTCCGGACCCGAGACACTGCCCGAACAACCCAGAACCGTGAGACGCATGGGTGTCATGCTGCCACGCGCGGTGAGAGGTCCGAGAGAGTTCGGCGACACACCGTGTCGTGAGATGTCCGAAGGGTGCGCACGGCTCCTGTCACCGGTGCAGTGTGGGCGACGGCGGGAGCGTGCGCGCGGCGCGTTCCCGGCGTGCGGCACCGGCGAACATCCAGGCCGCCAGCACTCCCGCGAGTGCGCCGAACAGGTGGCCCTGCCACGACACGTCCTCCTGCGTCGGGAGCACCCCCCACAACGCGCTGCCGTAGACGAGCAGCACCAGGACCCCGACGAGCAACTGCCCGAGATCGCGGGCGAAGACGCCGCGCACGATGAGGTAGGACAACCACCCGAACACGATGATCGAGGCGCCGACGTGCAGGGACGCGGTCTCGCCCGTCAGCCAGGTGCCCAGCCCACCCACGATCCACACCACCGCGGTGACGGCCAGACCGCGCGCGATGCCCGAGAGCATCAGCACGAATCCCAACACCAGCAGCGGAACGGTGTTGGCGAACAGGTGGTCCCACCCGTGGTGAAGCAGAGGGGCGAAGGCGACGCCTTGGAGACCGTCGACCGATCGGGGGCCGATGCCGTGCCGGTCGAGGGCGAGACCGGACGCCACGTCCACCGCCTCGATGACGTACAGAACGGCGACGAAGCCACCGATCACCATGGCGGCGCTCGCCCAGCGCGAGCGTCGCGGCTGCGTGGCCGGCTGAGCGCCGGAGGTTCCGAGGGTCATGGCGTCCCCGATCGTGAGGCGAGAGGTGATGTCCGGTTTCGACGATACTCGAGAGTGCGGGTCGGACTCACGCGCCGGAACTCGGGAACACGTCCCGATAGGCGGGAACCCCGGCCACCGCCGTCGCGGCGAGGATCGCCCGCGCGATGGCGCGCTCGACCACCGGGGCGACCGCCGCGCACACTCCGTCGAGCACGGCCAGATGGGGCATCATCATCGGCATGTCCACCTCGGCGGGGCGGGCGGCCGCCCGTCCCGTCGCGACGGCGAAGATCGTGTCGCCGTCCAGCGGCGAGTGGGCCGGTCGGATCGCGCGTGCGAGCCCGTCGTGTGCGGCGACGGCCACCCGCCGGCACTCCGACTCGGTGAGCTGCGCGTCCGTGGCGACGACGCCGATGGTCGTGTTGAGGGAGGTGTCCTTCGGCGCGAGCTCGGCGGCCGCCCGCACGTCGTCCGCACTCGGGGTTCGCAGGCCCACCTCCGGGACGGACGCCGCACTCCACAGGACACCCGTCGCGGGGTCGAAGACCGATCCGACGGGATTGACGACCATCAACGCGCTGACCACCAGACCCGCCGCGGCGCCGGTCTCGATCCGTGTCGACGCGCTGCCGACGCCGCCTTTCAGGAGCCCGGCGCGCGCGCCCGTCCCCGCGCCGACGCATCCGAGCGCGAAGTCGGCGGACGCGGTTGCCGCAGCCGCTCGTCCGAACTCCGCGTCCGGTCGCACGGACCAGTCCCCCATCGGTAGATCGAAGATCACGGCGCCCGGCACGATCGGGACGACACGGTCGTCTCGGCCCATCCGCACGCCGCGCCGATGCTCCTCGAGGTGGCGCATGACTCCGTCCGCCGCCGCGAGACCGTAGGCGGAACCGCCTGTCAGCAGCACCGCGTCGATCTGCTGCACGGCGTGGGACGGATCCAGCAGGTCGGTCTCGCGGGTACCGGGCCCGCCGCCGCGGACATCGACGGCCGCGGTGACCGGCGCGTCCGTCATGACGACGGTGCAGCCGGTCGCGCGTCCGACGCCGTCGTGGTGCTCGTCGGACAGCGTGACCTCGGGATCCAGCACGTGGTGGTGTCCGACGGTCAGTCCGGCGACGTCCGACAGCAGGTCGCGCATCACGGCATGAGTACCTGGACCAGCGAGTCCTGCATCCAGGTGAGCCAGTGGTAGACGTCCAGGTGCGGTGCTCGCGGATCGTCCTCCTCGAGTTGGTCGGGGGTGTCCGCATCGATGCCGAGGGTGGTGCCGAGGGCCAGCCGGACGTCGTTCAGCCCGGTCAGCCAGGAGTCGGCCTGCTCGCGGGTGAGAACGATCTTGCCGCCGCCGTTCGGCAGCGTCGACAGGATGGTCGCGCCTGCGGCGCGCTTGATGTCGATGATGTCCGGCTCGTACAGGCTGCGGAGGGCGCCGTTGAGGTCGGCCTGCTCGGCGAGCGCGTCGGACTCGGCCGTGTCTGCGCCCTCGGGCCGGTGGAAATCGGGAAGCAACCGCGCGAGCGTGGGGTCCTCGGGAGCTGAGGTGTTGCCGGATCGCATGCCGGTGAGCTCGGCCAGGTCGTCGGTCGGCGCCTCGGCGCCCCGTCGCTCCAGCAGCCCCACCACCGACTCGACGAGCGACCGCAGGACGGCCACCTCGCGGCCGTCCATCTCCGACTTGAACTTGACGCCGCCCAGCGCGTTCTTCCGGGTCCACATGCGCACGACGACGGTCCTTCCAGAGTGGGTGAGACGAGTGTTCGAGAGTCAGACGTCGTGCTGCATGGTGGCCCACAGGCCCGCCGCGTGCAGCTTCTGCACGTCGATCTCCATCTTGTCGCGGGGCCCGCTCGTGACGACCGCCTTGCCTTCCGAGTGCACCTGCATCATCAGCTCCGTCGCCTTGTCCTTGCTGTAGCCGAACAGCTTCTGGAAGACGTAGGTGACGTAGTGCATCAGGTTGACCGGGTCGTCCCAGACGATGGTGACCCAGGGTGTGTCCGTCGCGGTGTCCTCGGACACCTCCACAGCCTCGTCGGGCGTGGCCTGCGGAAGTGTCGCGGTGAGATCCGAAGCCATGCCGCCCAGGATACGGCGTACATCGGTCGCCCCGTGACACGGTGACCGCTCTATGGTGCAGTGGTGACCTCCACTGCGCTGTTCACCGATCAGTACGAGCTGACCATGCTGTCGGCCGCCCTCCGCGACGGTTCGGCGCATCGCGCCTGCACCTTCGAGGTGTTCGCCCGGCGGCTTCCCGACGGGCGGCGGTACGGCGTCGTCGCAGGCACGGGCCGCTTCCTCGATGCTCTGCGCGACTTCCGCTTCGGCGAGGACGAACTCGCGTCGTTGTCGTTCCTCGAGGCGGACACCCTCGACTGGCTCCGGAGCTACCGGTTCGGCGGAGACATCGACGGTTACCGCGAGGGCGAATTGTTCTTCCCCGGCTCCCCCGTCCTGTCCGTGCGCGGCACCTTCGCCGAGTGCGTGATCCTCGAGACGCTCGCACTGTCGATCTACAACCACGACAGCGCCATCGCCGCCGCGGCCACCCGCATGGTCTCCGCGTCCGACGGCCGGCCGCTCATCGAGATGGGTTCTCGACGCGCCCACGAGGAAGCGGCGGTGGCCTCGTCGCGCGTCGCGTACATCTGCGGTTTCGCGGCCACGTCCAACCTCGAAGCGGTCCGCCGCCACGGCATTCCGGGCGCCGGAACCAGTGCGCACGCCTTCACGCTGCTGCACACGGGCGTCGACGGGCCGGACGAGGCCGCGGCGTTCCGCTCGCAGATCGCCGCCCTCGGTGTGGGCACCACGCTGTTGGTGGACACCTACGACATCACCGCCGGCGTCGCGACGGCCATCGAGGTGGCCGGGCCCGAGCTCGGCGGCGTGCGCATCGACTCGGGCGATCTCGGTGTCCTGGCGCGGCAGGTCCGTCGGCAGCTCGACGACCTCGGCGCCACGCGCACCCGCATCGTCGTCTCGGGCGATCTGGACGAGTACGCCATCGCCTCGCTGCGGGCCGAGCCCGTGGACACCTACGGCGTCGGCACGTCCGTCGTCACGGGATCGGGCGCACCGACCGCCGGCATGGTCTACAAACTGGTCGAGGTCGACGGCATCCCCGTGGCCAAGCGCAGTTCGCACAAGGAGTCGCGCGGTGGACGCAAGCGCGCCGTCCGCCTGGCCCGCAGCACGGGCACCGTCGTCGAGGAGCTGGTGACGAAGGCCGGCGCGCCGTTGCCCGCGACCGATCCGTACACGGTGCGGGAGCTGTCCGTACCCATGGTGCGCGGCGGCGAGATCGTGCACACCGCCACGGTCGAGGACGCACGCACGCTGGTCGCGGAGGGCCTGCGATCACTGCCCTGGGAGGGACTCGGTCTGTCCCAGGGAGATCCGGCCGTGCCGACGGTATTCTCCTGACCGTGGCCACCGCACTCGTCGTCGTCGACGTCCAGAACGATTTCTGTGAGGGCGGCTCGCTGGCCGTCGAAGGCGGGGCGCGAGTCGCCGCCGCCGTCAGCACGCTCGTCGCAGGCGCGAGCTACGACGCCGTCGTCGCGACACGTGATCACCACATCGACCCCGGCGCCCACTTCTCCGAGACCCCGGACTACGTCGACAGCTGGCCGCGGCACTGCGTCGTCGGCACACCCGGCTGCGACTTCCACCCCGATCTCGACCTCACCCCGATCGAGGCGGTCTTCTCGAAGGGCGAGTACGACGCGGCCTACTCCGGTTTCGAGGGTGCCGACGAGTCCGGCACAGGCCTCGCGGAGTGGCTCCGCGCTCGGAACATCGACGCCGTCCACGTCGTCGGCCTGGCCACCGATCACTGCGTCCGCGCCACGGCCCGCGACGCCGCGCGCGCCGGCTTCGAGACGACGGTGCTGCTGGACTACTGCGCCGCGGTGAGCCCCACGACGGTGCCGGCAGTTCTCGCCGAACTGGCCGACGAGGGTGTACACGCCGACCGCTGACCGAGAGCCCGACGCGTCGGCACACCGGCGTAACCTCGCACGGTGCCGCCGAAGTCGAAGTCCGAGTTGCCCACCGTTCCGAGTCTGCTCAGCACCGCGGTGACGGCGCTCGGCGGCACCGAGCGCACGGCCCAGCTCACCATGGCCTCGGCCGTCGCGCACAGCATCGACACCGGCGAGCACCTCGCGGTGCAGGCGGGCACCGGCACCGGCAAGTCGCTCGCCTACCTGGTTCCGTCGCTGCGGCACGCGGTGACGTCGGGGAAGACCGTCGTCGTGTCCACCGCGACCATCGCGCTGCAGCGTCAGCTGGTCGACCGCGACCTGCCGCGTCTGTCGAAGGCTCTCACCACGGCCCTCGCGCACGAACCGACATTCGCGATCCTCAAAGGCCGCGGCAACTACCTGTGCCTCAACAAACTGCACGGCGCACCGTCCGACGCTCCGGAGGAGGAGCTGTTCGACGCCTTCGCCGTGTCGCGGCTCGGCCGTGAGGTCAAGCGCATCACCGAGTGGTCCTCGGACACCGAGACCGGTGACCGCGACGAGCTGAACCCGGGCGTGTCCGATCAGGCCTGGCGGCAGATGAGCGTGACCTCCCGCGAGTGTCTGGGGAAGTCGCGCTGCCCCTACGGCGAGGACTGCTTCGCCGAGCTCGCCCGGGTGGACGCGGCGCGCGCCGACGTCGTCGTCACCAATCACGCGATGCTCGCCATCGACGCGATCACCGGCATCTCGGTGCTGCCCGAACACGACGTCGTCGTGGTGGACGAGGCGCACGAGCTCGTGGACCGGGTGACGTCCGCGGCGACGGCGGAGATGTCCGCGACCGCGGTCGGCGCCGCCATGCGTCGCTGCGGGAAGCTCGTGGAGGACGAGATTCTCGACCGACTGGCCGGCGCGGCAGAGGGTTTCGCCGCGTTGCTCGACGAACTCGAGGGCGGACGCTGGGAGGAGTTGCCCCCCGGCGCGTCCCAGACGATCGCGAGCATCCGCGACGCCGCGTGGGCCGTGCGCACGGCCATCGGGCCGGCCAAGCAGGGCGGCGCCGCCGCGGACCCCGACGCGGCGGCCGCGCGGACCGCGGCTCTCGCCGCCATCGACGACGTGCACGACACCGCGGTGCGCATTCTCGAGACGTACGAGGAGAGCGATCCCGCGAAGCGGCGGGACGTGGTGTGGTTGGCCGTCGACGAGTTCCGCGGCGTCGTGAAGCGGGTGGTTCGGGTGGCACCGCTGTCCGTCGGCGGACTGCTCCGGACCCGGCTGTTCGCGGAGTCGACCGTGGTCCTCACCTCCGCGACGCTCACCGTGGGCGGCTCGTTCGACGGTCTCGCCGTCAACTGGGGTCTGCCGGCCGCCAACCCCACCCGCGTCGACGCGGCCCTCGCGACCGGCACCGAGGCACCGTCCGACGCGGACACGTTCCGGTGGAACTCGCTCGACGTCGGATCGCCGTTCGACCACGGCAGGGCCGGCATCCTCTACATCGCCAAGCACCTCACCGCACCGGGGCGCGACGGTACGTCGCCGAGTCAGCTCGACGAGATCGCGGGGCTCGTGCGCGCCGCGGGTGGCCGCACTCTGGGACTGTTCTCGTCGATGCGGGCGGCGAAGGCCGCGGCGGCCGAGATGCGCGAACGGCTGGACACCCCCGTGCTGTGCCAGGGCGACGATGCCACCGGCGCCCTGGTCGAGCGCTTCGCGCAGGACGAGGCCACGTCACTGTTCGGCACGCTCTCCCTGTGGCAGGGCGTCGACGTCCCCGGTCGGTCACTGACCCTCGTGATCGTCGACCGCATCCCGTTCCCGCGACCCGACGATCCGCTGCTGGTGGCGCGGCAGCGCGCCGTCGAGTCGCGCGGAGGCAACGGGTTCCTCGCCGTCGCCGCGAACCACGCGGCGCTACTGCTGGCCCAGGGTGTCGGCCGACTGCTCCGCAGCGTCGACGACAAGGGCGTCGTCGCGGTGCTCGACTCCCGACTGGCCACGGCGCGATACGGCGGCTACCTCCGGGCGTCGCTCCCACCGTTCTGGGAGACGACGGACCCGGAGATCGTGCGCAAGGCGCTGACGCGCCTCACCGCCACCCAGACCTGAACCTGGAGGGACCTACATCGGGGACGGACCCGCGACCCGACCGAGCTCGGCGTCTCCCGCGAGCAGCGGATGGTGCGGCAGGACCCGCACCGTGTATCCGACCGACCCGGAGAGCGGCAGCGTCGTGTCGGCGAGGAACCGCTCGCCGCCCGCGGCCGATCCCTGGTGCAGCATCGGGACCGTCACGACGTCGCCGAGCTGCTCGTCCTGATCGACGTGGCCGAACACGGCCTGCACGGACACGTCCGACGGGCCGAGTCCGCCGAGCCCCACCGTCGCGGACAGGGTGAGTGTCGAACCCAGCACCGGGGTGTCCGGCAGCCCGTCCGCCTCGACGTCGGTCACCGTGACCGCGGGCCACGCCGAATCGACGCGGCGCCGATAGTCGGCCATGGCCTTCGCACCGGCGTAGTCGTCGGAGATCGCCGCCGCACCCGCCCGGGTGGCGGGACCGTAGTACTGCTGCGTGTAGTCGCGAACCATCCTGGACGCCAACACCTTCGGGCCCGTGACCGTGAGGGTGTGCCGCACCATCTCGACCCAGCGCGCCGGCAACCCGTCGTCGCCCCGGTCGTAGAACTTGGGGAGCACCGACTTCTCGAGCAACTCGTACAGCGCCGCGGCCTCGAGATCGTCGCGGCGGTTCTCGTCGACGACGCCGTCGGCGGTGGGAATGGCCCAGCCGTTCTCCCCGTCGTACATCTCGTCCCACCATCCGTCCCGGATGGAGAGGTTCAGTCCACCGTTGAGAGCGGACTTCATGCCCGAGGTGCCGCACGCCTCGAGCGGCCGCAACGGGTTGTTGAGCCAGACGTCGCATCCCCAGTAGAGGTAGCGGGCCATCGACATGTCGTAGTCGGGCAGGAAGACGATACGGTGCCGAACGTCGTGCTGATCGGCGAATCGCACGATCTGCTGAATCAGGGCCTTGCCACCGTCGTCCGCGGGGTGCGACTTGCCGGCCACCACCAGCTGTACCGGGCGGACCGGATCGAGCAGCATGGCGCGCAGGCGCTCCGGTTGCCGCAGCATCAACGTCAGTCGCTTGTAGGTGGGGACACGGCGCGCGAATCCGACCGTGAGCACCGACGTGTCGAACACGTCGTCCGTCCACGCGAGTTCGGCGTCGGTGGACCCGCGCTCGAGGGCCGAGTGGCGCACGCGGCGGCGCACTTCCGCGACCAGATCGGACCGCAGCGCCGAACGCGTCTCCCACAGGTCCGATGCGGAGACCTCGGCCAGCTGCTCCCAGCCCTGCGCCTCCTCCATCGTGCGGGTTCCCACCGTGCGCGCCGCGAGGTCGAGCCACCGCTGCGACGCCCACGTCGGTGCGTGCACGCCGTTGGTGACCGAGCCGATGGGGACGTCGGACGCGTCGAATCCGGGCCAGAGTTCGTCGAACATGCCGCGACTGACGATGCCGTGGAGCTTGGAGACTCCGTTCGCGCGCTGCGCCGACCGCAGCCCCATGTGGGCCATGTTGAACACCGCGGGGTCGCTCTCGCGGCCGAGTTCGAGGATGCGTTCCATCTCGATGCCGGGCAGCAGCGACGACTCCGCCGTGCCGTCGCCGAAGTAGAGGCGCACCAGATCCGCGGGGAAGCGGTCGATACCGGCGGGCACGGGAGTGTGCGTCGTGAAGACGGTGGACGCTCGCACCGCGGCGAGCGCGGAATCGAAGTCCAGCCCGCCCGCGTGCAGTTCACGGATGCGCTCGAGACCGAGGAAGCCGGCGTGGCCCTCGTTCATGTGGAAGACGCTGGGCGCGGGAAGCGAGTGGTACTCGGTGTAGGCGCGCACGGCGCGGACGCCGCCGACCCCGGCCAGGATCTCCTGCTTCACCCGGTGGTCCTGATCGCCGCCGTAGAGGCGATCGGTCACGCCGCGCAGCTCGGGATCGTTGTCGGCGATGTCGGAGTCCAGCAGCAGCAGCGGGATGCGTCCGACCTGGGCGATCCAGATACGCGCGCGCAGCACGCGGTCGCCCGGCATCGCGACGTGGACGAGCACCGGGGAATCGGACTCGTCGATGAGCAGTCGCAGCGGCAGACCCTGCGGGTCGAGGGACGGATACCGCTCGGCCTGCCAGCCGTCGGCCGTCAGCGACTGGCGGAAGTACCCGGAGCGGTACAGCAGGCCCACGCCGATGAGGGGCAACCCCAGATCGGACGCGGCCTTGAGGTGATCGCCGGCGAGGATGCCGAGACCACCGGAGTAGTTGGGCAGCACCTCGGAGACGCCGAACTCCATCGAGAAGTACGCGATGCCCACCGGCAGATCCGCACCGGAGTCGACCTGCTGCTGGAACCATCGGGGTTGCGCCAGGTAGAGGTGCAGATCGGCGACGAGATCATCCACGCGCTGGACGAACGCGTCGTCGTTCGCCAGGTCCTCGAGGCGGGACGAGCGCACCTCGCCGAGGATGCGCACCGGATCGCGGTCACCACTGACCCACAGGTCCGGATCGATGCTCTCGAACAGCTCCAGGGTCGGCGGATGCCACGACCATCGCAGGTTGACGGACAGTTCGGCGAGTCCGGAGAGTCGGGCCGGGAGCTGCGCGCGGACGGTGAATCTGCGGAGTGCTTTCACGATTCCGAAGACTACTGCGGGCGACCGCCGCGCACCGTGGTTCCGCGTTTGCCGAGGAGCCGTTCGGGTACTTCTCCCGGTGGCGTCCGAGACTGCCGCGTGCCTCGTCCGCAGGTCGCGTCGGTGCTCTCGGTCGGTTTCGAGAAAGACCGGGGCATCTCGTCTACGGTTGACTTCGAGCTCAGCCCGACAACCCGACATCGACAGAACTGCGACAACCAGCAGAAAAGGGGCTTCGGTGACAGGCCGTATCGGCATCGACGACGTACTACCCAACACATCGTCCGGTAAGTATCCCGCCAAGGCCGTTGTGGGAGAGACATTCCCGATCACGGCCGCGGTGTGGCGCGAGGGGCACGACGCCGTCAACGCGACGTTGGCGGTTCGCGGGCCCGGCCAGGGCAAGTCGGTCCACATCCCGATGGTCCCCGGCGAGCAGCCGGACATCTTCCACGGTGTGTTCACTCCCGACGCCGAAGGCTTCTGGATCGCCCGCATCGAGGGCTGGGGTGATCCGATCGCCACCTGGATGCATGCGGTCGAGGCGAAACTCGGCGTGGGCCAGGGGCCGGCCGAACTGGCCAACGATCTCGAGACCGGCGCACGCCTGTTCGAACGCGCCGCGAAGAACGTCGGTCGCTCGGAGAAGCCACTGCTCGAGAACGTCGTGACGGCGCTGCGGAGCGACGCACCGCTGCCGTCACGCGTCGCACCGGCGTTCACGCCCGAGGTGCGCGAGATCCTGCACGAGACGCCGCTGCGCGAGCTGGTGACGCGCGGCGAGGCGATCAACGTCTGGGTCGACCGCCGCGAGGCACTCGTCGGATCGTGGTACGAGCTCTTCCCCCGCTCCACGGGCGGCTGGAACGAGGACGGCACTCCTCGCCACGGCACGTTCGAGACCACCATCGGCGCGCTCCCCCGCGTGGCGGCCATGGGCTTCGACGTCGTCTACTTCCCGCCGATCCATCCGATCGGCAAGGTGAATCGCAAGGGCCGCAACAACACTCTGACTCCGGGACCCACCGACGTGGGCTCGCCGTGGGCCATCGGCTCGTCCGAGGGCGGCCACGACGCGGTGCATCCCGAGCTGGGGACGGTCAAGGAGTTCCGCGCACTCGTCACGGCCGCGCGCAAGCTCGGCCTCGAGATCGCCCTGGACCTCGCCCTGCAGTGCGCCCCGGACCACCCCTGGGCCGCCGCACATCCCGACTGGTTCACCGTGCTCCCCGACGGCACCATCGCCTACGCGGAGAACCCGCCCAAGAAGTACCAGGACATCTACCCGGTCAACTTCGACAACGATCGCAAGGGCATCTACGCGGAGGTGCTGCGCGTCGTCAAGTTCTGGATCAGCCAGGGAGTCAAGATCTTCCGGGTCGACAATCCGCACACCAAGCCACCGGACTTCTGGGAGTGGCTCATCGCCGAGGTCAAGAAGACGCACCCCGACGTGCTCTTCCTCGCCGAGGCGTTCACGCGTCCCGCGCGGCTCTACGGTCTCGCGCGACGCGGTTTCACGCAGTCCTACACGTACTTCACGTGGCGCACGGCCAAGTGGGAGCTCACGGAGTTCGGACAGGAGATCGCCGCCAAGGCCGATCTGGGTCGACCCAACCTGTTCGTCAACACGCCGGACATCCTCCACGAGAGCCTGCAGAAGGGCGGCCCCGGCATGTTCGCGCTGCGTGCCGCTCTCGCCGCCACCCTGTCCCCCACGTGGGGCGTGTACTCGGGATACGAACTCTACGAACACGTTCCGGTGCGCGAGGGCAGCGAGGAGTACCTCGACACGGAGAAATTCGAGTTGCGCCCCCGCGACTTCGAAGGCGCACGGGCTCGCGGCGAATCGCTCGAGCCGTGGTTGACCATGCTCAACGCCGTCCGCAAGGCGCACCCGGCGTTGCAGCAGTTGCGCAACATCCACTTCCACCACGTCGACAACGACGCGATCATCGCCTACTCGAAGTTCGACGCGGTGACCGGTGACGCGGTGCTGGTCGTGATCAACCTGAACCCGTTCGGCGCCGAGGAAGGCACCGTCTGGCTCGACATGCCGCAGATCGGCCGCGACTGGCAGGAGCACCTGACGGTCACCGACGAGGTCAGCGGTCAGCAGTTCCAGTGGGGCCAGGCCAACTACGTCAAGCTCGAGCCGTGGCGGTCGGTCGCCCACATCCTGGCGCTGCCGCCCGTCCCGTTCCCCGCCCGCACCGAACTCGCCTTCCGGAAGGAGATCTCATGACGGAACGCACCACCCCCGGCGCGAGCACGGACACCCTCGCCGCTCCCGGTGATCACGACCTCTCGCTGCTCGCCCGCGGGCAGCACCACGACCCCCACTCCGTTCTCGGCGCGCACCCCATGCCGGGCGGCACCGCCATCCGGGCGTTGCGTCCCAACGCTCTCAGCGTCACCGCGGTCATCGGCGGGAAGGACCACGAGCTCACACACGTCGCGCACGGTGTGTTCTCGGCCCTGGTGCCGGTGGAGGACCTCGCGGACTACCGGCTCCGCGTCGAGTACCCGGGCGGTCACCAGGTGACCGTCGCCGACGGCTACCGCTTCCTGCCGACCCTCGGCGAGCTCGATCTCCATCTCTTCGGAGAGGGGCGCCACGAACGACTCTGGGACATCCTCGGAGCGCATCTGCAGAGCTACACCACGCCCGACGGACCCGTGAACGGCACCTCGTTCGCGGTGTGGGCCCCGGGCGCCGTCGGCGTCACCGTCGTCGGCGAGTTCGACGGCTGGGGCGGACAGACCTGGCCGATGCGCGTGCTCGGCACCACCGGTGTGTGGGAGCTGTTCGTCCCCGACATCGGCGCCGGCACGCTGTACAAGTTCCGGGTGCACGGCAAGGACGGCTCGGTGAAGGACAAGGCCGACCCGATGGCCTTCGCCACCGAGGTCCCGCCGTCGACGGCGTCGGTCGTGAACCAGTCGTCGTACGAGTGGTCGGACGGTGACTGGATCACCGCCCGCGCCGAGCTGGAACCGCACCGGGCGCCGATGAGCGTGTACGAGGTGCATCTCGCCTCCTGGCGCCCCGGACTGAACTATCGCGAACTGGCGGAACAGCTCTCGGCTCACGTACGCGAGACCGGCTTCACCCACGTCGAGCTGCTGCCCGTCGCCGAACACCCCTTCGGTGGATCGTGGGGATATCAGGTCACCTCGTACTACGCACCGACGTCGCGCTTCGGCACCCCCGACGACTTCCGCGCCTTCGTCGACCTCCTGCACCGTGACGGCATCGGTGTCATCGTCGACTGGGTCCCGGCGCACTTCCCCAAGGACGACTGGGCCCTCGCGCGGTTCGACGGCTCCCCGCTCTACGAGCACGGCGACCCGCAGCGCGGCGAGCAGTTGGACTGGGGCACCTACGTCTTCGACTTCGGTCGTACCGAGGTGCGCAACTTCCTCGTCGCCAACGCGCTGTACTGGATCGAGGAGTTCCACATCGACGGGCTCCGCGTCGACGCGGTCGCGTCGATGCTCTACCTGGACTACTCGCGCCCCGAGGGTGGGTGGAGCCCCAACATCTACGGCGGTCGCGAGAATCTCGAGGCCGTGGCGTTCCTGCAGGAGATGAACGCGACCGTGCACAAGCTGCACCGCGGCGTCGTCACCGTGGCCGAGGAGTCGACCTCGTGGCCCGGCGTCACGCGTCCCACCAGCGTGGGCGGCCTCGGCTTCTCCATGAAGTGGAACATGGGCTGGATGCACGACACGCTCGGGTACATCGGGCGCGATCCGATCCACCGCGCGTACCACCACCACGAGGTCACGTTCTCCCTGGTCTACGCCTGGAGCGAGAACTTCGTGCTGCCCATCAGCCACGACGAGGTCGTGCACGGGAAGGGCACGCTCTGGTCCCGCATGCCGGGTGACGACTGGGCGAAGGCCGCGGGTCTGCGCGGCATGCTCGCCTACATGTGGGCGCATCCCGGCAAGCAACTGCTGTTCATGGGCCAGGAGTTCGGCCAGACCGCCGAGTGGTCCGACGAGCGCGGTCTCGACTGGTGGGAGATCGGCGAGGAGGGAAGCGGCTCGCTGCACCGCGGTGTGCAGCACCTGGTCGGCGACCTCAACCGCACCTACGTCGCAGGCCCGGAGTTCTGGACACAGGACGGCTCGCCCAGCGGCTTCTCGTGGATCGACGCCAACGACACCGCGAACAACGTGCTGAGCTTCCTGCGCTTCGGCGACGACGGCTCCGTCACGGCCTGCCTGTTCAACTTCTCCGGTTCCCCGCACGGCGATTATCGTGTTGGATTACCCGAGCCGGGCCGGTGGGTCGAGATCCTCAACACCGACGCGGAGGTCTACGGCGGTTCGGGTGTGGGCAACCTCGGTGAGGTCACCGCGACCGAGCACTCGTGGCACGGTCGTCCGGCATCCGCTCGGGTCGCCCTTCCGCCCTACGGAGCGATCTGGCTCAGACTGGAGAGATGATGCGCGGGGCCCGCGTCCGGTTCGGCTGGTCCGCGAGCCTCCTCGCACTCGCCGTCACCACCGTGCTCACATCATGTGGCGCGGTGGTGACGGGCTCCCCCGTCTCCATCTACGACGATCCCTTCACCGTCGCCGGTCTCCCCGTCACGGACGGCCCGTCCGGCCCCAGACCCGGTGTCTCCCATGCCCAGCTCAACGTCGACGGCGCCGCCGGAACCGACGTCGACCTGCTGGCGACGGACGCCGTGGACGACATCCAGAAGTTCTGGCGCACCACGTACTCGACGCTGTTCCGCGGGTCCTTCCAGCCCGTCCGGTCACTGGTGTCCTGGGATGCCACAGCCGACGCCGGCGAGGGTCCGCTCTTCTGCAGCGAACCGACGGACGGACTCGCCAACGCCGGATACTGCTCGCTCGACGACAGCATCGGCTGGGACCGCGGGCTGCTCATGCCGGCCATGATCGACGCGTTCGGACCCATGTCGGTGGTCATGGTGCTCGCCCACGAGTACGGCCATGCCGTGCAGACGCAGTCCGGCCTCGTCGGGGACGACGACCCGACCATCGTCGCCGAGCAACAGGCAGACTGCTTCGCGGGCGCCTTCATGCGCCATGTCGCCGAGGGCGACTCGACCCACTTCACGCTCGACACCTCGGACGGGTTGAACGACGTCCTCGCGGCCACCGTGGCCGTCCGCGACGTCGACCCCGGTGATCCCGACTCGGTGCACGGCTCCGCGTTCGAACGAGTCACCGCCGCCCAGATCGGCTTCACCGACGGCGCCGGGGCCTGCACGCGCATCGACGAGAAGGAGGTCGAGTCGCGGCGCTCGACCCTTCCCCAACAGTTCGACAGCCCTCTCGACACCGGCGAGCTCCCCGTCACGCAGGACTCGCTCGAGCAGTTCGCCGCGACGTTCGAACAGGTGATGCCCACCACGGATCCCCCGACGGTCGACTACTCCGGCGCCGACACCGGGTGCGCGGACGCGCTCACCACCGAACCGGTCTCCTATTGCCCCTCCACCAACACGATCGGTATCTCGGTCGACGCGCTGGCCGATCGCGGACGTCCCACCGAGGTGAGCGAGGACGACATCGTGCCGCTCGACGTCACCGGTGACTACGGCGCCTATGTCCTCTTCGTCTCCCGGTACGTGCTGGCCGTGCAGAACGAGGCCGGCCAGGGCCTGACGGACGCCCGAGCCGCGCTCCGGTCGGCGTGCCTGTCGGGAGTGGTCACCGCAGCACTGAGTCCCTCCGACACGGACGCGGCGCAGAGGTCGACGGTGACACTGTCACCGGGCGACCTCGACGAGGCGGTGTCGGGTCTGTTGTCGGACGGGCTCGCCGCGAGTGACGTGGACGGTCGCACGGTCCCCAGCGGCTTCGCGCGCGTCGACGCGTTCCGCTGGGGCGTGCTGGGTGGCCGGGAGGCGTGCGACGGCCGCTACTCCTAGTAGAGGGCGGACGCCAGCTTGCGTCGAGCGGTGACCACCAGCGGATCCGCCGGGTCGAAGAGCTCGAACAACTCGAGCAACCGGGCGCGAGCACGGGCGCGATCGTCCTCACGCGTGCGCCGGACCAGCTCCACGACACGAGCGAACGAGTCCTCGGTCCGCTGCTGATACAGCAACGCGTCGGCCGCCTGGAGACCGAGATCGACGTCGTCCGGCGCCGCGTCGGCCTGCTCGACGATGTCGTCCGGCAGCCCCTGGACGCGTGCCAGGAATCGGACCTGACGCACGCCGTTCAATGCCTGCTTGTTGGCCGGCTCGGCGTCGACGATCTCCTGGAAGGCCGCCTCGGCACCCGCGAGGTCACCCTCGGCGAGCGCGGCCTCGGCTGCGTCGAAGCGCGGGTCCTCGGGCTCGGGGGCCGGTTCGTCGGCGTTCGGGACACCGGTCAGCTTCCCCTCGACGGCGCGGGCGATGGCCGCCAACCACTCACGCAGGCTCTCCTCGGGCTGCAGGCCCTGCAGATCCGCGAGGGGCTGGCCTGCTGCGACGGCGACCAGCGTGGGAACGGCCTGCACGCCGAAGGCCTGCGCGATGCGCGGATTGACGTCGACGTCGACGTTGGCGAGCACCCAGGCGCCGTCACCCTCGACCGCGAGGGCCTCGAGGGACTGCGTCAGCTGCAGCGACTGCGGGGAGCGCGGCGACAGCAGATTGACGATCACGGGGACCTGGCTCGAGCGCACCAACACCTCGGCCTCGAAGTCCACCTCCGTCACCGTGACGGAGACCGCGAGACCGTTGGCGGCGGTGGGAGACGGCGGCGCGGACGCGGCCTGCGCCTTGGCCTTGAGCGCCGAGAGGTCGACCGCGCCGGACATGGCGGCGGCTGCCGCGGCCGACGGACGTACTGGTGGGCGAGATCCGGGTCGAGTCACGAGGTTATTTTGTCACTCCGCCGCGGCCCGCGGCGATGCGGCTCCGGCCGATCGAACCAGACGTCCGGTCCTCGACGCCCACACCTCGAAGACGATGGTGCCGAAGGGCGGGATGCTCGCGAGGAGTGCGAGCACCGTGACGCCCTTGCTCCACCGCAACGCGAGGGCGGTCAGCACGGTGATCACGAGGTACAGGACGAAGACCGCGCCGTGCAGCATGCCCGGGATCCGGACACCACTGTCGATGTTGGGGTCGGGGACGTACTTGACAGCCATGCCGATGAGCAGCGCGACCCAAGTGACGGCTTCCGCGACCGCCACGACGCGGAACCACCGCACGATCGGCGGCTGCGAGACCGTGGAGGACGCGGCAGGTGCGGTGCTGGAGAGCTGGTTGTCGGCCATGTGTCCATTCTGCCGCAGTCGGTGAACGGTCCTCGACCATCGGCGGCGTCGCCTTGGCCACACAGAGTTGGCGGTCGTCCAGAGATGCCGTCGATCGATTGTGACCCAGACCACGCCCGAACTGCCGGAAAAAAGGTCTAACGTCAAAGTATGACGACCACCGACGAGCACACGACGGCGACCGCGGACGCGGTGACGGCAGGCCTCGTGACGGCCATCGACCACGTGGGGATCGCAGTGGCCGACCTCGACGTCGCCCTCGAGTTCTACCGGGACCACTTCGGGATGACGGTGACCCACCGCGAGGTCAACGAGAGCCAGGGTGTCGTCGAGGCGATGATCTCCGTTCCCGGTGCCGCCGACGGCGCCGCGCAGATCCAGCTCCTCGCTCCCCTCGACGAGACGTCGACCATCGCCAAGTTCCTCGACCGGAACGGTCCCGGCCTGCAGCAGCTCGCCTTCCGCGTCCGCGACGTCGAGGAGACCGCAGCGTTCCTCCGCGAGCGTGGTGCCCGGTTGCTGTACGACGCTCCCCGCCGCGGTACCGCCGATTCCCGGATCAATTTCGTGCACCCCAAGGACGCCGGCGGCGTCCTCGTCGAGCTGGTCGAGCCCGCCGCGAGCTGACCCCTCCCCGGGACCCGTCGTGATCAGCACCCGACGGCCGAAACGGGGCGCGTGACGGTAGGTTGTCCGCATGGCACCAGAGAACGTCAGCGGTAGCAGCTCCCTGCCCTTCAGCGTGGTCCGCAAGGGGTACGACAAGGACGAGGTCCAGCGGTACTTCGAGCGGTTCGATGCCGAGCTCCGCGTCATCGCGACCGATCGCGACGCGGCGGCCGCGCAGGCCCGCGATCTCGCGGTCCAGCTCGAGGACGCCCGCGACGAGATCGACGATCTCCGTAAGGACATCGATCGGCTGTCGGTCCCCCCGACCACCGCCGAGGGCATGAGCGATCGCATCTCTCGCATGCTGCGACTCGCCTCGGACGAGGCGTCCGAGGTGCGCGCCAAGGCCGAGGCCGACGCTGCCGAACTCGTGTCCGTGGCCGAGCAGGACGCCACCCGCATGCGCGGCGAGTACGAGGGCCTGGTGGCCGAGCTGAAGGACCGACGGTCCGCACTCGAGACCGAGCACGAGCAGACCATGGCCGAGGCACGCACAGCCGCCGCCCGCATCGTCGAGGAGGCGCAGGCCGAGCGTGATCGCCTCGCCGCCGAGGCCGAGAAGAAGCGCGCCGCGGTGCAGGAGGACTTCGAGATCACGATGGCCGATCGCCGCACCAAGGTGATGAACGCCGTCGACGAGCTCGAAGCCGACTCCAAGGCCGAGGCGGATCGTCGGCTCGCCGATGCCACCGCCGAGGCCAAGCGTCGGCTCCAGGCCGCCACCGAGCAGTCGGAGCGCCGCATCGCTCACGCCAAGGAGCTCGCCGAGGAACTGCGAGTCCTGCGTGGCCGGGTGCTCGCTCAGCTGCTCGGCATCCGCGGCCAACTCGATTCCGTGCCGGCCATGCTCGCCTCGGTCAACCGGGAGAGCGAACTGCTCGACGCACCGTTGGCGCCGGACGATCTCGAGATCGACGAGTCACTCCTCGACGAGGCACCGGTCGAGACGTCGACCGAGCGCTCCTCGAACGGCCAGTCGAGCTCGACCCAGTCCTGAGAGTCAGGACCACCTGCGGGTGAGCCCGCGGGTGCCGCGGCCGGACCAGCATCCGGTGTGCCAGTGCCGCCTGTCGTCGGGTCCGCCGAGTTTCTCGGCGGGCCAGACGACCACGTGCGCCACACCGGGCATGATCTCGTGGTCGCAGCCGGGGCACCGGTAGGTCTTGGTCGCACGAGCGCCGGGAATCGGGCGCACGACGTACTCCTCGTCGCCGTCGAAGGACGGGCCGCGCTCCACTCGCGCCGTGGCGTCACCGAACGTCGGCGCGGGTCGCCCCGGTCGGCCCGACCGGCCGGCTCGTTGGTTGTTGCGTCTCGGCACTCGACCGATGGTAGGCGACCGCGTCAGAAGAGCGTGAACGCGGACGATTCGATTCCGCGGAGCGAGTCGTAGTCCAGTGTGAGGCAACGAATCCCGCGATCCTCCGCGAGCGTCTTCGCCTGCGGCTTGATCTGCTGGGCCGCGAACACGCCCCGCACCGGAGCCAGCAGTGGATCACGGTTCAGGAGTTCGAGATAGCGAGTCAACTGCTCGACACCGTCGATGTCTCCTCGACGCTTGATCTCCACCGCGACCGTCGCACCGTCGTCGGCGCGGCACAGAAGGTCCACGGGTCCGATCGCCGTCGGGTACTCCCGGCGTACCAGGGTGTACCCGTCACCGAGCGTGTGCACGTGCTCGGCGAGCAGTTCCTGCAGATGGGACTCGACGCCGTCCTTGGTCAGACCCGGATCGACACCCAGCTCGTGGCTGCTGTCGAGTTCGATGTCCTCGATCGTGATGCGCAGTTCCTCGCCGGCCTTGTTGGTCACGACCCACAGCTGTCGGTCCGCGGGCACGACGTCGCCGTCGGCAGGGAGAGCCTCTGCAGGGTTCTCGACCAGCCAGCACGGCGGCGTCATCCAGTTGAGCGGCTTGTACGCCCGATCGTCCGCGTGGACGCTCACCGATCCGTCGGACTTGACGAGCAGCAGACGCTTCGCCCACGGCAGATGGGCCGTCAACCGGCCGACGTAATCGACCTGACACCGAGCAATGACCAGACGCACCGGGCCACCCTATCGACCGTGTGGGCCGCCGTCAGGCAGGGGTCGCGAGCTGCGTCTCCTCCGACCGCCCCCGCAACGTCACGCTCTTGCCGAACGACCACTCGTCACTCGACTGATTGTGGGCGTGCTCCACCGTGCGTGCCGACGCCACCAGACGCCCGTCCGCAGACTTGGCGAGCTCGGACAACCGGGCCGCCTCGTTCACCGGATCTCCGATGACCGTGTACTCGAATCGTTGCTTCGCACCGATGTTGCCCGCGACGGCTCGCCCGGACGCGATACCGATGGCTGCCTGGCAGTCCGGGACCTCGTTCTCGAGTCGCCGCATGATGGCGCGAGCCGCGCTGAGGGCCTCCCCGCAGTGATCGTCGAGATCGCCGGGAGCACCGAAGATGGCGAGCGCCGCATCGCCCTCGAACTTGTTGACGAAACCGTGATGCTTGTCCACCTCGTCGACCACCACGTCGAAGAAGCGGTTCAACAGATCCACCACCTGCGCCGGGGGCTGGGAGGCAGCCAGCTCCGTGGATCCGATCAGGTCGATGAAGAAGACGGCGATGTCGCGCTCCTCGCCGCCGAGCTCGGGATTGCTCTTCAGCGCGGCCTCGGCGACCTCCATGCCGACATGGCGACCGAACAGGTCCCGGATCTTGTCCCGCTCGGCGAGGCCCTCGGCCATGCGGTTGAAGCCGCTCTGCAGTTCGCCGAGCTCGGTGCCGTCGTAGACGGACACCCGTGCGTCGAGGTTGCCGCGTTCGATCTCGACCATCGCCGAGCGCACGTTGTCGATGGGCGCCGTCGTCGCCAGACCGCCGAGCAGCGTCAGCGCGAAGCCGAACAGGAACGTGATGCCGCCGAGCGCGAGGATGGCGACTGCGAACTGGTCGGCGGTGGTGTCATCGCGGATGAACGAGGCGATGGCGATGACCATGAGTCCCGCCACTGGGACGCCGGTACCCAGGAGCCACGAGAGGATGGAGCGCCCCATCACCCCGGCGATACGGATACGGCGGAGATCGCCGGCCTCGAGAGCACGCGCCGCCGCCGGGCGCAGAGCGAACTCCGTCAGCAGGTAGCTGAACGCGCAGACGGTCGCACCACCGAACGCGATGGTGAACGCGACCTTGGGGATGGAGTTGGGATCGATGATGCCGTCGGCCGTCGTGACGATGACGAGCCCGCCGATCCAGAGACCGATCTGCAACCGGGTGAGCCGCCACGGCATCGCCAGCGTGCGCTTCTGTTCCTTGCGGGTGGGCACGCGGTCCTCGATGGCCCAGCGCAGTCCCTTGACGGTGCGCTTGGTTCCCCACCCCACTCCGATGAGGAACGCGACCACGAGGTAGCACGGGATGAGGATGAAGTTCACCCACCAGTACTCACGGGGCGTGACGACGTCCGGCCCCGGCACGACCACGCTGATGAGTGCACCCACGATCACGGCGCCGATCGCGTTGGCGCCCAGCAGGAAGACGGTGAGCAGAATCTGCACCCGGATACGCCGGCGACGCGGTGATTCCTCGGTGTGCCCGAGCAGCGGGGAGCCCAGAGGCGATATCGAGCGTCGTGGTTTCTGCGGCATGGTGGATACGAGACTATCCCGGCGCGCGTACGACGGGACTCTGCTTGATCGGACTGTGTCCGGACACCGATACCCGTGAATGCAGAAAGCCCCCCGACCGGTGGTCGGGGGGCTTTCTGGGAAGGGTTGTTCGGCGGTGTCCTACTCTCCCACACCCTGTCGGGTGCAGTACCATCGGCGCTGGAGGGCTTAGCTTCCGGGTTCGGAATGGGTCCGGGCGTTTCCCCTCCGCTATGGCCACCGAAACTCTGTG